>NZ_JAXMIH010000023.1:358101-716203 GCF_034366625.1 Prosthecobacter sp.
TCGCCTGTGCCGACAACTATCTCACCGCCGATCCCGACGCCGCGCTCAACGAAAAGCCCGCGACCAAGGGTGAGCGCAAGCCCGACATCGAAGCGGGATCCATCGGCAACGCGATCATCCTCTTGAATGCCGCCTTCAAGATGACGCAGGATAACAAATACCTCGCCCGTGCCGAATGGTTCGCCACCTGGGGCGCGAAGAAGTTCTGGCCGGACGACAGCCCGCTGCCCCGCGCCTCCGTGCGCGAGAACGTCTATTCCGCCGCATCACGCTGCGACACTCTCGCGATGGCAATGCTGCACACTTCGCTGTTGCGCCATCAGCCGGAGCGCGAAAAGGAAGTGAGCCTGATCGCCACGGATCGGTGATCGCATGACGGTGCTTGCATCCCGAACCTGCCATCAAACAACACCGACATGCACTTTGAAATCGACGATGAATTCCTGCGACAGTTCGAGGACCAGTCGCTTCCACTCGAATGCTGGAATCACCGCGCGCATCTCAAGATCGCCTACCTCCAGCTCACACGTTTCCCTTTCGATGAAGCACTGTGTCGGATGCGCGCAGGCATTCGCGCCTACAATGCCGCGCGAGGCATCGCCGACACCCCGACGGGCGGCTATCACGAGACGATGACTCAGGCTTAGTTCAAACTCGTCCACACCACGCTCCGCCAGTTCGGCCCCGCCGCTTCCGCCGATGCCTTCCTCGACGCCCAGACCCAGCTCACGCAAAAGCGCACCCTTCTCCTGTTCTACTCCCGTGACCTCATCATGTCACCCGAGGCCAAGGCGACATTCATCGCACCCGACCTCGCTCCCTTGCCGCGACCCTTGACCGACTCCTAGCGCCTCGCTCTGGCGATGCTGCGCCATCAGCCAGAGCGCGAAAAGGAAGTGAGCCTGATCGCCACGGACCGGGGAGCGAAGTTGTTCGCCTCCACCTTTCGCACGCAGACTTGATGATGGGTTGACCGCCTGTATCGCTAAGCGAAGCAGCCCCCTGTTAAATGAGCTTTTGAAATGACAATATCTCAAGTACACTCCACGCCATCACGATGACCCCCGAACAATTCCTCAAACACCTCCAGGAGCATGCGTCCTCGTTCGCCAAGGCCGTTGCCACCAACGAGGGAGAGTGGATCATCAAGGGGTTCATCGACGTTTATCAGCGCGTTTATTCCATCTCGGTTGACACGAAGATTGTTTCGAAGGTGTTGGAACTGCTCTTGTTCCCGATGTTCGTCGAGTTCGCCAAGAAACACGGATTGGAAATTGAGCTGTGCCAGCACCAAAATTTCTATCCCGACCTGACCTTCACGCACAAAGCATCTGGCAATCGGTTCGCGGTGGACATCAAGAGCACCTACCGGGAAAGCGAAACCAAAGTGAATGGCATGACGCTCGGTGCGTTCACCGGCTATTTCAGGAATCGGGATAGCAACAAGAACACCCTCTACCCGTACAGCCAATACGCTGCGCACTTCGTTCTGGGAGTCATCTACACCAAGTGCGACGACGTGGCGGATGAGAGAAAGCAGTTCTCTCTTGCCGACCTCGCCAAGATTCCGTCCGTCATCAAAGACTTCGAGTTCTTCGCTCAACCGAAGTTCCGTATTGCGACAGCCCGGCCTGGAAGTGGAAACACCAAGAACATCGGGTCAGCCGACAGCATCGCCACATTGATCAGTGGCTCCGGCCCGTTTGCCTCGCTGGGCGAAGAGGTTTACGACGACTACTGGATGTTCTACCTCACGCGGGACATGGCCGAGGCGGTGGGAGTGAAGCGTCCATACATGAATCTGAAGACTTACTTGGAATACAAGCAGAGGGGAAGCGACACGCTGAAGGCACACGAAAAGGAGATCGCGAACCTCGCCGAGGATGAACCCGAAATTGAGGAGGCCGAATGATGAGCCGTCCCCCTTTGGTCCCGCCCCTCAAGTGCCAGGGGATAAAGACGAAACTCGTCTCTGTGATTCAGAAGATCGCCGAGACGCGGGAATACTCGCGATGGATCGAGCCGTTTTGCGGCTCAGGCGTTGTGGCTCTCAATGTGCAGCCAAAGAAGGCCCTGCTTTGCGATACGAACCGCCACATCATCAGCCTCTATCAGGACATCCAGAGAGGAAAGATCACTGCGGCGACGACTAAAGAGTTTCTCACCAGCGAAGGCGAAAAGCTGAAATCTCAAGGTGAGCCCTACTATTACGAGGTGCGCACAAGGTTCAATGAAGCCCCGACACCGCTTGATTTCCTCTTCTTGAACCGCTCGTGCTTCAACGGCGTCATCCGCTTCAATCGAAAGGGTAAATTCAACGTGCCTTACTGCCACAAGCCGGAGCGGTTCGCCCAGGCATACGTCACGAAAATAACCAACCAAGTCCGACAGATTACGGAGGTGCTGAGATCTGTGGATTGGACTTTTGAGGTCCGTGATTTCCGCGAAACACTCGCGATGGCCGAGGCCGGGGACTTCGTGTATGCCGATCCACCTTACGCCGGGCGTCATGTGGACTACTTCAATTCTTGGTCTGACGCCGATGAAGTGGCGCTGGCGGCTGGCCTCGGCTCACTGCCCTGCGACTTCCTGCTCTCCACCTGGCATAGTAATGAGTTCCGTACGAACAGCGCGATTGATCTTGTTTGGAGCCGTGCTGATTTCCACATGTTGAAGCGAGAGCACTTTTACCATGTGGGATCGTCGGAAAATTTGAGACACCCGATGATTGAGGCACTGATTTCGAATTTTCCGACGATTGAAGAGGCTGCCATTGTTCGTCCTGTCGAGCAGCCAATGTTGTTTGCATTGGATTCGGCTGCATGAGCACGGTGGCTTAGTTCCGAATCACCACCAGCGAGGCGGAGGGACAGCCTGAGTGAGCGCCGAGCTGCCCCGGCTTCAAGGTCAGCAAGACGGTGTGGGTGTCCTGTGCGGTCGCGAGCGATTGCACGCGCACGAGGGCGAAGCGCTGGCCTGTGGGAATAGTGACGGTGCCGGGGAGTTTTTCGAAGTCTTGATCGGATTGTGCATCGGCACTGAGGTCGCAGGTGACTTCGAGCGGCTACGCTGTGCTGTCGGTGCGTGCGATCTTCCATTCGCCGGGCTCATTCTGCTTCGCGGGCGCGCAGTGCTACGCGAAGCGTTGCTGGCGGGTGCAGACGAGCGGGTGAGCCGTTGTTTGCGCGTCAGGAAGAAGCCGTTGCAATGCCGGTTGAATCGTGTGGCGGTTGCTCATGGCGTCTCGCCAGCGGCCCAGCGCAACGCTTCGAGCATGTGACGGCGGCCGAAGCCGGTGTTCAACACGCGGGCATCGTGGCCGATGGCGGTGTAGAAAAACCGGCCTCCCTCCGTCTCGCGCGTCCATGCGGCGGGGTGATCCGCGCCCATCGGCTTCACTCCCATCTGCTGGAATTTCTCCCGCACGGGCTCGAAGGTGGATTCGTCCAGTCGCATGAGGACTTTGACTCCAGGCTGGCCGGTCACGGCCCGGTCGTAGCAGAGCCACTCCTCGGTGATCCAGACCTCCGGTGCAAAGGGCTTCACGGCGGGATGGCTGGCGTTGTCGGGATCAATGATCAGGCGCGCGTGGGTGCGCAGCGAATCGGCGGCAAAGTCGCAGCCGACCAGCCGGCCATACCAATCCCATGCCTGATGGTGAACCGCCGCCGCGTGAACCGCCACGATGCCGTTGCCCTGCCGAAACCAAGTGACGAGATCGGCCTTCTGCGTGTCGGTGAGGTCTTGTCCAAAGTTGGTCGTGCTGTTGAGCACGAGCACTTGATAGCGCATCAGGTCATCAAGGTTGAACTTCTCCGGGTCGTCCGTCTGATCAATGTTCACTCCAATGTCCCAGCCAAAATGAAGGAACCAATGATTGGTGGCCGAGACGGTGGGATGCACATACCACGACGCCTTGCTGAACACCAAGACGTTCTCCAAGTGGCGGCTTGCGGAAATGCTCATGACTTTATGCTGACGGCGGGATCGGGCGGAGTCAAGATCCGGCAAGCATCACTGATTCTGTCAGGTGTGAATCCTGGGGATCGTCACGGTGCTTTTTGGATTGCCTGAGCAGGGCGTGGGAGGGTAAAACGAGAGTTGTGAAGCAGCACGCCCGTGCTTTTCCCATCTGTGTGTCGCCTAGCCAATGGGTGACAGGCCCCGGCAGATGGCAGCGATCATCCATGTTGGGCGGCTGGAGAGCGTATGCGTTTTATCAACGGTCCCATTCCTGAGAGCCGAACGTTTGACCCGGTGACGGCGGGTTGGACGCCACTGCGCACGCCCGATGCGCGCCGTTTCGTGGTGGTGGCTCTTCTATGCACGGTTCCATTCTTGCTGGCGGCAACGGGGTTCTTTCTGGACGAGGGACCGGCCTGGCGCGCGCTGTTTCGGCGGCAGCCTTGGAGTCTGCCGGGTTTCCTGATGCTGCTGGCGGCCTTGGTGCCGGTGCATGAGTTGATTCACGCGCTGGCGTATGGATGCGGGCTGCGCTCACCGAACCTGGTGGTGGGCTTCTGGCGGCAGCGCGGCATTCCCTATGTGCTGTGTGACGAGCCGCTGCCGCGTCGGCGTGTGCTGTGGATGCTGGCGGCTCCTTTCTGTGGGCTGACTCTGCTGCCGCTGCTGGCGGTGCCGTGGCTGTCGGGGGCATGGCTCTCCGGCGTGTTGTTTTTCAGCTTGTTGCACGCGGCGCTGTGTGTGGGCGACGCGGCGGCGTGTCTGCGGCTGCTGCGGCAAGCACCTGCGGATGCCCGCATTCACAACCAGGGGTGGCAAACCTACTGGGCGGTGCCCAAGGATGTGAATGCAAACTGATGATGCACCTCGGCGGAAGTGGCGAGGATTTTGTGGTGGCTGTTTTTCAAGCGGGCCGGTAGGATGAATGGAAATCGGACTCCATGAATGCCAACCTCAATCGTCGGGATTTCGCGTGGCGAACATCGTCGGGTGTTTGCGGTCTGCTGGCCGGTGCGCTCGGCGGCAGCGGACAGTCGGCGGAGCCTGAGCATGATCCGAAAGAGAAGCGGCTCGTGCTGCTGGGGCTCAATGCGCTGGCGAGGGCGCACGAGCTGAATTATTTCTCCGACGGGCATCGCGGGGCGAGCTTGGTCTCCGCTCATCTGATGTGTGTGGAGAATGGTCTGGATGAGCAGGCGACGGCGCGGATTGCTCAACTGTTTGATCTGAACTGGGCGTCGAAGCCGCTGTGCCAGCCGTTTCCCGAGGCTGAGCCTGACCCCGAGCAGGTCAAGAAGATCGGTCAGGCGCTGGCGGAGGGTGGCGGGGTGCTGCGCGAGGTGGGCCACAATGCGATCATGGCAATGCTGGCAATCAAGGGCTTCCGTCTCCTGCCAAGCGCGGCGACGCCGGAGAGAATCGACGGCGTGTGCAAATTGATCCGGTCCTTCAAACCCCGGACTGATGTGGTGCCGGACACGGACGTTGATCCGCCGCCGTTCAACGATGCGGCGGCGGCCTCGACGTTCATCCTGCGTGAGGCCAGCGCATCGGTGGACCGGTTCATCGGATTTGGGCAGGGATTTGCCGGACACATGCTGACCTTCGGCCAGGCGCTGGTTGAACTGGCAGCAATGGGCGATGTGGAATGGGCTGAGAGCTGTCGCACCGCCTTCCGCCAATACGTGACCGTCACCCGTCGTGGGCCCGACAAGGATGCGAGACGCATTCCCGATCACAATCCAAATCCACTGCGGCCCAACAGTGCCGAGTACTGGAAGAAGCGCGGCGACCATGCGGTGGACATCGGCCATGCGTTCAAATACCCCTACAGCTACTACGACCTGCTGCGGAACGTCGATGACCCGGCGTTGAAGCGCGAGTGGGAGGAAAAGGCGTATCACCTGTTTTAGGGGGCGATGCGGTAAGGCGGATGATCCTTCGTTCGCCGCTGATGGTTTTCTGGCGTGCGGACGACGGCGCTTGGCGGACCAAGCGCCCTACCTTTCCTGTCAGCGGCTGGCTTCGATCAGACGGCCGGTCGCGAGAAGTTCCGCCTCGCTCAAGGGCGGGCCGATGAGTTGCAGGCTGGTGACGGGAACGCGTCCACGAGGCAGGGGAACCGGAAGAGCCAGTGCGGGATTGCCGGCAAAATTGACCGCGACGGTGTTTTGGAGATTCAGCATCTTGGCTTCGAAGAGATCAATGCCCAGCAGCCGCAGGCCGGTGGCGGGAACGTCTGAGAGAACCTTTAGCGGATTTAACGCATTGATGTTTTGAAGGTTTGCGATTTCGGCCTCCGCTCTCAAGAGGTCCACTCGCAGCGTGGGCGGCATCGGCGGCGGAGGCGCCTGCAGCGTCGGCAGCGCGATGAAATCGACCTGCTTGAACACCTGGCGCAGCGTGCGCCGCCAGTCGGCCTGCCGCGCCAGTGCCGCGTGATACTGCGTGCTGTAAGCGACGCCGCCGACGAAGATGATGGAGCGGGTGCGGGCGCTGACACCGAGTTTGGCGCTGAACTGGCGGTCACTGATCCAGGCGCCCGCAGCGGCGATGGTGGTGCCGTCCTTGTGGGCCTGTTCCCACTTCACGCGCAAGGCATCCTCGAGGATGATCACTTCGAATCCAGCGCGAGCGAGCGCGTCATCCACCGCCTGGTCGATCTTGGGGTCCGTGCCGCGAAGGACGAGCCGCCCGATCTTGATGGCTTTGGCCGCGGGCCGGTTTTTGACGGCGGCGGCATAGCGTGCGGCAAAGCCACGCTGCAAGAGGTCCATGCCACGCGCCACGCCTGCAACATCCAGCGCCAGTGGTCCGACGGTGTCGAGGTGTTGCGGAGAGATGGGAAACACGCCCTTGAGAGACACGAGTCCGAAGGTCGTCTTCAAACCCACAACGCCACAGCAGGCGGCGGGGACGCGGACGGAGCCGCCCGTGTCCGTGCCAAAGGCAATGTCGGCCTTCCCGGCGGCGACGGCGCAGGCCGAGCCACACGATGAACCACCTGGAACGTACTTCCGCCAACTGTTGAAGGGGTTGGCAGGAGTACCGAAGTAGTCATTGATGCCCGAGGGAGCGACGGCAAACTCGCTGAGGTTCACTTTCCCCACGATGTGCACACCGCGTTGCCGCGCGATGGCGAGGCAGGCGGCATCGCGGGCCGCAGGCGGGCTGTTCCTGGCAAGATGTTCGGAACCAGCCGTGGTGACGACTCCACGCATGTCGATGTTGTCCTTGATGGCGAGTTTCAATCGCTGGCTGTTCCTGGGAGGCGGCCAGTAAGCAATGAAGGTGTGATCGCGCGAGGAGCCTGCGGGTCGTTTGGGCGGAACCACGCAGCCGCTGGAGCAAACAATCAGTCCAAGCGCCAGCAAGAGCCAGGAGGCAAGGGCATGAAGTGGCTTGAGCATGATGACAATAGACATTCAAACAGCGGCATGTCGATGAGATCGGAGGTGAGGATCAAGATGACGCATGAACGGGCCAGGAGGCGATCCATGACAGCAGGTGCCGGATGAGTTTTGGCGCACCCTCAGGAAGTGCGACGGAGACGCCTGCCCGTCGCACTTTTTATTCTCGAGTGTTGGGTTCGTCGAGATGAAGCAGGACACGGGGCGGTGGACTGCCAGACTCGGCGACGCTGGGATCGTGTTCGGTGAGGCTTATTTCTCCACGGTGATCTGCACCCGGCGGTTTTGCTGACGGCCTTCGGGGCTGTCACTGCCGTCGGTATTGGTGTTGGGGGCGACGGGGCGGGTTTCGCCAAAGCCCTGGGTGGAGATCATTTTCTCCGGCACGCTTTTCTTTTTCACCAGCCATGTTTTGACGGCGTCGGCACGCCGCTGGGACATGTCGAGATTGACCTTGTCGCCGCCTTTCGAGTCGGTGTGACCTTCCACGGTCACTTTGCCCTCCGGAAACTCGCCGAGGACGATGGCGACTTTTTCGAGCAGCCTTTCGGCATCCGGACGGACCACGGCCTTGTCGAAGTCGAAGAGCACGTCGCCCTCGAGTTTCATGGTCACCGAGGTGGCGGTTTCCTCCACCTGAAGGGCTCGGCGTGCGGTGGCCACTTCCAGCATCTTGCGCTCCAAGACGAGCTGCTGCTGCTCCAGATCGAGCTGCTTTTTATGCAGCTCCAATTTTTGCTCCTGAAGGTCGAGCCGCTTGCGTTCAAGCGAAGATGGCGAGACGACGGTCTCTTGTGCAAATGCCGCCATCGTGAGGAGTTGCACGGCCATCAGACAGAACAGCCGTTGGTTGATTGGAATGAGTGTTTTCATAACAATATGAACGTGGCTCACACTCCGCCGGTTCACGCGTCAGCATCAAACGTCCGGCATCTTTCCCGCCGTGGTGATCGTAGGCCGTTGCGGCTTACCACGGTGCGCCTTGATTCAGCATCAACGATGTTTCGCGAATGAGGAAGAGGCCTTGGAAGGCGTTTTGCAATGGTGCGGCGGAGGGTTCGCCGGTTTGTGACTGCCAGGACGGCGGTGTGGTGCTGTTGTCGAGGTAGTAGCTGGTGTAGCCGCTTGATTCAGGTGCGGTGTCGCCATTCCAGAGGCGGAGGCGGTCGGCGGTTTCGGGTGCGGCGCCGGAACGGAGGCCGGTGACGGGGGCTGCGAGTGATGTGGGCCAGCCGGGGGCGATCAACTGGGTGCCGGTGGTGAGCGCAGTGGTGAAGCTGTTGGGGCGGACTTCGCCGGTGAAGGTGAGGACGGTGCCGGAGCCGCGAACCTGGACGAGCACGGCCTCGTGCGCGGCGAACGGACGCGAGTTCATGCTGAGAACGTTTTTGAGCCAGGCATCACCGCTGTGGGTGAGTGTGGTGAAGTTGTTCGTGGCATTGTCAAAGAAGAGGACGCGATCTTCGGCGGTGAAGACGGCAGGAGCGAGGAGTTCGCCGAGGGTGTGATGCGGACGGACGATGATGCGGGCGTTGGTGAGGGCGGCGAAGGATGGTGCAGCATCATGCAGCACGAGGGTGTTGCCGGAGCTGGCGGCGGCGTCGATTTCGAAGCGTTGTCCGGCGAGCGTGCCATCGATGACTTCGAGATAATGCGAGCCGGAGGGCAGGGTGGGGATATAGGGCAGCACGATCTCGTTGGCGCTGACAGAGCTGACGCGGCCAGTGAAGACGGCGAGCTTGAGCAGCGGCATGCTGAAGGTGCGCGTGCCGCTGGCGAAGGACTGACGGCTCCAGGCATGAGTGTTGGAGGCAACGGCGGCCTCGGGCACGCCATCGCGGTTGGCATCGAGTTCGATCTTGAGGCGGATAAAGCCGGTGTCGAGGCCCTTGAAGACGAGGAGTTTTTCGAGATTGGCGTACTGGCGGGTGAGGGTGTCGTCGCCGTTGAAGGTGGTGGTGGCGGCGATGGAAACGCGTTTCCATGCGGCGGGATCAGCGGCCTGGGTGAGATCGGTGAGCGATTCGAGTTTGATGATGATGTCATCACGCGTGGCGATGGGCTGGGTGAGCAGGGCGATGATGCTGCCGGCGCTGTCTTGTGTGAGTGTGAAGCGGTTGGGCTGAAGCGCATTGACCGGATCGGTGCCGAGGGCGTATTCGAGCAGGTTGGCGAGCCCGTCTTCGTCAGGATCATCCGTGGCACCGCCGAGGGCGCTGTCTTGAGCCCATGTGGCGAAGGTCGTCGCGCCGGGCAGCACCGTGGCGGTGAAGCCGTCGGTGACGATGTAACGTCTGGCGCGCTCGCCTGCGGCGAAACCGCTGCCAGCAGGAGCGACGACACCGAGATCGCGGGTGAGATCGACGCGTGCATCGATGTCATCATCGAGGGAACCCTCACCGCCCGACTCGGCGGCACCGACGGGGCACAGGCCGGGACGCAATGTGAAGACCGCAGTGCTGGCCCCATTGACGGCGGGGTCATTGTTGAAGACGAGATCCTGTCCGGCATCGTCATCGCCCGCGACGACGGCGGACATCGGCTGGAGTCCTTCCAAGGGCATGCCGGTGACGAACTGCGAGGCGGGGATGTGCAGGAAGTAACTGCCTGGATTCAAATCTTCGAGGTAGTAGCGTCCCTTGCAACTGCAGCCGGAGGAACCGACGCTGACAGGCTCATCCACGCCCGGAGTGGCACCTTGGGCGTAGAGTTCGACGAAGATGTTGCCGAGGCTTTCACCTTCGTTGCGGACGCCGTCGCCGTTGATGTCGAGGAAGATGAAGTTTCCGACGGCCACGCTGGACCAGAGACCGAAGTCGAGGGTCAGGTTGGTGTCCGTGTCGGTGTCGCCATCGGTGATGGATTCAGCCGCGCCGGTGAGGGTGATCACCGGACTGAACAAGGCGGTGCCGGAGCCGCCGGGCTGCGCGCCGTCGTTGTTGTTGTCGATGTCATCGTCGGTGGTGGCGGCAGTGCCGCCGGTCAGGGTGTAATCGGCCGGCGGGGTGACTTTGACGTAGTATTTGCCAGGCGGAACACTGGTGAAGAGGTAGGTGCCAGAGGCTGGCGTGAGAATGTCGCCTCCCGTCTGGAGGTCCGCAGCGGTGCCGGTGCCGCCGATGGCGTTATCATCGCCGGTGGCAAAGAGCTGCACGAGCGCGCCTTCGAGGCCGGGTTCGCCTGTGTCCTTAACGCCATTGTTGTTGGAGTCCTCGAAGACGAGATTGCCGAGCGAGAGCGTGCGCACGACCAGGATGTAATCGAGCGTTGAGAAGCAGCCGTAAGCATCCGTGGCACGGATGGTGAAGGCGAAGGAACCGGTGACGGAAGGCACGCCGGCGATGATGCCGGTGCTGGAGAGGGAGAGGCCGGTGGGCAGAGCGCCGGTTTGCAAGAAATAGGAATAGGGGGCGGTGCCGTTGGAGGTGGTGAGGGTTTGGTTATAGGCACCGCCGAGATAGGCGGCGGGCAGTGTGGAAGGCACCAAGGTGAGCACCGGGCAGGCAGGTGTGAGCGTGTAGTTGCGCGTGCCGGAGCAACCGTGCGCGTCCGTGGCGCGGAGGGTGAAGGTGGCGGTGTTCGAAGTTGTGGGCGTGCCACTGATCACGCCTGTGCCCGGATTGAGAGTCAATCCAACAGGCAGGCTGCCGCTGCTGACGGCAAAGGTGTATGGCGTGATACTGCCGCTGGCGCTCACGGTCTGGCTGTAGGCCGTGCCCACCGTGCTGCTGGCCAGGCCGGCCGGACTGAGAGTGATCACCGGGCAGATTTGCAGGCTGATCGTCTGCGTGCCTTGGCATCCATAGGTGTCAGTGACACGCACGGTGATGCTCGTGGCGGGATTGGCTGCTGCGCTGGGTGTGCCGGAGATGATGCCGGAGCCGGCATTCAGGCTCAGGCCGGCCGGCAGGGCTCCGCTGATGACGGTCCACGAACTGTAGGGTGCGGTGCCGCCACTGGCAGTGAGCGTGCGTGAGTAGGCCGTGCCAACGGTGCCCTGGGTGAGCGATGCAGGAGTGATGCTGATGACCGGGCAAGCGGGTGCCATGGTGTAGTCACGTGAGCCGGTGCAGCCGTTGGCATCTGTGGCGGTGACGGTGAAACTGACCGTGGCACTGCTCGTGGGGGTGCCGCTGATGACGCCCGTGGCACTGTCAAGCGCCAGACCGGCCGGCAGGGCACCGCTGGTCACATTGAAAACAAACGGAGAATGGATGCCTGCGGTGGTCAGTGTCTGCGACCAAGCGGTGCCGACGGTGGAGGCGAGCAGCGAAGCCGGGCTGATGTTGAATGGCACGCAACTGATCATCGACAGGTGATCCTCCACTTCCCCTGTGCCGCCAGCGCCGAAGGATGTTGGATCCTGGAGGGTGGTGAGGCGGAAACGCGCCCCGCGTGTTCCTGGGATGGCATTCACCGGAATGTTGAAGGCGATGTTTTGAGAATCGCCATTCGTTCCATTGGCGATGACGAGATTCGTGGCGATCTGTTCGCCCGCATCGGTGAAGGAGCCGTTGTTGTTGAAGTCGATCCAGCCATTCAGATAACCGGGAGAGCCGCTGTTGTTGGTGACCACCACGACGGCGCTGCTGGCGGTGCCGGGCATCAGAACGGGGAGCGTCACGCCATCCTCGTCATCACTGCCGATGGTGTCATCGCCAGTAGCAGCCGCATTTGTCGTCGGCAAATACTCCGTGTCGGCCAAGGCTCCCATGCGCAGATCGGAGCTGGCAATGTTGGATGCGTCCGCCACACCGCTCAAGTCGCCATAGTCGGTGACGGGCACGGAAATGGTGGCCGGATAATCCTCCACCTCCCCGAGGCCGGAATTCCCGGTGGCTCCGGGTGAAAGGATGCTCGTCAGCCGGAAGCGCGTCCCAAGGCTGGCGCCGGTGATTGCGTTGGCGGGAATGGTGAGGTTGAGATTGATCGTGGCGGCGGTCGTTCCTGAAGCGACGAGGAGATTGGTGGCGATCTGCTCGCCCGCATCGGCGACGGAGCCGTTGTTGTTGAAATCGAACCACGCGTTGAGATAGGCCGGCGCGGCGGTCGTGTTGGTCACCACCACCGGAATGGTGGCTGGAGCGCCAGCGGTCATGGTGGGAAGCACCACGCCGTCTTCGTCATCCAGTTCGGTATTATCATCGCCTGAGGCCGTGGAGTTGCGTGTCGAGGCAAATTCCGTGTCTGCCAGAGTCCCCAGGCGCAAACCCGGATCAATGGTGGACGATGCATCTGCCAAGCCGCTCCAGTCTCCATAGTCCAGCGGTGGCGGTGAAATGGTCGTGACATAGTCTTCCACCTCGCCCGTTCCATCGAGTCCGGTGGGGCCAGGTGTGGAGAGGGAGGTCAGCCGGACACGCACTCCGAGTGAAACTCCGGTCAAAGCGGCAGGCGGCACGGTGAAAGCGAGGTTGCGTGTGCTGTTGGCAGTTCCGGTGGCGACCACCACGTTCGTGGCGACCTGCTCACCGGCGTCGGTGAGCACGCCGTTGTTGTTGAAGTCAATCCAGGCGTTGAGATAGGCCGCCACGCCACTGTTGTTGGTGACGACCACAGGAATGCTGACCGGTGCGCCCGCCATCAGGGAGGGCAGTGTCACACCATCCTCGTCATCAACGCCTGTGGTGTCGTCTCCGGTGGCGGCGACGTTTGTGAGGGCGGTGTACTCGGCATCCACCAAGGTTCCCATGCGCAGGGAATTGCTGGCGGTGCTGCTGGCCGCTGCAAAGCGGGAGTGGTCACCCTGGTCTGTCGTGGGAGCGGCAATGCTGGCCACATAGTCCTCCACTTCGCCCGCTCCTCCTGCATTGCCCGTGGCTCCAGGTGTGCCGGTGGTCGTGAGGCGGAAACGCACACCGATGTTCGTGCCAGTGACGGCGGTAGTTGGCACGGTGATGCTGGGATTGAGCGCGAGGCCGTTGCTACCAGCGGCCACGACAAGGTTGGAGATGAACTGCTCGCCGCTGTCAGTGAAAACACCGTTGTTGTTGAAGTCGATCCACGCATGGAGATAGGCCGCCGAGCCAGTGAGATTGGTCACGGTGACCGGTACGTTGAAAGTGCCGCCGGCGGTGAGGGAGGGCAGTGTCACGCCGTCTTCGTCGTCAGTGTCGGCGTTGTCGTCCCCGGTGGCGGTGGCATTGGTGGCCGCCAGATATTCGGCGTCCACCAGTGTGCCCAGGAACAGGTTGCTGCTCACACCGTTGGCAGCGCTGGCGGCACCGCTCCAGTCACCGAAATCATTCGTCGCCGAGGCGATGACCACGGCGTAGTCCTCGACTTCGCCGCTGCCCGAGGCACCTGTGGGGCCGGTGCTTGACGAATTGGTCAACCGGAACCGCACGGCGCGGTTGGCACCCGGATTGGCCGTCACCGGCACGGTGAAGGTGACCTGCTGCGCGCTTTTGAAGGGCGGATTCACGCTCCAAGGGGCGAGATACTGGCCGGCGATGACGACTGGACCGGTGCTGGTGCCTGGAAGCTCCCAGGCTGCGGCCAGGCTGTCGCCACCGCCGCCTTCCTTCATCAAAGCTTCGATGTAATAGGGCTTTCCAGCCTCCAGCGTGATCTTGACCGACTTCTGCTCTGAATACTTCGTCCACTCCAGCGATCCGGTCCATACCAGCACGCGGGCGATGAGCGCGGCGTTGGCGGTTGTCTCGTCCGTGCTGAGGAAAAGCTGTGTCTCGTCATCACCGGACACCCAGAAGGTGTACTCACCGCTGACGGGAGGATAAATCCAGCCGCGCATGCGCTGCCCCATGTTGTCCGCCCAATCGACCGGGGCGGTGAAGTTGGTGCGATAGTCGTAACCCGTGGGGGTGTTGGGGTAATTGCCATTGCTGGTCAGATTGACAACGCTGCTGCCACTGATGCCGGTCCAGTACTCGCGCAGAATGGTGCCGGTGTTCATCGGGGAGATCAACCGGGCCGCTTCCAAACGCTCGCCGCCGCTGCCGAGGGTGGCGTTGTTGAGCACCCCATCGTTGTTGAAGTCGATCCAGGCATGCAGCCAGGCGTTGGCACCGGAATTGTTCTGTACTGTGAGGGGAAGAGTGGCGCTGGAGCCGGGATCAATGCTGGCAGGCACGACCACACCGTCTTCGTCATCGAGGCCGGTGGTGTCATCTCCCATGGCCGTGGCATTCGTGGTGGCGGCAAATTCAGTGTCCACGGTGGCTCCAATTAGCAGACTTGCGTTCCGCGTGCTGCTGGCGGCGGCCAGGTTTGAATGGTCGCCGAAGTCCGTCGTCGGGGCGGCGATGGCCACGGCGTAGTCTTCAATTTCACCGGCTAGGGGGTTGGTGCCGGTGGGACCAAGGCCGCTGGGCGCGGAAAGGCGGAAGCGCAGGCCGAGATTTGTGCCGGTGACCGTCGTGGCGGGCACTGTGACAGTCAGATTGGTGACGCCGTCGGTTGTGCCGGTGGGGACAATGATGTTCGTGGCCACCTGCTCGCCGCTGTCGGTCAGAACGCCGTTGTTATTGAAGTCGATCCATGCGTTGAGGAAGCCATTGGCACCGGTTTCATTGGTCATTGTGACCGGGATCGTCACCGTCTGGCCGGCGATCATGGAGGGTACCGCCACACCGTCCTCGTCATCCACGCCCGCAGTGTCGTCACCGGTGGCGGTGGCGTTGCGGATGGAGACGAATTCAGGGTCGAGCAACGTACCTATGTGCAGAGCGGGGTTGACCCCTTGTGAAGCGTCGGCAAAGCCGCTGAAGTCGCCAAAATCCGTCGTCGGCGCGAGGATGGTGACGAGGTGATCCTCCACCTCGCCGTTGCCGCTGCTGCCAGACACGCCCGGGCTGGTGGTGCTGGTGAAGCGGAAGCGCGCGCCGAGATTCACACCGGTCAGCGATGCGGCGGGGACGGTGAAGTTCAGGTTCTGCGTGACGTTGTTCGTACCCGAGACGATCAGCACGTTGGTGGCGATCTGCTCGCCCGCATCGGCGATGCTGCCGTTGTTGTTAAAGTCGATCCAGGCGTTCAAGTAGGCATTCGTGCCGGTCACGTTGGTCACCTGCACCGGGATGGAGGCCGGAGCGCCTGCGGTCATGGCAGGGAAGACCACGCCGTCCTCGTCATCTTGCGCGATGGTGTCATCCCCGCTGGCGGCGGCGTTGATGGTGGCGGTGTACTCGGTGTCAATCAATGTACCGAGGCGCAGTCCAGATGCCGCCGTGCTGCTGGCGCTGCTGAAGCTGGCAAAGTCGCCGAAATCCGTCGTCGGGGCGGCGATGTTGATGACATAGTCCTCCACTTCACCCACGCCGCCCGCGCTGGTCGAGCCAGGTGAGAGGTCATTGGAGATACGCACGCGCACAGCGAGGTTTGTTCCGGTGACGGCGGTGGGCGGCACCGTGAGATTGATGCTGCGCGAGGCATTGCTGGTGCCGGTGGTGATCGAGCCATTGTTGGCCACCTGCTCGCCGCTGTCGTTGAAGACGCCGTTGTTATTGAAATCGATCCAGGCGTTCAGATAGGCCGTGGAGCCGGTGTTGTTGGTCACCACCGTGGTAATCGTCGCCGGCGCGCCGGCGGTCATCGACGGCAGCGTGACGCCGTCCTCGTCATCCACGCCGTTGGTGTCATCGCCGGTGGCGGAGGCATTGCGGGTGGAGGCGTATTCCGTGTCCACCAACGTGCCGAGGCGCAGGTTGGTGCTGGCGGTGTTGGAGACTTCCGGTGCGCCGCTGAAATCGCCAAAGTCGGTCAGAGGTGCCAGAATGACGATCGGATGATCTTCCACTTCCCCCTGGCCTGCCTGGCCGGTAGGGCCTGGATTTTGGATGTCTGTGAGCCGGAACCGAGTGCCCAGGCTGGTGGCGGCGGTGACGGCATTTGTCGGGATGTTGAAATTGAGGTTCAGCGTGTCGTTCGTAGTTCCGTCGGACACGATGACATTGGTGGCGACCTGTTCGCCCGCGTCGGTGAGCACGCCGTTGTTGTTGAAGTCAATCCAGGCGTTGAGATAGGCTTCTGCGCCCGATGTGTTTGACACCGTCACCGGCAGTGTCACCGGCTGGCCGGCGGTGACGGAGGGGAAGGACAATCCATCTTCGTCATCACTGCCGGTGATGTCATCACCATCGGCATTGGCGGTCTTGCTGGGCGAACCTTCCGCGTCCACCAGCGCTCCGAGGCGGAGGTTGGTGCTGATCGTGCTGCTGGCATTTGCCAGATCGAGTTCATCGCCGAAATCAGTCGTGGGTATGACAATCGTCGCGGTGTGGTCCTCGACTTCACCATTCCCATCCAGGCCATCAACTCCAGGTGTGGTGACGCTGGTCAGACGCACGCGAATGCCCGCCGTTCCAAGGCTCGCAGCAACAGGCGCGGTGAAATTAATGGCACTGCTGGCATTCGAGGTGCCGGTGACGATGGCGGTGTTCACCGCAACCTGTTCACCAGCATCCGTGAGCACGCCATTGCGGTTGAAGTCGATCCAGGCGTTCAAGTAAGCGGTGCTGCCGCTGGTGTTGGTGAGATTGACCGTCAGACTGCCTGCGGCCCCCTGGGCGATACTGGCAGGGATAGTTACACCGTCCTCGTCATCGCTGCCGTTCAAATCGTCCGTTGTGGCATTGGCATTCGTGTCGAGGCCACCTTCCGAATCCGTCAGGCTGCCGATGCGCAGCGTGTTGTTGGTCTTGCTGCTGGCGCTGGGGAATGTGGCAAGATCGCCGAAGTCTGTGTTGGCCACGATGGTCGTCGTATAGTCCTCCACTTCGCCACTTCCATCCTGACCATCCGGTCCGGGACTGCTCGTGCTGGTCAGGCGCACACGCACGCCTGCCGTGCCGACCTTCACAATGGCAGGCACAGTGAAGCCAACCGTGCGGTTCGAGTTTGAAGTGCCGGAGGCGACCGTCGTGTTGCTGGCGACCTGCTCGCCTGCGTCGGTGAGCACGCCGTTGCCGTTGAAGTCGATCCAGGCGTTCAGATAAGCGGTGGAGCCGATGGTGTTGGTGACGTTCACCGTCAGGCTTGTGGCTGTGCCTTGGGTGATGGACGCAGGCACGGTCACGCCGTCCTCGTCATCGCTGCCGTTGGTGTCGTCACCTGTCGCGGCGGCATTCGTCGCGGCCTGGCCTTCCACATCCACCAAGGCACCGATGCGCAACCGGTTGTTTGCGACGCTGGTGGCGGACGAAAAGAGATTAAAGTCAGCGTAGTCCAAGGTCGGCGCGGCGATGGAAACGACATAGTCCTCTACCTCACCCATGCCGTTTGTACCCGTCGGGCCAGGAGTGGCCGTGCTGGTCAGGCGGAAACGCGCTCCGCGCCCTCCGCCCACCGAGGCACTCGTGGGAACGTCGAAGGTGACGTTGATCGTGGCTCCAGTCGTTCCATCCGACACGAGCACGTTGGTGGCGATCTGTTCGCCGACGTCGGAAGCACTGCCGTTGTTGTTGTAGTCGATCCACGCATTCAGATAGGCGGCGGCTCCGGTGTTGTTGGTCACATTGACCGGAACTGTGATCAGGCCACCTGCGACGATCGATGCGGGCATCGTCACGCCGTCTTCATCATCGACCCCGGTGGTATCGTCGCCAGTGGCGGCGCTGTTCGTGGTTTGGGCGCCTTCCAAATCGGTGAGCGCGCCTATTTTAAGCGCGGAGTTGGCGGTGCTGCTGACGGAGGCAAAACCGCTGAAGTCACCGAAGTCCTGCGTGGGTGCCAGGAAGGCAACCACATAATCTTCCGTCTCGCCCTTGGCGCCGCTGCTCACCGGTGTGGTGGCGGCATTGTCAGTGAAACGGAAGCGCACGCCGCGCTGCGGGCCGACACTGGCATTCATGGGGACGGCAAAGTTGATGTTGACGGTCTGCAAGGACGCGCTGGCGGGGACGGCGGCGTTGTAGATGCGCTCGCCACCGCTGGCGACATCGGTGTTGTTGAACGTGCCGTCATTATTGAGGTCGATCCACGCCTGAAGGTAACGGTTTGCCGTGTTAAGATTGAACACGCTGACCGGAATGACCACGTTCGTTCCATGTGTCATGCTGGCGGGCATGATCACGCCGTCCTCGTCATTGCCATCGGCGGTCGCGTCGGCGTCGGGAGTGACGCTTTCCTCCTCATCCACGATCTCACCGAGACGGATGTTGGTGGTCAGGATGGTGCTGGCCGTGGTGGTGGCGGCACCGCTGCCATTCCAGTCGCCGAAGTCGAGCGGGATGGGGATGACATCGAGGAAGTTGTTGTTCGGATAACTGATGAGCATCGTGACATTCACCGGGATGCGGTTGTCATTGGCACCGCCGGTGTCCGCGACGTTCACAAAAGTCGGGAGATTGTCCTGCACGATGACATAATCACCCGCACCGAGGTTGAGGAACTCGTAGTAGCCCGTTTCGTCGGTGGTGGTGAAGGCTTGAACGCTGCCATCCGCAGGATCACCGTCGGCATCTGGATCGCTGTAGAGAGTGATGGTCACGTTTTCCAAGGCGGTGTCGCCGCCGCCGAAGCCGACGGTGCCGATGTCCTCGTAAACCGAGCCGGAAATCGTGGCGGCGAGCAGTTGGAGGCTGGCGGAACTGCTGGAGGAAGGCACGGGATCGCCATTGGCATCAAACGCGTTGGTGACTGCCACGGTGTTGCTGGCCGGGTTGGCATTGCCCTTGGCACGAAGAGTGACGGTGACTGTGAAGGTTTCGCCGACGGCGAGGCTGCCAACATCGGTGACGTCATTCCAAACAAGGCTGCCAGCACCGAAGGCGTCGGGCGTGATGGTGGCAAAAACGTAATCGAAATTGGCATCGCTGAAGGTGTCTTCCAGCGGCAGGGTCGTGAGCGTCGTGGTGCCGGTGTTTTGCAGCGTGAGGTTGAACACGACGTCGTCACCCTTGCTCGCCGGGCCGGGGTTGGGGCTGACGAGCGTCTTGGTCACCGTCACGGCCGGGCGTGTCACGATGACGGGGACGCTGGAGGACGCGGTAGGGCCGCCGCTGGTGGTGACGTTCACCGTATTGAGGGCGGGATTCGCAGCGGCAAGGCCGGTGAAGTTCACGATCAAGTCCACGCTCTGTCCTGAGTTCAGCGGTCCCACATTGGTCCAGGTCAGGCTGCCACTGGCCACGGTGGTGGGAGTCGCGGAAGCGGAGACATAGCTCAGGCTGGCGGCGGGGAAAGTGTCCACCACTTGAACGGTGTTGAGCGTTGTGTTGCCCGTGTTCGTCACACGGATGCGATACTGGGCTGCCTCACCCACGATGATCTGGCCGTCGGCGGGCGAGAGCAGCGTTTGGATCACCGAAACATCAGGCATGATGGCGGGAACGGTGGCGGTTGCGTTGCTCGTGTCGGTTGAATCTGTGGGGTCCACATAAGACACGGTCAAAACAGCACCTGCCGGAACATAAAGAGTTCCATTGTTACTGCTGCCTGCCACCGTGGAACTGGCGGGGATGCTGTAAACGAAGACGCCGGTGTCGATGCCCGTCTCGGTCAGCGTGACCTGCTCGCTGTCACCGCTGCTGCTGGTGATGGTGGCGAGGAGAGTCTCGGCGACAGTAATGTTGATGTTCTGGTCGATGTCCGTCACACGCACCGCGACCTGTTCGTTGAGAGCAAAGGTCGTCGTTTCGGTGCCATTCGAACCCGTGGTGAAGACCGCGAAGCCTAGCGTTCCGAGATCGAGCGAACTCAGTGTGACGATGGCCGATTTCGACGAGGTGATGGTGTTTTCATAGCCTTCCTTGGCGGTGGCGGAGATGGTGACGGGGCCTTCGAGGCTGCCAGCAGTCCAGACGTATTGATAGGTCTTCGTCGCCGCAGTGGTTTCGACCACATTGGCCACGGTCAGCGTGGCGGAAACGTCGCTGGCACTGCCAGGCGCGTCGATGGTGAAAGGAACGGTCGTGATGTCATAGGCACCGAAGGGATCGCCGACGGTGACGCGCACATACACTTTCTCGCCGAGATTTGGCGCGGTGGTGGCAGTGCCACCGGGATACGGGGCGTCATAAACAGCGATGGAGTCAGTGTGGATGACGGTGTTTGTCGGCAGGCTGACTTTGGAAGGATAAGTACTGCTGTCGTAGAGCACGGAGAAGTCAGCCTCGCCCGCGTTTGCGATGGTGAGGCTGAGAGACTGGCCGGAGACGAGATTCACGGCACTGGCGAGCACGGTGTTCCAGTCGAGACGGTAGATCGAAGTGCCGGTGGTGGCCGGTTTGATCGAAACCGCCCCCAGTGCCCAGGAATCAGGCGAGGTCGTCCAGGACATCGACACCGAGGAGGCCCCGGCCTTGGTGCTCGCAGCTCCAGTGATGCCGGAGTCGCTATCGGCTTGGGTCAGTTTCATGCGCTGCGTCTGTCCACTGCCGGGCGCTGTGATCGTATCAGCATCATCCAGCGCCAGAACATCAAACACCAACTCTCCTGATGCGGAGACGAGTGTGAGCGAAGGGGCGGGTGCTGAGTCGCCCTGATCCGACTGGGCGGAAGCAAAGGTGCCCAGGGGTGTGCTTTGATGCACACCGCTGAACGTGGAGGCCACGGTCACCACCGCGTCGTCACAGGCCTGATTGAGCGTGACCACGACATTGGCTGTTCCGCTGGGAGGATTGACGAGCCGCCAGATTTCCATGCGGGCCTCGCCTTCCGCAGATTGTTGAGATCCAACTTTCACCAGGGACTGGCCGGAGTAGGTGACACTGTTCACCAAGGTGCTTTGGATGTCCGACTCAATGGCGACACCGACGAGCAGCAGCCGGTTGCTTCCCGTTCCGGTGGTGTGAGCCCAGGTGTGAGAGGAAAAAGTCGGGCTTGTGCCAGTTCCGGTGCCTGCGCGCTTCTGTGATGTCGAAGTGGCGTCCAGGGTCACCGGCTGCCCTCCGCTGCCGCTCACCAGCGTCGCGTTGGGGCTGTCCAATGAGGCTATGGTGACGCCGCCATTTTTGAGCGTGGCGGTGATGGCCGGGGTGGCCGGGAGCACCGCAGGCGGAAACTCCGCGTAGGCGGTGACGCCCAGATTGCCACCGGCCGGCATGCTGAAGTTTTCGGCAAACGCGGGTGTCTGTGTCCAGGTGGCGCCACTGCCCGCGGCATCGGCCGCAGGCTTGATCGACACGGCGGCCATCACCGCGTCCTCGTAGTCGAGAATGTCATAGCGCAGGGACACGGATGCGGCGCCAGGCTTGGTGCTGGAAGCGCCGCTCACATAATTGAAGCCGCTGTTGTTCCAGAGCTGCGTCTGCCCGGATGCGGAGGAAACGCCTTGGTTGACGGATGAATACTCGTCCACGGCGACGCTGGAATAAACAAGTTCGTCCGTGGCCGAGGCGAAGGTGCCGGAGACGAAGTAATCACTACCGTTGGCGGCATAATTGGAAGACGAGCCCAACGGCGTGGTTTGATGGACGCCGGTGAAGGTGGTCGCAGAGGCGATGACGGATGACGCCGTGGAACCGATGGACACAACCACATTGGCAGCGCTCGAGGACGGATTGATCAGGCGGTAGATGTAAGTGCGGACTGCGGCACCGCTGTAAGCGGCAGCCACCTGGGTCATGGCGGTGCCACCAAAGGTCACACCCGTCACGGTACCGGGAGCAGGGTCGGCATCGTTCGCGGTGGTGTTGCCCACGGAAATGGCCACCAGCAGCAGGCGGTTGTCACCACTGCCCGGCGTGTGGGAGAAACTGAGCGTGCCTCCGGAGGCGACGGATCCGCTGGAACCCGAGGTGGTCGCGGCGGCGACAATGGCGGAAACGCCTCCTGGGGCCAAAGTGGCTGTTTCCGACGTGGTGCTGTCACCCGTGACCACAGGATCAATGCGGTCGAGATCGCCGGTCATGTCGCCGTTGGCACCATCGGCGTCGAGGTAGAGTTGCTTGAACAGGCTCGGTGAGACGATCGTGGTGGTGTCCATGCCCGTCTCCCCGGTCACTCCGTTCGTGTAAGTTCCCGTGACGACGACGCCAACCTGAACGTTGAGTGTGCCGTCGGCTGTTCCCAGGCCGGCGGTCGTGGAAGTTGGCAGCGGCGTTGTGTTGCGGAAGATGCCGGTGTTCGGGCCGGTTTCAGTCAGCGTGATCGTCTCCACGTCCCCTGTGTTCGTGTTGGTAATATGGGCTGTGATAGTCTCGACCGCCGCCGTGGCGGTGTTGGCATCGTTGTCGTTGACAGTGGCGTGGATGCCGTCACCGGGCTGGTAGGAAACGGAGGTGCCGACATTGTTGGTGAAGTCGAGGGTGCAGACAGAGGAGGAGCCTCCTCCAGGAATCACTTCGACGACATCGGTCGCGGCCAGGCCAGGATAACCAGCAGCACTGACGCTGTTGCTGATGGTGCCCGACGCTGTGATTGTGGCGCGGAATTTGATGACGGTGCTTTCCTTCGGATTGAGGATCGGAATCACCAGGCCGCTTTCATCCAGCGGGAACGGTGTGGTTCCACTCTCTGTGACGGCCATGCCATCGCGGATCGTGGAATACCGCACGTACGTCAGCTTGGCGTTTGGCAGCGTGTCCACGATGCTGATCGCCGTGAGGGCGAAGAGGGTTTTGTTCTCGAGCGTGACCGTGTATTCGAGAACGTCGCCGATGCTGTATCCGGCCGGTGCGGTGTCCAGCACGATGTTCGACACCTTGGAGAGGAGAGGCGCAGGATAGTTTGGCAGAGTGTTGCCAAGATCGAGGAAGGGGCGTGCCGGACCCGCGACAGCGGGATCCTGACCCCAGGCACCAATGATCTGCGTGCCGTCCAGCGTGTACAAGCGGGTGCCGGACTGGTCTTTGTCCGATTCATAGATGCGATTGACGGACAGCAGGCTGGCGTTCAACGCGAGGTCATATTTTTGGCCTGAGGGATCGGTCAAAGGGCCATTGCGGTCACCATTGTAGTCCACATAGATGGTGGTGGACTTGGTGGGCGTGACCCAGATCGGACTGCCATTCTGACTGCCGTCATCGCTGCCAGCTCCCCAGCCGACGACGACCTCGGTGCTCAAGAAATCCTTGGGCACCAGAGCATAAGCCCAGTCATGCACATTGTTTTGGTTGGCCTCCGCGCCCACGGTGCCGAGACCCCAGAAGGGTTTGCTGCCGACGCTGGTGAAACGTGCTCCGGAGTTCTGCGGCATGAGGTAACGGTAGGTGCTCTTTGCAGGAATCGAGAAGGAGCCGGAACCCGTCTGGGTCGCATAGTTGACCGTGATGGCAGCCGTGTCCGGATTGTAGAGGAAAACGTGCGTGTCATCTCCGTCAGCGGCGGTGCCGACAGGCGCATAGTACTCGCTCGACCATTTCTCGCGTGGCGGCACGTTGGCGCCACGGGTTTCGAAGTTGGCATTGATGTCACCAAAGAACTCGATGACCTGCGCGGGCTTGGAAGTGGTGATGGCGGCCCCTTTCTTGATGCCGGAGTTGATCAGATAGGATTCGCCTTTGTTGAGGGTCACGGTGGTTTCCACGGTGCCGTTGGCGTCCTTGTCGATTTGCACCGTGGTGCCATTCTCCGCCGCCATGATGTACGCAGCGCAGTGCTCGAACATGGAACTGCTCAGTGGCGACGGATAGATGATGTCTTCACCCACGGGAAGCACGAAGGTTTTGCCCCAGTCATTCAAAGCACGCACTTCGACCGAGTTGGCGAGAAGTGGCCCGGGATCCGTGAACCAGGCGGCCCGGGTCATCACAATGCCATAAGTCGAGCCAAGGCGGTCACGTCCGTCATACAGAATGGCGGATGCATTACGCGGCAACGGCACGTTGTTGCGCATGGTGATGACGGAACCGGCAGTGAACGAGGCCGGATCGTTCGCATAGCCTGGAGGTTTGCCGTTGGCGTTATTGCCGTCTCCCCAGATCAAGGTGCCCGGCTGCACTGGGTTTTTGAGATCCATCTCATAACCATCCTCCCAGTGGTCGAACACGATCTTGGTGGCTGCAATGGGCACGGTGACAGTGATGACGGAGTCCGCGATCGCATTCACCTTGGGAGCCAGCACGAGGTAGTCTTCCCGGATCTGGGCTTCCGGCTGTGGCACAAACCATTCCTGAACGATCGGCAGTCCCAGATTGCCGGTGGCCGGCGGGCTGGCGATGGTGACGGCGTAGTCTTCGGTTTCACCATTCGCACCACTGCTGGTGGGTGTGGTGGCCGCGTTGTCGGTGAAACGGAAACGCGCACCGCGCTGCGTGCCAGCACTTGCACCCGCAGGCACGGTGAGAATGACGTTGAGCGTCTGCGAGGATGCGCTGGCAGGAACCGCCGCATTGTAAATGCGCTCGCCACCGCTGGCGACATCCGTGTTGTTGAACGTGCCGTCATTGTTGAAGTCGATCCATCCCTGGAGGTAGCGGCCAGCCGCGTTGTTGTTGAACACGTTCACCAGGATGGTCACGTTGGCTCCCTGCGTGAGGTAGGCAGGAATGGCCACGCCGTCCTCGTCATCCGTGCCAGCGAGGTCGTCCGTGGTTGCGGCAGCGTTCGTGGTGGTGGCCGCCTCGGCATCGACCGTGGCACCGAGACGAATGTTGGTGTTGCGAATCGTGCTGGCTGAGGCCGTGGCGGCACCGGAGCCGTTCCAGTCACCGAACTCAATGTTCACCGGTGCGATCGTATAGCTGCGTGTGCCGGTGCATCCATAGTTGTCCGTGGCACGAACCGTGAACGTGGCTGCTGTTCCGTTGACAGGCGTGCCGGTGATCGCACCGGTACTGGTGTTCAAGCTCAGTCCAGCAGGCAGCGCACCGCTTGTTACCGCGAAAGTGTAAGGCATGGTGCCAGTGCCGCCGCTCAAGGTCTGGTTGTAAGCAAAGCCCGCCACGCCATCAGGCAGTGTCGCGGGATTCACCGTGATGGTCGGGCAGGCGGGGGTGATGGTGTATTCCCGCGTGCCCTGGCAGCCATTCGCGTCCACGGCGCGGATGGTGAACGTGGCGCTCGTGGTGCTGTTCGGCGTGCCACTGATCACGCCCGTGCTGGGGTTCAAGGTGGCCCAGGAAGGTAATGCACCGCTGGTCACCGCGAAGGTATAAGGCGCGGCACCGCCGCTGCCGCTCATTGTCTGTGGGTAGCTGGTGCCAACCACCGCACTCGCTGCGGAGGCTGGATTCACCGTGATGACAGGGCAGACTTGCACGACGTAGGACCGGCTGAACTGACAGCCGTAGGTGTCGGTGGCCCGAATCGTGACGCTGACACCTGCGCCGTTGCTGGTGGTGGGAGTGCCGCTGAGCACGCCGCCAGTGCTCAAGGACAAGCCCGTCGGCAGCGTGCCTGAAGTCACTGTATAAGTGTAGGGGGCTGTGCCACCAGAAGCCGTGAGTGTCTGGCTGTAGGCGCTGCCCATGTAGGCATCTGGAACCGTGGTGGGTGTCAGACTGATCGTGGGACAGACCGGGGTGACGGTATAAGCACGCGAACCGGTGCAGCCATTCGCCCCCGTCGCAGTGACGGTGAAAGATGCCGCCGCGCTGCTGGTAGGAGTGCCGGAAAGAACACCGGTGTTCTCATCAAGACTCAGCCCTGCCGGCAAAGCGCCGGAGGTCACGTCATAGGTGAATGTGGTGGTGGAGCCGGAGGCGGTGAGCGACTGCGAATACGCCGTGCCTACGCCCGGGACCGCCGGAGTCGTGGGACTGATCGTGACGGTGGGGCAGGCCAGTGTCATGACATAGTCCTCGACCTCACCACTGCCATCTGCACCATCGGGGCCTGGGGTGCTGGTGGAGGTTAAACGCACGCGCACCCCCGCCACACCTGGAGTGGCTGTGGCTGGCACCGTAAAGTTCACGGTGCGGTTCGAGTTCGAGGTTCCTGAGGCCACCGTGGTATTCGTGGCGATCTGCTCGCCACTGTCCGTCAGCACGCCGTTGCCATTGAAGTCGATCCACGCGTTCAAATAGGTCGTGGAGCCAATCGTGTTGGTGACGTTCACCGTCAGGCTGCCCGCCACTCCCAGTACCACGCTGGCCGGAACGGTCACACCATTTTCATCATCTAGGTTGGTGGTGTCATCGCCCGTGGCCGTGGCATTGGTCGTGGCGGTGATCTCGGCATCCGTGGTGGAACCGATTTTCAATGTCGAGTTTACCGTGCTGCTGGCGCTGGGGAAAGACGCATGGTCACCGAAATCGGCTGTTCCCACCACGATCGCGTAATCTTCGACCTCACCCTTGAGTGTCGATGCCCCGCTGAAGATGGGAGCCGTGCTGCTTTCACTGATGCGTATGCGCAGATACTTGGTTCCAGCCGTGATGCCCGCAGGCGGTGTGAGTGTGAAATTGTAAGTGCCGGAAATGTTGACCGTCTGGGCCGACAGGGTTTCGTTCGTGTCCACCACATCGTTGTCGCCATTCCAGTCGGCAAACACATTGATGCGCGCGGTGCTTCCTGAAAGCGAGGCTGCGTTCACCGTGACAGGGATGGCCAGCATCGTCGATGTGCCCGCCGTCAGCGCAGGCATGGTGAGGTCTTCATCATCCACACCCGTTGTGTCATCCGCCGTTGCAGTGCCTGTACTCGGATTGCTGGCCTCCGTGTCGGTGGCGTTCGTGCCGATACGGATGTTGGAGTTGGCCACCTGCGTGGCAGAGGCAAACAACCCGTAGTCACCAAAATCCGTTTCAGGAATGATGGTGAGCAGGTGATCCTCCACCTCGCCATTCCCATCGGCGCCGTCGGTTCCGGGACTGCTGACGCTCGTCAGACGCACACGCACACCCACTGCTCCCAGTGTGGCATTGGACGGCACGGTGAAATTGAGCGTGCGGTTCGAGTTCGATGTGCCGGAGGCGACGGTGACGTTCGTTGCGATCTGTGACCCCGCGCTGGTGATGTTGCCATTGTTGTTCCAGTCGATCCAGACATTGAGATAAGTGGTGGAGCCCGTGGTGTTGGTCACATTCACCACCAGACTGCCGGAGACACCTCGAGCGATGGTCACAGGCACCGTGACTCCGTCTTCGTCATCACTGCCGGTCAGGTCATCGCCAGTCGCCGTCGCATTGGTCGTGGCGGCGGATTCCTTGTCCGTGGTGGCACCGATCTTCAGGGTCGTCACCACCGTGCTGCTGGCGCTTGAAAACAAACTGAAGTCACCAAAGTCCGAGGTCTGAGCCTGTGCCACCCCACTGGTCATGAGCACGGCCGCCAGCGCGCCGCACAACGAAGCGACAAAGCGCCCCGCTGGCAGGCGGCACGCTGGGGCGTCGGTTCGTGATGTGTTCTCCCTCATGGGGTGCTCTCAGGACATGGTCAGGCGTGTCAGGCGTCGGGCTCGGCGTGTCAGGTGCGCAGCTGCGGCTGCGAACAGCAGGAAGGCAGAGCCGGGTTCCGGCACGACGGCGGTCTGCAGACTAAAAGTCCCTGGATTAACCGAGAAGGTTCCGTCGCCCTGCATGTCGTTCACTCCGCCGATGATGGGGGTGTCCGCAGTGATAAGATCCCAGTTGTAAGAGCCCGAGTCATCAGCGGGATCGGGGAAGCGCCAGATGTTGGCTGTGTTGCTGCCGTCCGTCACCAGCGCCCATTCACTGCTGGGCACGATGCTCTTGGAATTGTACACCCACAGGTAGGCCACCTCATCTTGGGCAAAAACATCGGCAGGATTCGCATCAGGTGAGTCCGAGCCGCCTGCGAGATTGTGGTTCACCGTGCCCACGAAAAATTGCTCCGCCGCATTCCAGCCATTCGCATCCGGGTCAAACGCACGGTCAAACACCTTCCAGTTCGCCTCCCACTGATCGACGTTTTGATAGGTCGGCACGAAACTGCCAAACGAGCCGATTTCGAAGGAATAGCTCGTGTCCAGCGGCTGGCCGTTGCTGTCGAACAGCAGGTCGTTGAACTGGCTGCCCCAGAAGATCGTGCTGGCATGCGCGCCATGCATCCAGGCCAGCGCTAGCACGAGGCAGAGGAACCTTGGGATGGAGGAGTGTGTTTTCATGGGCTTTTTTTTGCGTATTGGGGGCGGTCAGATGAGCTCGGGCTGGCCGAGAGGCGTTAGCATGCAAGAGAGGCTTTGGGTCTAATATACCAGATATATTATAATTATAATAACAACAAATCCAGCTAACAAGGCTGAATTCTGCTTTATTTTAGACCTCTGAACTGTCTATCAGCACTCCCCGCCCTGCCGGGTTAGCCATTCATCGCTTCCCACGCCAGCAGTGCCCGTTTCCGCTCGTGCCCCCAGCGATACTGCCCGATCACACCGGTTTCCCGGATCACGCGATGGCACGGGATCAAATAGGCCAGCGGATTTGTGCCCACCGCCGTTCCAACAGCCCGGGCCGCCCCCTGATGTCCAATCGCCGTCGCCAGATGTCCGTAACTGACCATCCCGCCCGGCGGAATGCGCAGCAGCGCACGCCAGACACGCAGTTGAAACGGTGTTCCACGCACCAGTGCCCGCAGATGCGTTTCCCCTCCTGGTTGGAACACCTCAGCGGCGATCCGTCGGGCCGTCACGTTGTTCCAGCGCAGTTCCGCTTTCGGCCATAAAGCCAGAATGGCCTCGCTCACTGTCGTTCTCTCCGCGCTTTCGACAAATGCCAGATGACAAACTCCTCGCGGCCCGTTTCCGATGCAACACAGGCCGAACGGAGTCGCCGCCAAACCCGCCTCAATCGTCCACCCTTCTCCACCGCCCTTGATTTCACCCGGCGTGGCCGCCTCCAATGTCACGCACAGGTCATGCAGCCTGCCCGGGGATGACAAGCCGACGTCCAGCGCCGCATCGAACACGCTTTCCCCCTGCCGCAGCCGTTCACGCGCATGCTCCAGCGTCAGGCATTGCAGGAAATCTTTGGGAGTGACTCCCGCCCAGCGTGAAAACAACCGGTGAAAATGAAAACGGCTCAGGCCGAGGTGGGCCGCCAGTTCCTCCAGACCGGGCTGCTCCACATGGTGGTCGTCCAGGTGGCGGATAATGCGGGCCACACGTTCATAATCATTCATGCCCCGAATTTCTGCGCAAATCGGCCACACACCACCCGCTTCTTGCTCCTGATGGGTGCGAACCCATGTGGAAATCTCATGGCGCGAGCAGGCACCGGGCATTAGAGGGGCCGATGAACTTGGAACAAGGCCAGATCTGGAAAAAAGGGGATGATTACCTCCGCATCGTCGAATGGGCGCGGCTTTCCATCGAGTACAAGATCATGAAAGACCCCGCCACCAGGGAGGGGACGCTGCATCGTGTCACCAAGAAGGAGTTCTGCCGCCTGCTCAAAGGCGCGGTGCTGCTGGTGCCTGAAAAGCTGCCTGATTCAGAGGTCAATCCCGAGGCTTCTCCAGAAATAGAGTGAACTCATGCCGGTTGTAAGTCAGGTGCGTTTGCGCCAACAGGCTCAACCCCGCAGCCTTGGACATCGAGGCGATCAGCCGGAACAACTCGCACGGTTCCTCCACATTCTCGATGCGCGGCACTTTGAGCGTGAAAACCACCAGCCCGCCTTTCTTCAAAGAGCGTGAGAGGCGGATCACCTGCTCGATGGATTCCTCCGGCGGACCGTTCATGTCGCACAGCAGCGCATCATACGTCGTTCCAGCGCGTGGTTGAAATTCGGCCACATCAGCAAGCACAAACTTCAACCCAGGCCGGCCATCGAGACGTTTGTCCAGTGGCGCACGATCAATCGCTGTCACGCGCTGGCCGCGTGCGAGCAGTTCCGACGTCATTCCTCCCGGACAGGCTCCCAGTTCGAGCCAATGACTGCCCTCCTTCAGCGGCGGCCGGTGCAGCAGCAGGTAATGCAGTGCCTCGGCGATCTTCGCACCCGCACGGCTGATCGTGTCCGGCGCATCTTGGTCGATGTACTTGCTGCCACCGGCATACAGGCCGTTCGAAGCACGCGGACTCTGCATCCCGCAAAACAAACCCTCTTTGCCCACGAGGCAAAACAGCGTCTCCGCCGTCGCATCCTGCTCCTCCACCGCGCCGGCGGCCAGTTTCGGGAACAATTGCAGCACCCGCCCGCGCAGGTTCGAAGCGAGGCCCTTGTAATACTTGTCCGGCGACGTCGGATGCAGCGTGCCAATGAAAATCCCCTGCGGCTTCCTCTCGCCGAACTTCTTGATGAGCGTCTGCGCCGCCTTCTCGATGAAGCCGTCCATCTTCTGCGCATTGCACGGCCAGGTGTGGTCCATCGGCAGATTCCACCGCGCAAATTTCGCCACCTCCGACCTCTGAATCGCCTCCGGCGTCGCTGTCTTGATCAAATAATAGTCCTGACCCAGGCGGGTGCTCGAAATCGCGCCGAACCGCTGCAAAACATCGGCAGCGATCCCTTCAAAAATCTCCGGCAGGCGCACCAGCCACGCACAGGCGGCTTTGGGAGGCTGGTTCTCGTGGGTGTCTGTCATGCGAGCATGACCTCGACGTATTGCGTGCCGTCTGCAAGCGGGTGAATCGAAGTCCGTTGCCGGGATGATGCCCTCAGGTCGTTCTGCGGCCTGCCTCGCGCTGGGTCACCCACTCGACCGCGGCGCGCACAAGCTGGGGGGCGGTGGACAGCCCGAGCTTGGTTTTGATGTGAGCACGGTGCGCCTCAATGGTTTTGACACTCACATGGAGGTCGTGCGCGATCATGCTGGTGCCCCGGCCCTGGCCGAGCAGTTCGAAGATTTCCAGTTCGCGGTCACTGAGTTGTTCGATGGAACTCGTGTTCTTGTCGCGCTGGCCCGACGCAAAGGCGTTCAGCATCAGGAAGTTGGCTGTGGAGCTGAGGTGCAGTTCCCCGCGCAGCACCTGCCTGATGGCGGTCACGACTTGATCAGGCGGGGCTTGTTTCATCAAATAGCCGCGTGCTCCGGCACGCAGGGCGCGTTCGGCATACAGGGATTCGTCATGCATGGACAACACCAGCACTGGCAGGTGTGGATACATGGCCTTGAGGGATTTCACCAACTCGATGCCATTCACGTCCTTCAAAGAAATGTCTGTGATCACGAGGTCGGGGGCGAGGCGTTCCGCCAGTTGCATGGCCTGGGCGGCGGTTTCCGCCTCGCCACAAATGACAAAATCTGGCTCATGCTCGATGAGCATGGCGATGCCCCTGCGAAAAATGGGATGGTCATCGACGATGAGAAGGCGCTGCTGGCAGCCCGCATGATCCAGTTGCTTCTGGTTGGGAATGGTTTTCATCGTTTTCCCTGCTCCCGTGCAAGAGTCTGTGGTTGATATGGGTCGGCGTCAGGCATGCGCAGAGAGCACGTCATCCGGGTTCCCCGGAGTTTACGCCGCTGGATGGAAAAATTCCCCCCGATCACGTCAGCACGATACCGCATCAACCGCAGCCCCATACCATTGCCTGTTTGAACCGGATCCGCAAGCCCATGGCCGTCGTCCGCGACGCTCAAGGTAAGCAGGTTCTGCCACAGTCTGAGACTCAGGGTGATGGTGCGCGCCCTGGCGTGCTTCAAGGCATTGGCCACCGCCTCTTGCGCGATGCGATACAGGTGCAGAGCCGTCATGTTGTCAGCGATGGGAACCATGCGCTCGCAGCGCAGCCTGCAGGACACTTCACCATTGCTCTGCGCGGCAAGCTCACGCAGGGCGGACACCAGGCCCTCGGCATCCATGACAACGGGGTGCAGTCCTCGGGCAATGCCGCGTGCCTGCTCCACGGATTGATGAATCAAGTCCGCCAGACGCGCCGCTTTGGCGGTTGGCTCGGCGAGGTTCCGCTCCTCCAGTGTTTTCATCAGTGATCGGGCCATGAATGCGAGACCAGAGAGCGACTGGCAAAGGCCGTCGTGCAAATCCTGGCCGAGTCTTCGCTGCTCCTGCTCGGAGATGTCGAGCAGTGCGTTTTCGAGCCTGGTCCGCTCATCCATCTGAGCCAGCAGTTCGGAGGTGCGCTCCGCCACGCGCTGTTCCAGCTCCGCCTTGGCGTGTTCCAGCCTTTGCAGCGCCTGTCTGCGCTCGGTGATGTCCGTGGCCACACCCAGCACCTTGTCGCAAGTTCCGTCATCATTGAACAACGGCACCTTGCCCGTACTGAACCAGCGCACCTGCCCGTCTGCCTGGGTGATCTCCTCTTCGGGAGTCCGCAGGGCCTTTCCACTCGACATGATTTCATGATCGATTTTCTGAAAGTGGGCGATCTGCTCGGGGGTGCGGTGGAAGCTGGCATCGGTCTTGCCCGTGAGATTTTCCACCGTGGTGCCACAACTGCGGGCGAGGGCTTCATTGCCCAGGAGGAAACGTCCCTCCCGGTCCTTCACAAAGATCATGCTCGGAGTTGCATCGATCACCTGGCGCAGGAAGGCGCGTTCGCGCTGCAGCTCGTTCTCGATCATCCGGCGCTCGGTGATGTCGGTGATCGAGGCCAGCCAGCCCGTGACTCCGCCCAGTGCATCCGTGTCAGGTACATAGACCACATGCACGGTGCGTCGGCCAGACTGCGGATACGGAATCTCCGCCTCGTATTCAACACGTCTTCCCTGCAGCACCTGCTCGATGTGCGGTCGGATGAGCTCGAACGCCGCGCTGCCGAGCACTTCAATGATTGGCCTGCCAATGATCTCCTCGGGTTCCAGGCGGAGCATGTTAGCGCAGGCGCGGTTGGCGAACGTGTAGGTCAGGTTGCGGCTGCACTGGGTCAGCATCACGGGGGTGTTCTGCGTGATCAGCCACAGTTGCGCCTCCTTGGCCCGCACAGCCGCCTCGGCGATCTTGCGGTCGGTGATGTCCACGCAACTGCCGATATAGCCGGTGAATTCCTGCGCAGAACCATGGAGAGGGATGCCTTTGTCGAGCAACCAGCGGTACTCGCCATCGTGACGGCGCAGCCGGTAGGACATCTCGAAAGGCACACGTGCATCGAAGGCGGTCGTATAGATCGTGAGGCAGCGGTCCAGATCATCGGGATGCACGTTCTCAGCCCAGCCGTTGCCGAGTTCCAGCTCCATCGTCCGGCCCACAAACTCCAGCCAGGGCTTGTTAAACCACGTGCAGAGCTTTGTCGTGTCACTCACCCAGACCAGCACCGGCGCACAGTCCATGATCACGCGGAAACGTTGCTCACTCGCCGCCAGCGCCTCCTTGGCGCGGATCCGATCGGTGATGTCCCGCAGAATGACAGTGAAGAGCTGGTGGCCTGCGATCTCGGTTTTAGAAATGGACGCTTCGATGGGAAACTCCTCGCCATCGGCACGCCGGCCGCTGATCGCGCCCAGGCTGCCCATCGCACGGCTGGTTTCACCCGTCCGGCCGAAGCGCTTGATGTGCTGCTCATGCCGCTGGCGGAATTGTTGCGGGATGAAGAGTCCGATGTCGGTGCCGACCGCCTTCTCCGCCGGGCAGTGAAACATCCTTTCCGCCGCCTTGTTGAACAGCAGGATGCGCTGACCGGCATCTACAGTGATGATGGCATCCATCGCGGAGGCGACGATGCCCGCCAGCCGTTCCTCGCTTTCGCGCACGGCCTTCTCCGCCTGCTTGCGCTCGGTGAGATCAATGATCGCCGTGAGAAAACGCCGCGCCTTCTCAGAGCCTTTTGGGATGGAGATGATCTGCACCTGTCTGACGGTCTGCATGCCGTGACAGGCAAGGTGCAGGTCCGTGATCACGTTGGAACCGGAAGATTGGCAGGACTCGAGATGTTTCTGAAACAAGGCACGATCGTCCTTGTCATTCAGGAACTGCGAAAATGGCTGGCGAGCAGCCTCCGGGCGGGCATAGCCCAGAAGGATGCTGCCCGTGATGTTGATCTGCATGATCCGTCCCCGCGTGTCCAGGGTCATGTAGCCGAGGGGGGCCAGATCATAGAGCGCGGCGTAGCTTTGGAGACCCTCCTCAATTTCTGTCTGGGCGCGCAGCAACGCCTCGTTTCGCAGCTCAAGCTGGTTGCGGATATGCTGCAATGCCTTGTTTTGCGAACGCAATTTCGACTGCAACTGGCGTTTCAGAGTCGGTGTGGCGGCTGCGGATTTTTTGTGCCGTTTCTTCGATGTCTTCTTGTCGGGGGCTGACATTGCCGAACGGCTCTGTGCCGCTTTCACCCTCTTGGCTTTGGGGCCGGTCGTAGATGGTCGCCTGGAAGATGCGCGAGGCATGGGATGATCCTAATGACTCAAGATTCTGGCATCAATCTCAATTGCATGATTCACCCAATATGGCCGTGGGCCCGGCGGCAGGAGAGGTCTGTGTTTGCAGCAGGTGCTGCAGACGGTTTGCCTCCGCCCCGTCATCCAGAAGCATTGTCCATCGGCGCTTCCACCAGAACCACCGGCAGAGGATTTCCAAACGGATGCAGGGGCTGTCATGCTCGTCCGGCATCACATGGTAATCAAACGACCAACGCAGGATTTGCCCTGGCTTCAAGGTGCCGAACCCGGACAGCCGGATACTCCCGTTCTGGAAACTCACGAAGCGGGGGGCTGCGAGGCAGGTGAACATTGCCAGCCGGATCATCCAGGTGATAAACCAGCCTGATCCTACGCTGTAAAGCCATCGCACAGGCGTGATGTGCTCTCCGCCGGCCGCTTTCCATCCCAGCATGATCATGGCCATGACAGTCACCATCACCCCTGCCGCAGTGATTTTCCCATGCAGCGTACGCGTCACTCGCTCGTATCGCGCCCAGTTCAACCGTATGGGTTGTACGAACCGGACGTTCGGGTATGACGCGCTCCTGATGGTGGCGGATTGAAGCGCCCGCCTGCGTTTTCGCTCCAAGTCTTGTTTGCGCTCATCATGCGTCACCAGCCCCGTGTGCGTCGCTCTTGGAAGCGCAACGCCCGCGAGAAGACGGCTTCCTCGGAAATATCCGTTCATGAGAACCTCCTGTCATTGGATGGAATACGGGAATTATTCGTTGATCCCGCCGTGATACCAGCTCGCGACGGATCTGTACGCCAGACGGACTCCCGCCGTCTGCTTCAACACGTCTTTTGCACCGTGGCCATTTGACGCCTCGGTGTTCCCAGTCAGGTGCTTGTGGGTGGACTGGCTGCTGGCGGACGCCGCGCTGTCTGCAATGCCCGGATCAGGTGACTCCATGGATTCCGATGCATGGGGCATGTTGGACTCGTTCATGGCCATCCTTTCGTTGTGAGATTGAGTTCATTGCTGTGGGCAAAACCGGAGATCGTTTCTGTCTCCTTCTCCCAGAATTCCTCCAGCCTGTCAGAATCCGCCGGAGCAAAAGCCCCTCCCTGCGCCGCATAAGCCTCCATCAGCTCCTTTTCGGCATTGAGCCAGTGTTCCGGGCGCAAATGTGAGCAGCCCTCCAGCTTCCAATGTTCAAAGGCGAGGAGGGCGATTTCCTTGTCGGATGGATATGAGCCAAGGCTGGATGATTCGCACGGCGTGGTGAGCACTGGGGCATGCAGGGTGATCATGGTTTTGGGGGGTGAAGTGGGAAATGCGAAAGGCTGTTTTTCCGGCCAGTCTGAACAATTCCAGTTTTTTCCGCAATCAGCTCTTCCCCTGCTTGGCGCATCAGGGAAAACCCCGACGGAGCTGTCTCTGCCACCACTACTCCTGTCTTGCTCTGGCGCATGTCGGCTGCGCATAGGCGACGGTACCGTCATGAAATGCTTGGCGAATCCCATTCCCTTTCTACCCTCCGCGCCCCGCATGTCCGTCAAGCTCCGCCTCAACACCGCCACCGTTACCAACGTCGTCCTCGCCAAGGTCGGCAATCCTCAGCGCGAAGAGCCGCTGCAAACCTCCCGCGAAGTCTTCAAGGTCGCCGAGGAAGACCAGGAGAACCTCACCGCGCTCTTCATTAAGCCCTTCAAAGCCTGCATCGCCCATCGTTTCACGCATCACGCCTCGCTGGCTCAGCACGAGGTGAACAACTGCGCCAAAGCCATCTTTGCCGACAATGACAATCTCCTCGCCAAAGGCATCGAGATCGCCCAGCGCCTCTACGCCAAGTCCAATCACCCCAACATCAAGGCGGGCGACCTCTGCATCGCCATGCTCAAGGAAGTTCATATCGAGGGCGAACTGGTGAATGGCCTCTGCATCTTGAAAAGCGACAGCGTGGTGCCCTTCCTCACCATCACGCCGCGCAACGGCGACCTCCAGCTCAGCACCGAGCACGGCATCAATCCCGACAAGATCGACAAAGGCTGCCTCATCCTCGATCACTGGGCCGAAAAAGGCTACTACGTCCTCACCTTCGACCGCAGCGGCAGCGATTCACGCTTCTGGGTCCGCGAATTCCTCGGCGTGGAGGCCGTGCCCGACGCCGCCTTCCTCACCAACGCCTACGCGAAGATGGCCGTCTCCTTCCTCGAAGAACAAAAGTCCACCGATGACGACACGCCGCCCTGGGAAACCGCGAACGCCGCCAAAGACGCGCTCGACTACTTCGAAGACCGTGAAAAATTCGAGCTGCAGGAGTTTGAGCGTGATGTGCTCAAAGATCCCGAAACCATCGCCCAATTCGGCGAGCACCGCGCCCGCATCGAAGAAGAGCAAGGCCAGTCCTTGGAGACCAGCTTCGAGATTTCCAAGAAAGACCTCACCAAGGCCAGAAAACGCATCGCCGCCGTCCTCCGCCTCGACACCGGCGTCGAAATCCACATCAAGCCCGGCAGCAGCGACACCGATCCCCAGATCGAACGCGGCTACGATGACAAGAAGGGCATGAAGTTCGTGAAGGTCTATTACAACAAGGACATCAGCGCGAACTGAGTCATTTTAGGCGCCATGAATCCGAACGCCGATCCTGATTCCCCGCAGCGACTCTGGAAAATGGGGCGCGTCGTCCTCCAGCGCGAGACTGCGCATCGCGGCGGCAAAACAGTCATCGTCATCAAGGACTTCGCCACGCACCTGCCGGTGTCTGTCATCGAAACCATCGCCAAACGCGTCCGCGCTGCCTGCGGTTGTGGCGGCACGGTGAGGGACAAACGCATCGAGATTCAAGGCGATCAGGCCGCCAAGGTGCGTGCTGTGCTCGAGGCGGAAGGTTTTGAAGTGCGCGGTGTGAAGTGATCCCATGTGTTTTTCGCCCCGAAAATGAAATGGCGACTGGTTTCCCGGCCGCCATTCATCGCACTGGATGCGGAGTGATGAGTTGAAGCGCTTACTTGATCTTGCCCGCGTATTTTTTTGGATCGGCTTTGAATTCTTTGAAGCACTTGCCACTGCAGAAGCCCACTTCCTTGCCTTCGTAGGTGGTCTTGCAGTTCGGAATGATTGGCTTGCCGGTGACCGGGCAGCACTTGTTGACGGGATCGGCTCCAGCGATCCCGGCGGCGAAACTGAGGGCGAGGATGGTAAGCAATGATTTCATGGCAGTCGGTGTTGGTTTGATGGGTGTAAGAGCGTGACCATGCCCATTCATTGGGCAAGAATGTCACGAATGACAAAACGCATTTCCTTCCGGGACGGCCTGTGCCGATCTTGTGTGAGAGTGCGCGGAAAATGCGCGCTCAGTCCGGGCGAAAGCATACGACCGGAGTCATCCACGCACGGCTCGCAGGGCATGGCGCAGGATGCGTTCGATGAGCTGAGGATACGACAGCCCGGCCTTCAGTGCGGATAGCGCGAAGTCCTCGTCGGAGGCAAGAATCGGATTCGGATTGGCCTCGATGAAATAGACCTTGTTGTCCTCAGTCAGGCGCAGGTCCATGCGTGCGTATCCGTCGAGCGTGAGCAGGCGGTAGATGCGTTTGCAGGTCTGCTGGATGTCGCGCACCACGGCTGGATCGAGATCCTCGGCGAACTGGTTCTTGAGACCCCAGCGTTCGCGATATTCATCGTCCCACTTGGCTTTGAAGGTGGCTATCTTGGGCTCGTCGGGCGGCACCTCCTTGAACACCAGCTCGCGAATCGGGAACTCATCCAGTCGGAGATTGCCGATCAGGCTCACATACAGCTCGCGCCCGTGGATGTATTCCTCGGCGATGACGTCATTGGCATACTTGTCGTGGATGAACTGCACGCGCTCCTTGAACTGCTCGTCGTTGGACACAAACGATGCCTGGGAGATGCCGAGAGATGCCTCTTCCTTGAGCGGTTTGATGAGGATGGGAAAGCGCAGCTTTGCCGGACGCGCGATGCGTCGCCCTCGTGCGATGACCACAAAGGCGGGTGTGCGGATGCGATGATAGCTGAGGATTTTTTTCGAGATGCCCTTGTGCTTGCACAGCGTGAGCCCGGTCGAGCCGCAGCCGGTGAACGGCACGCCGTTCATCTCGAGAAACGAAACGATGTTCTGGTCAAAAGCACGGTTGTTCTTGAACTGATCGGCCAGATTGAAGATCACATCCGGCTGGAAGCTCTGCAGCTTCTGCTGCAGCAGGTCGAGATCATCGAAAATGGCAAGATACTCCGTCGTGTGGCCCAGTTCACGCAGCGCATTCAGCACATGGACCTCGGTCTTCCAGTCCTCCGTCAAAAACTCCTCACTTAGATCCTGGTCGAGTGTTGTTGGCGCGATGGCGTCGAACAGCGCGAGGACTTTGAGCTTTTTTTTCGGCGTCATTACTTGGTGCGTTTGAATTTGCCGGTAAACAGATAGTTCATCACCAGCGTGGTCACGTAGGCGGACACGCGCAGGTCCAGTTGGGCATCGTCGTGCTTCACATGGAGGTCGAGCTGGTTGCAGCGCTCGATGAGGCGCGTGAGCAGCTTGTTCACGCGGTATTTGTTTTCGTTGGTCCACTGGCAGACCGACTCCATCAACACCCGGCGCCGGTGGCGCAGATGCACGGATGCTTTCACACGCCCTGCGACTTCCGGCCCGGCGGCAAACAGATGGCGCAGGTCGTTGTCGTAGAAATCGGGATACGAGTCCTCGTAGAGCTTGCGCTTCTTCGCGTAGTGCGTCTTGAGCTTGATGTTGAGGAAATCGTAATCCTTCACGTGATACTCCGGCTGATGCACCGGCGGTTTGCCCGCAAGCGAGCGCATCAGTTCATCCACGTATTCGAGTTTCGGCAATGCCCCCCAGTCTTTGTAGCGCTCGCGCCAGTCGAGTCCAGGTGTGAGCCATACGGCGAAGGTTTCCGCGAAATCTTCATCAGGATGACTCTGCGCATACCAGTCGTCGAGATGCACGACATACGAACGGCTGTAAGGTCGCGGGCGGTAGAAGTCGGTCTCCTCCGTCGAAGCCAGCCCGAAAGTCTGCTGCCAGCGCTTCTTTTTGTAGAGCTGATAGGCGTAGGAGTAGGCGTGCCCGGCCTCGTGTCGCATGAGTTTCATGAACCACTCGGGCGTTTCGCCTTCGACTTCGAGAATCATCTTCCGCTCCAGCTTGCGCAGCCGGTCATTCACCAGGAAAAAAGGGATGAAGATCGCCGGAATGCCCACCGGCACGAACCACTCATCTCCCACATGACACGGAGGAAGAAAAACCAGGCCTTTCGCGGAAAGTTCGTCATAAAGCTGCTGGATCAGCGGCTGTAATTCCGTCGCTTCGAGCTTCAACCCGAGATGGGAGATTTTTTTCTCCAGCAGCTCATCGTCGCCGAGCGCGGCCCATGTGGCGGGTTCCATGGGCCCGACCATAACACGCGCATGCCAACGTGCGCAAGGTTTGTGAAGGGCAGGGGGGCGGTCAATCCCGATTCCGCGCTTGCTGCATGTGCGGTTCCGCCGTTGCATGGCGGCATGTTCCCTTACATCGCACTCGCTGAAGACAAACCGTGGCAGCCGGGGCCATATGAAGGCGTCGAGCTGAAGATCCTGCACAAGAACGAATCGACCGGTGGCGTGGTGGTGCTGCGGAAGTTTCACGCAGGCAAAACCATCCCGGCTCACACGCATCCTGTGGCCAATGAATGGGCCTGGATCCTCTCCGGCGAATGGGAGGAAAGCGACATCGCTTACACTCCAGGCACCTTGTTCTTCGCCCCGAAAGGCGTGCAGCACGGACCACATGTGGCGAAGACAGAAGTCGTCAGCCTGACGATGTTCGACGGGCCGCTGACGATAGCGTGATCAGCGGCCCACATGCAGGCGCGTGTCATATTCAAAGCAAACCTGCCCTGAAGTCTGATGCGCGTCGAAGATGTGCCGCAGTTCGACGATCATCTCGTCATGGCGTGACTGGCCTTCGGCGGGAGCGTAGGAACTGGAAAGAAGACGACCTTTGAGTCCCTCAAAGTCGAAGTGCTGCTCGTTGGCAAACGCATGCGTGGCATACGGGCCGATGAAGAAGCATCTCAATTCGCCAGCGTCGGTGTTTTCATGTCGCACCTTGGTGTAATCCGTCGCGAAAGTGAGCAGCAACTGCTCGTAGGCACGCAGGAACGGAGTGGCGTCGAGCTTGCGTTCGTTCCAGATGAGCGCCACTTGCCCGGCGGGCTTCAAAATGCGGGTGAACTCGACGCGAGTCTCGGGCGTGTTGAACCAATGAAACGCCTGCGCGGCAACAATGAGATCAACGCTGTGGTCCGGCAGTGTTGTTGCCTGCGCACTGCCGTTCACGCTGTGAAAACCGCCATGATGGCTGAGAAGACGCTCAGCGGCCTCGCGCATCTCGCGATTCGGCTCCACGGCATGCACGGTGCAGCCAGCGCGCAAAAACAACTCCGCTGAAATGCCGGTGCCAGAGCCGATGTCGGCGATGACTGACTGCGGAGTGAGTCCGGACTCGCGTTGCAACATCGTGGTGATTTCCTGCGGGTAGCGCGGACGGTAGCGCACGTAATTCTCCACACGATCCGAGAAACGCTGTTCGGGAGACGGTGAGGTGGGGACATTCATGCGCCCATGATGTCGGAGGCGGGCCGGGAAAACAAGTTGCCAGCCCCCTCGCGGCTGCTAACGCTCAAATCATCCAACTATGATCGTCGCCCCTAAAATTCGTGGATTCATCTGCACCACCGCGCATCCCACCGGTTGTGCCAAACACATCGCTGACCAGATTGCCGTCGTCAAAGGACGCGGCCCCATCGCCAACGGACCGAAGAAGGTGCTCGTGATCGGTTCTTCCACCGGCTACGGCCTGTCCTCGCGCATCGCGGCGGCATTTGGCTCGAACGCGGCCACCATCGGCGTGTTCTTTGAAAAACCCGCCGAGGCCGATCGCTGCGGCACCACGGGCTGGTACAACTCCGCCGCTTTCGAAAACGAGGCCAAGGCCGCCGGATTGTATGCACGCTCGTTCAACGGCGACGCTTTCTCGGATGCGATGAAGACCGAAGTCATCGAAGCGATCAAAAAAGACCTCGGACAGGTCGATTGCGTCATCTACAGCCTCGCCTCCCCACGCCGCACGCATCCGAAGACTGGAGAGGTCTTCAAGTCGGTGCTCAAGCCCATCGGCAGTTCATCTTACACGAACAAGAATCTCAACACCGGCACAGGCGTGGTCAATGAAGTGACCATCGAGCCTGCCAACGACGACGAGATCACCCAAACTGTGGCTGTCATGGGCGGTGAAGATTGGGAGATGTGGATCGATGCCCTGCTTGGCGCGGGAGTTCTCGCCGACGGTGTGCAAACCGTGGCCTACAGTTACATCGGCCCTGAAGTGACCTGGCCGATCTACAAGAACGGCACCATCGGCCGCGCCAAGGAAGACTTGGAGCGCGTGCAGCGTGTGCTCGACACCAAACTGGCCACCATCAAGGGCAAGGCCTGGGTTTCCGTGAACAAGGCGCTTGTTACACAGGCCAGTTCCGCGATTCCCGTGGTGCCGCTGTACATTTCGTTGCTCTACAAGGTTATGAAGGCCGAGGGCACGCATGAGGATTGCATCGAGCAGATGGACCGCCTCTTCCGCGAGCGGCTCTACAACGGCAATCCGCAGCCCGATGAAGCCGGACGCATTCGTGTCGATGACTGGGAAATGGCTCCCGCTGTTCAAGCACTCGTCGGCAAACGCTGGGCCGAGGTGAACACCGAAAACTTTGCCGAACTCGGCGACTTCGAAGGCTACCAGTCCAGCTTCCTGCGCCTCTTTGGCTTCGGCCTCGCAGGCGTGGACTACAATGCCGATGTCGATGTGAATGTCCGCGTGCCATCGCTGGCGTAAACCATGATCAGTGCGTGCGTTTGCGCGTGAGCATGATTTCGTTGCCCTCGGTGTCCACGCACATCGCCAGATGCGGCGGTTCGCCGTTTTCGGGCTGAGGCTCACGCGTGAGCTGACCGCCTGCGGCGACGATTTCACGCGCGCCTTCGATCACATCAGGCACTTGGAAGCTCAATCCGGTCCAGGTGCGGTTGCCTTCGCCGCCGCCATGGATGCCGATGATGCCGTCGCAGATGGACACCTCGCTGATGATGTCGTTCTGCTTGAGGATGGTGCCGCCAAAGACCTGTGCGTAAAAATTCACGGCGCGGTTCATGTCGGCGGCCCAGATGACGTATTTGAGGCGTTCTACTTTCATGTTCCTCGTCTGTGCCACAGTTCAGACGACGAGGACAGCGAATCCTCCACTCAACTGGCGCCGCTGCCGCGAATCACGGCGGGAAGTGTCTGCGCGAGGATTTTGAGATCGAGCCAGAAGGACCAGTTGTCGATGTACTTGAGATCGAGTGCGACCCACTCCTCGAAGTTCTTGATGCCGTTGCGGCCGGTGACCTGCCAGAGACACGTCAGGCCGGGTTTGACGCTCAAGCGGCGGCGCTGCGCATGCTTTTCGATGCGCTGGATCTCATAGACGGGCAGGGGACGCGGACCGACGAGGCTCATCTCGCCGCGCAGCACGTTGATGAGCTGCGGCAGTTCGTCGATGCTGTTGCGGCGCAGCCAGCGACCGAAGGCGAAGATGCGCGGGTCGTTGGTGATTTTGAAAACGGGACCGTCCATCTCATTGTGTTCTTCGAGTTCCGCACGCTGTGATTCGGCATCCTGATGCATGGTGCGGAACTTCCACATGGTGAAGGCCTTGCCGTAATGCCCGGCGCGTTCCTGCTTGAAGAAAATCGGGCCGCGTGATCCGATGCGGATGCCGATGATCGCCACCAGCCAGACCGGCAGCGAAAGCAGCAGTAGAATGAGCGCACCGACACGATCGACGATGCCTTTGAAGAGCAGTTCCCATGAGGCCTGTGGCGTGCTGTGAAACACGAGCATCAGGCGTCCACCGAGCACGTCGAAGGTCGGCCGCGCGATGGCGGTCTGGAAGAAGTCAGCGGCAATCCAGGCCTCGACACCCTCGGTTTCGCAAGCCTGTACGGCTTCCTCGATCTTGCTGAAATGCACATGCTGGGCGGCGAAGAGCACGCGGCTGATGGAGTGCTCGTGCAAGGCCGCCACCAGTTCTACCACCGGGCGCTGCGTGATGTCGATCTGCCCCACGACTTCGATCTCGGCGCGTTGTTCGGCGCTCATGTTCATGAGGAAGGCGTCCAGGTCGGTCTGTGCGCCGGCGATGATCACGCGCTCACGGCCTCTGCCAGAAATCATCTGCTGGCGCAGCATGTCGCGCTGCCAGGCCTCGCGCAGCAGCAGTGACAGCGCCCCGAGGGAGACGGAGAAGATGACCACGGCGCGGCTCTCGATCGACCATTTGAAGAACACCATGCAGAAGGCGATGCACATGCCGATGACGGCCAGCGCTTCCGCAAGCTGGCGTACCGAGCGTCCGAGCGTCTTGTTGCTGATGTTCGAGTAAAAACCGCGTGCCTCCAAAACAATGGGCATGAACGGGGCCACAACCGCGATGACCCAGTAAAACTTCTCCAGTGGCGGAATCACCGCCACATCTGGCATGAACACCGGCACAAGCTCCGAGCGCAGGAAATGCCCGAACCAGAGGCAGAACGCCAGCAGAGCGCTGTCGAACAACTCTGTGAGCTGCAAATTGATTTCTTGCTTCCTGCCCAGCATAATGTCGTTAATAGTGGCTGAAATTTATTCAGTTCTATTGAAATTATAGTCAACCTAGCCAATGGCACAACTTGTTTCCTCCAAAAACTTGCTCTTCTCCTCCCGGCCGCTCGCTGTGGGGGTGGTGGCCGATCCAGCAGCCTTGGAGCATTTCACGTCCCTGGATGCGACTTCACGCGCCGCCTTGTGTGACGTGGCAGAGCTGCGGCTGGACCAGTTGAAGCTGCCTGCGGACGATTTACGTGCCCGGCTTGCCGGAAATGAGCTGCCGCTGCTCCTGACCGCCCGCCACCCAGCCGAAGGCGGCCAAGGCCCGGAAGATCCGGCGGCCCGTGCCGCCATGATCGAGCCGCTGCTGGACCTCGCCACGCTCATCGACCTCGAACTGCGCAGCGCCGCCCAGATGCAGGGCACCATTGCCAAAGCGCGTGCCGCCGGTGTGCCGGTGGTCGGCTCGTTTCACGATTTCCAGGCCACACCCGCCGATGAAGTACTCCGTGGCGCGGTAAACTTTGCCCAGCAGGCCGGACTGGATGCCGTGAAGATAGCCACCTACCTGAACACGCAGGACGATTTGATCCGCCTCATGAAACTGGCGGGCGAAACGCACCGCCTGCGTCTTTCCGTCATGGGCATGGGCCCTTGGGGTCGTGTTTCACGACTGGTGCTGGCAAAATGTGGCAGTCTGTTGAATTACGGCTTCATTGGCGCTTCGAATGCTCCCGGCCAGTGGCCAGTTGCCCGCCTGAAGGAACTCCTCGCCGAACTCTGAAATGATCACCCGCTTCCATTTTCGTCATGCACGCCGCGCTTTGCTCGCCGGCCTCTTTTGCGCCTCCATCACCGGCTGTGATGACCCCAAACGTGAGCAGCAGCTCCAGTGGCGCGAGGAGGAGGTGGAGGCTAAAGTCGCCGGTGTTGCCAAGCGCGAACGCGAAATCGCCGCCGAACGTCAACGTATTGAGCAGGACAAGGCGGCTGTTGCTGCCCGCGAAGCCACGGTCGCACAACTCAAGGCGCAACTGGCCGAGGAGATTGAGAAAACGAAGAAAGTCCGTCACGAGATCGAGATCAAAAACCTGCGCGGACCGATTCCACAAATCACCGCCGGACGCTGCATTGTCATCGATGCTGAATCGGATGACGTGCTCTTTGAGAAGAATCCTGATCTGCGCGGAGCCATCGCCAGCACGACCAAGATCATGACCGGCCTGCTCATTGTCGAAGCAGGTGATCTCGACAAGATTGTCACCGTTGAACTGGCGGACACGCAATGCGCTCCAGTGCGCATCGGACTCAAGGTGGGCGAGACCTACACCCGCCGTCATCTTCTCAGCGCCATGATGGTGAAAAGCTCCAACGACATCGCCCAGGCGCTCGCCCGTGACAATGCCGGCAGCGTCGCCGCCTTCGCTGCGAAGATGGATGCACGGGCGAAAGCGCTCGGCCTGGAGAACACCCACTTTGTCAATCCTCACGGCCTCCCATCGCTCAGCGACGACGATCCTTACAGCACCGCCCGCGATCTCGCCGTCATCGCCAAAGCCGCCGACAAGCTGCCTGACATCCGCAAGATCGTGAAGCTGCAGAGTTTCAAATTCATGCGGCCTGACGGCAAGTCCATCGACCTTGCCAACACCAACCGCGTCCTGCGCAGCGCCAGCTATTGCGACGGCATGAAAACAGGCTACACCGAGGCGGCTGGTTACTGCCTCGTTGCCACGGGCGAACGCAATGGCCGCCGCCGCATCGTCGTCATCCTCAATGACACCAGCGAAGGCGTCTGGAAGGATGCCCAATCGCTGCTCGACTGGGCGCTGAAGGCGTAAATTCTCGCGGGTGTGGAATCACGCTTGCCAGTTTCATGGCTCCCCGGCATCATCGCCGCCTCCGACCATGAAATCATTCGCCATTCTCCTCGCATCCCTCTGTTTCGCCGCTGTCAGCCTCGCTGAAACCGCCAAGAATCTCGCCATCGACCCGAAACCGCGTGAAGGCGGCTGGGTGAAGCGGCACGAGTCGTTCAACGAAATTTCCAAGAAGGGCGAGGCACAGTTGGTCTTCCTCGGCGATTCCATCACGCAGGGTTGGGAAGGCAATGGCAAGGAAGCCTGGGCCAAAACTTGGGCACCGCTCAAGGCCGCGAACTTCGGCATCGGCGGCGACCGCACCGAGCACGTCATCTGGCGCCTGCAAAACGGCAACTTCGACGGCATCAAGCCGAAACTCGTCGTGCTCATGATCGGCACCAACAATACCGGCCATCAGGGCCGTCCCGCTGTGGAGCACGGTGGCGTCGTTTACACCAGCTCTGCCGAGCAGACCGCTGAAGGCGTGAAGATGATCCTCGACATCCTCGGCAAAAAACTGCCAGAGACCAAAGTGCTGCTGCTCGGCATCTTCCCACGCGGCGCGACGAAGGATGACGCGATGCGCAAACAGAACGTCGCCACGAACAACCTCATCTCCGGCTTCGCCGACGGCAAACGCATCCACTACATGGACATTGGCAACACCTTTCTCCAGCCCGACGGCACGCTGCCGAAAGAAATCATGCCCGACCTGCTCCACCTCAATGCCAAAGGCTACGACATGTGGACTGCCGCCATTGAAGGCAAGGTCAAGGAACTCATGAAGTAACCAAGGAGTGGGGACATCCTGTCCCCACATTTCATTCCATCGTCATACCACCATGAAATCCCTCCTCCTCCCGCTGCTTTTCGCCACCACGGCCGGCTTTGCCCAGATCGCCGACCAGGCCACGCCGGTTTCCGCCATCAAGATGGCGAAAGGCTTCAAGGCCGAGCTGCTGTATTCCGTTCCCAAGGCGGATCAAGGTTCCTGGGTTTCGATGACGCAGGATGACAAGGGACGCATGATCTGCAGCGATCAATACGGCGCGCTCTATCGCATCACACCGCCTGCGTTGGATGGCAGTCCGTCGGAGACGAAGATCGAGAAGCTCAGCATCGACTTCGGCCACTGCCAGGGCCTGTTGTTTCACAATGGCAGCCTCTATGGCGTGGTGAATGACGAGGCGTATCAGGGCCGCGGCCTCTACCGCTGCAAGGACACCAATGGAGACGATCAATTCGATGCCGTCGAACTGCTGCGCTCGTTTCCTGGCAAGGCGGGCGAGCACGGACCGCATGGCGTGGTGCTCGGACCCGATGGCAAATCGCTTTATGTGATGTGCGGCAATCAAACGCCGGAACCGAGCTGCGAAACCAGTCGCGTGCCGCGTCATTGGGGCGAGGACCAGCTTTTCCCGATGATACTCGGACGTGGCTTCATGCGTGACGTTCTTGCGCCCGGCGGCTGGCTGGCGAAGACCGATCTCGACGGCAAAAAGTGGGAACTCATCAACACCGGCACCCGCAACACCTACGACATCGCCATCAACCGCCACGGCGACATCTTCGGCTTCGATGCTGACATGGAATGGGACACTGGCATGCCGTGGTATCGTCCGACGCGTGTCTGTTTCATGCAGAGTGGCGGTGAGTTCGGCTGGCGCACCTGTAGCAAGAAATGGCCCGCGCGCTGGGAGGACAGCCTGCCCGCCGTCTGCGACATCGGCCCCGGCTCTCCCACTGGCGTTGCCTTCGGCTACGGTGCGAAGTTTCCCGCCAAATATCAAGACGCGCTCTACATCTGCGATTGGAGCTACGGCAAGATGTATGCCGTGCATCTCGCTCCAAACGGCGGCGGCTACACCGGCGTGCAGGAAGAGTTCATGAGTGCCTCACCGCTGCCGCTGACGGACATCGAGGTCTCGAAGAAGGATGGTGCGATGTATGTGAGCATCGGTGGCCGCAAGGTGCAGTCGGGATTGTATCGGGTCACTTACACAGGGACCGAATCAGTATTGCCAGCGCCCCAGCCTGAGCGGAAGCCGCCGGTTCGCGGTTACTTGGAACCCTTCCACGGCAGGCAAGATCCGAAGGCGGCCGAAACCGCATGGCCGCACCTTGGCGATGCAGACCGCCACCTTCGCTTCGCTGCTCGCATCGCCATTGAGCATCAGCCTGTGGCCTCATGGAAGGACAAGGCGCTCAATGAAACTAATCCGCGCGCCGCATTGACCGCGCTCATGGCCCTCGCTCGCAGCAGTGGCGGCGACAAATCACTTCAGCAGCCGATTCTCGCCGCGCTGAACAAGATCGACTTCAAAGCGCTCAAGGGCATCGACCGCGTGACGTTGATTCGCGATTACATGCTCGCTTTCACACGTTTGGGCGAACCGGATGCCGAAACGAAGGCGACGCTGATCAAACATCTGTCGCCATTGTATCCCACCAACGACCCGGCGCTCAATCGCGACCTGTGCGAGGTGCTCGTCTATCTCGGCGATGCCAGCATCGTCGCCAAGGCGGCCCCGCTGGTGAATGAATCGCCCACGCAGGAGGAACAGATCGACTACGCCCGCATCCTGCGCTTCGCGAAAACCGGCTGGACGAAGGAACTGCGCGCCGACTACTTCCGCTGGTTCCTGCGTGCCGCGAACTACAAGGGCGGTGCGTCGTTTGACCTGTTCATCGGTGAGATCAAGCAGGACGCGCTCAAAACGATGAGCGAGGAGGAAAAACTCGCCATCAAGGATGTGCTGGATGCCAAACCGGAGGCCAAAGCCCCGAGCTTCACCGTGAAGCCGATGCAGTTTGTCAAAGCGTGGACGCTCGATGAACTGAACAAATCCCTCGGTGTCGGTCTGGAAGGCAATCGCAACTTCGCCAATGGCCGCAACATGTTTGGCGCGGCCACCTGCTTCGCTTGTCATCGCTTCAATCAAGAAGGCGGTGCCGTCGGCCCCGATCTCACCAGCGTGGCCGGCAAATACAGCCCGCGCGACCTGCTGGAACACATCCTCGATCCGAACAAGGAGATCAGCGACCAGTACGGCAGCACCGTCTTCACCAAGAAAGATGGCAGCACAGTCATCGGCCGCATCGCCAACATGAAGGAGAACATCATGATGGTCTGCACCAACATGATGGACCCGAACAACTTCACCAACGTGGATGCCCGCGATGTGGTGAAGACCGAGGAAAGCAAGATCAGCATGATGCCGCCCGGCTTGATGTTCATGCTCAAGGAGGACGACATCCTCGACCTGCTGGCCTACCTGCTGAGCAAAGGGAACCCGGATGACCCGATGTTTGTGAAGTGAGCGTGTGACTCAGGCCTGCGGCGTTTCCAACTGCTTCAGCAGACGCTCGGCGGTGCCGCGAACCAAGACGTCGGCATCCTTGATGTGGCGGCGGATGATGGCGATCACCTCGCCACCACCGATGCTGGCGAGGGCCTCCAGCGCAGCTTCGCGCACCCTGGCATCCTCCCGGGCCACCGCATTTACATCATAGCCGATGTCGATGCCTGATCCGCCGACGCGCTTTTTACGGCTGGGATACCAGAAAGCGTCATCCGCGATCTTTTTCAGCAGCGGGATGACCGCCGGATCACGGATCTTGCCGAGTGCGCGGGCGCAAAGCTCCTGCACCTGGCGAAAAGTGAAATCCTCGACGCCTCGTGCCAGCGCATACATGGCATCCTGGCCACCGATGCTGCCCAGAATCTCGGCGGCACACCGCCGGGTGCCGAGCTCCCAGGACATGAGCAGATGGTGGCGCAGTGCACTGACAACACGCGGTGTGCTGTGTTTGAGCACCCTTTCACGCGCAGCCATGAAGCAGTCCATGTCCGGGTCGGCCACCGCCATCTTGGTCACGAGATCCGCGAGCTGTGGATCCTCGAGATCAGAAATCATTTCCAGCCCGGCCTTCCGTTTCGATGGATCTTGCGCTGCCAGTGCCTGGCGTGCGCGACGCAGTTTGAACCAGCGGCCAATCATGCGGAATGACTATCGTGCTTTCCGGGTTTCGCAAGCGGACCGGCTGCACAAGGGGAGATGGCGGCAAAAAACAAAAAAGGCTCCGGGCTTGATCAGCCGGAGCCTTCTCGTGCGGTCGTTCAGACCGGATGAGGAATGATTACTTCCCCTTCTTGTCAGGAGCGGCGGCCTTCTGCTTGGCCCAGCGGGCGCGTTGGGCGGCGGCGATCTTCTTGCGCGCGGAGGCGGACATCGTGCGCTTTTTCTTCGCGGGCTTGCCGTCGGAAGTAGAGGAGGAGGAAGAAGCACCGAGCAGAGCGGCGAGATCCTTCTGGAGGACTTCGATTTTTTCTTGAAGCTTGGCGGCGCGGTGCAGTTGAGAGGCGGATAGGTTCATGAGTAGGTTATATTGAATGGGCAAGTGCCTGTTTATGAACAATCAGAGCCGCTGTCAAGCCATGAACAGGGCCGCTGCCGCTCACAGCGGCCGGTCGTAGATGCGCTGGAACACCTCCGCCGCGTTCGGATCGATGATGGTGATGCCATCCGGGCCGAAGCGGGCGGTGACGGTCGCGCCCTTGCCTTCGTTGATGTATTTGAAGTTCAAATCACGCACACGGGCAGCGGCATCGACGATGGCGCAGGTGATGCGGGCCTCTTCGGCGGTGGGATAGAGTTCGGCGACAGTATCGCGTGATTCATTGGCAAACTTCACACGGCAGACCGCCACGAGGCCGACGGTGAGACTATCCACACCATAGCCGATGTAGCCTTTGGTGCCGTCTGGGCGCGTCACTTCGCGGGTGAAGTGGTTGTTGCTGGTGCGCGAGCCGCCACCGGCGTTCCACCAGCGGAATCCGCGGTACTGCTGGTCACTCTCCACCTTGCCGTCCGCGCCGAGGATCTCGTGGCCTTGATTGACCGGGCCTTCAAAGTCGGCGGGCGTGATCCAGTTGTTGTGGTAGTTGATCGACATGCCGTTGTCGTAGTCCACGCGTACCTGCACGGCGTCGAAGGCGTTGATGCCATCGCGGATGAGGCGCTGCTTCTGGCCCACGGCGGTGAGGCTCACGGGCTTTGATTTGTAGTAGCTCCAGATCAGATCCGTCCAGTGCGGGCCGACGTAGCTGAAGGGATCGCTGCTTTCCACCCACTTGAAGGTGCTGGTGCTCACTTCGAGCGGTTCTTCGAGATAGGCGGTGCCATAGAGCGGCGCGCCGATGCGATTTTGAATGTCATCGCGGATGCGCAGGTGGTCGGGGTCGTAGCGCTTGTGCATGTCCACGGCGACGATGAGGTTCTTCGCCTTTGCCGCGTCGATGATCTGATCCGACTCCTGGATCGAGAGACACATCGGTTTTTCCGTCAAAACGTGAACGCCTGCGGCCAGTGCCGCGAGGATCGGCTGCGTGTGCAGATGATCCGGCGTGGCCACGGCCATCACATCGAGATCGGGAAACGCCTTCAAGATGTCATTCCACGGCTCATCGCCGTGAAAAGCACGCGGCTCGTGTCCGGTGATGTCCTTGAAGGCGGCGGCGGCTTTCTTCGCTGATTTCTCGCTGCGCGTGGCCACGGCGACGAGATCAAACTTCACCCCGGCGAGTTCGCGCGAGTATTTGTCCAATCCGACACGTGCGAGTTGGCCGGCGATGCCGAAGCGCTGCAAGTCCGCGTAGGCGCGTGCGTGAACATCTCCGCCGAACATGCCGGCACCGACGAGGGCGATCTTGATGGTGGGTTCCATGGTAAACCGCATGGAACGCGGACCCGATCTCTGCGCAAGACAGGATGCTGATACCGGAGTGCCGATTTTAGGTATGTTTGAGGAAGCCCAAGATCATCGTTCGGAGGGACGAAGAACCGTGCAGGGACTCCTTGCGCTCGACGCTGGCGCAGAGGGACAAAGCTTCCGATGCGCAGTGCGGTGAGTTTGAGTCGGCATCTGCGGAGTTTTGAACGAACGAGGACGCATGCGAAGCTGCCGGGGATCATGAATGCATTTCTAAAACAATCTGCCGCCTGACTCAGGTTCCCATTCCTGTTCCCACGATTTCGCTCCGTGTGCTTCTGCGACGCTCCAGAGCTGCTGAGGTGAAGGTAGCGGGGGCAAGATGTGACGGAATGGAGGCTCAGATCCGGCCAAAAAGATGACCGGGTGGCATCTTGGGGCTACCTCCAGGGCCCGCCACCCGGTTCATCCTTTTGCCAACCTTGATGTTTTTCTGCCGAAAGAAGCTGTCCTGCTGAGAGACTGCCTGATTCAGTAGACAAATACAAATTATCAGCCTAATTTGATATTATGCAATTCAAAAGTGAAAAAATTATCAAAGATGGCTTTTTCGCAGGCTGCGTGTCACAAATTTCCCGTTCTTCTTTGTGGGGAATATGGTGAGCAGAGCTCGGGACAGATAAGGACCGCTCAAGACGCACGGCTCCAACTTTCTCGGTTCTGACAGCGATCATCATTTTGGTGCCGACACCGGAGGCTTCGGAAACGGCTGCCCGCCCTGCTCAATGAAGGCCTTCTCCACCTGCGCGAGGAGGAAGTTGCCGACGTAGCGGGCGATGCGCTCGTTCTTTTTCAGCGTGGACATGATGGTGGGCACGGCGGCTTCTAATTCAGCGGGATCTTTGCCGGCGAACTTCTTCACCTCATCCTGCAAGGCGATGAAGAAGGCCTGCTGATCCTCCAGCAGTTCCGGACCGCCCATGGGGCCGTGACCGGGGCAGACAACCTTTGCGCCGAGTTTCTTCACCGCTTCGAGAGTCTTGATCCACTCGCCGATGTTGCCGTCGCCAGTGAAGTTGTAGGCACCGTTGACACAGGCATCGCCGCTGAAGAGGATTTTTTCGTTCGGCAGCCAGGCCCAGCCGTCGCCGTGCGTGTGCGCGGTGCCGAAGTGCAGCAACTCGACGCGGTTCTTGCCATCGTCGAAGATCATCTCGCTTTTGTACAGCAGCGTCGGTGCCTTGAGCTTGCTCTCGGCGACATCTTTGCGGCCCTTCGCGGCATCCTGCCAGCGGCCGGGTTTGTCGCCGAAGAGGCCGGTTTCGTATTTCTTCATCTCTTCCAGCGCGCCGACATGCGCGACGGGTGTCGCGCCTTTTTCGAGCCAGACCTGGTTTCCATACGCGTGATCGCCGTGGTGATGCGTGTCGAAGGCAAAGCGCACCGGCTTGTCCGTGAGCGCCTCGATCTTGGGGATGATGACGCGGGCACCGGAAGGGAAATTGGCATCAATCACGAGCACGTAGTCCGCAAAGATGATCCAGCCGTTGTTGCAGTGGCCGTAAGGTTTGATCTCGCCCTCATGGAAATAGACATTCGGGGCGATGTTTTCGACTTTGTTCACCTCCGCGTGAGATGGGAGCGCGGAGAGACAGAGGATGGCGAAGACGGCTGACAGGTGAGTGAAGAAGATGGATTTCATGATGGCTGGTGGTGAAACGCTGCCAAAAGCGGATTTTCACACGGCCAAATATCCGCGCCAATTCATGAGGATGTGTTGCCGGGGCGACGATTCTGCGACAGGCGTTGCCGGGTGAACCCATCATCCTTCCGCAACCATGCCATCCAACCCGCGACCTGGATTGCTACGGCTGAGCGCACCGCCTTTGAAGCGGCAGGCACGACGGCACATCGGCTGGCGTCGGGATCGGAGGGCTGGGTGGAGCGGCTGGGTGATGATGCGATGATCTCGCACAAGAATGGCGCTGCGCTGAACGAACTGGCCGCCGGGCTAGTGGTGTGGAGCGCGCAGGCGCAGTGGACACCGGCGCGAGTCTTCACGCGCTTCCTGCCATTGAAGAATCATGAGCGTGTCTCGCCCATCCTGAGATCGGGAGATGCCTCATTGCCGATCACGACAGTGGTGACGGAGGCAGGGATCCGCTATGGGCTTGATTTCGGCACGGGCTACAGTCACGGCCTGTTTCTGGATCAACGTGCAAACCGCGCCAAGCTGCATGCACTGAAGCCAAAGCGCCTGCTGAACACCTTTGCCTACACCTGCAGTTTCAGCGTCGTGGCCGGCCTCGCGGGCGCGGAGACGGTGAGCGTGGATCTGTCCCGCAAGTCGCTGGATCGCGGCAAACAGAACCTTGCCCTCAATGGCATCGCAGAGGCCGGGCATCGCTTCATCAATGATGATACGCTGGAGTTGCTGCCGAAGCTGGGGCATCGCGGCGAGCGCTTTGATGCCATCGTCCTCGATCCGCCGACGTTCTCGCGCGGCAACAACGGTCGCCTTTGGCAGGTGGAGCAGCACTTTGAGGATCTGATGCTCGCCGCGCTGGAGGTGGCGGCACCCAAGTGCGCGATCCTGCTGTCCACCAACTGCACGAAGCTCAATCCTACCGTCATGGAACGACAGGCACGTGCCTGTGCGAAGATCAAGCGCCGCACCACGGAATACATGCGCATGGCAGCGGCGGTGGATTTCCCGCCAGGTCATGGTGCCAGCACCCTTTGGATGATGGTTCGCTAAATCAGTCCACCAGCCACGATTTCATTCGCTCACCCATCACTTTTGCGATGGCGGCATTTCCCGCCGCATCGGGATGCACGCCGTCTTTAAGCAGAGCGACATCGGGCACGACACCGAAGAGACTGACGAACTCGCTGTGCGTCTCGGTGGCGAGTTTCGCAAAGGCATCACTGAGTTCACGCAGCTTCGCCTCACGTTGATCACCGATGGGCTTCGTTGGCCCGAGTGCGGCCTTGTTGATGTTGGTGGGACCGACGAGGAGCAGGGGAAGCTTCACGCCATAAGCAGCGCGCGCTTTCTCGATCATCGCACGCAGATTCGCCACGGCCTTCGGCACGCATTCAGCCGTGATGTCGCGGGAGTCATTCATGCCGAGTGCGATCACCAAAGCGTCCGTTTTCAAATGCCGTTGCAGCATCGCTTCGAACTCCTTCACCGAGTTCGTCGGGCGACCGCCCTTGCCTTCGTTGATCAGCGTCAGCGTCCCGGCGGACTCTTTCTCGACCTGCTTCACCCAAGCTCCGCCAGCCGTGATCGAGTCGCCAAACACGATCACCGTGCGCGGCTTTGTGCTATTCTGAGCCAAGACACCCAACGTCAGAGCCAGGAGGAGAAGAAAAGCACGGATCATGATTTCTCGAAGCTAACGCTGTGGTGGAGGTGGTTCAGGTGGCGAGGAACTGTCAGGCTTTTTCACGCGTAGCACGACTTTGGGACCAGGAATGAAGCCACTGCTTCCACTGCCACCGGTCCACTTGCCGTCGGATGAATTGCTCTTAAAGGGCCGGGGCGCTTTGTTGTTTTGTTTCTGACTTCTCATCGTCTTGTGTGTGCTGGTTGGGCCGGATGCGATCTGCATCATTCGCAGCCCCATGAATCGTTGCGGCAGATGACGAATTTGGCAAAGCAAAATCCCATCCTTCAACCTCGCAACGATTGGGGGAAAGGTCCGGCCCGCATTTCCTCAAGCGCCCTGCTTCTTCTTCGGCGGTTTGGGCGATTGATCAGACGCTTTGATCTTGGCGAATACCTTTTGAGCATAGTCCGAGGTTTGTTCCGGCGTGAGCTCGGGATGCTTTTCTTGACGCGATTTCATGAGTTCTTTGAACTTGTCACGCGCTTCAGGCGAGAGAGAGGCATACATCTCACGGCCCTGCTCACCGAGGAAGGAAGACGGGCGCATTTTGTCGCCATCCTTCTTACTGGAGCCGGCCATTTGAGCCCTTGAGCCGTCTTTTCCTGCACTTCCCGGGGAAAGCTGCTGCCCCTGATAGTGCATGGCGACGATCTCCTCCCCGACCTGCATCTCAATCTGCGTCTGATAGAGATCGGCACCGGCGCTGGCCGTCATGAGCCGCCATCCTTGCGCGTTGGGCTCCTCCGAAACCACGAATCGCTGCTTCGTCTCCTTGTTTAACACAGTGGCAATCGGATGGCCATCGACATAGGCGATGCCGGTGAGTTGCAGGGATTCCTGTAGATTCACGGCGCGGGTGAAGGGCGAGTGGGTCACCAAATCGTCCGCGAAACTGAAATCGAGCGGCTGCGGCAGATCGGGATCTGCCACAGGAGCATCACCAGCCCGCAAGCAGGACACGGACAAGAGAATGGCGCTGACACGAACGAGGAACTTCATTGGGGCCACCACAAACGACCGTCTGCCAAGGGTCTATCATGATTCCATACAGCCTCATAAACTCGCGTTGAACCGGTCCAAGTGTGCTGCTCAAAAGAGTTCGCCCTGCAAAGGCGGTTTCGGAGGCGGCGGTGGCAGAGGTGAGATGATGGTAATGCTGCCTTCGGGGTTGAACGTGCCGAAGAGCGCGAAGCGAGTGTCACGGAAGTAAGCGGCTTCTTCAGAAGTCGTGGCGGTAGTCACCAACTTGGCGATCCGGTAAGGTTCGCCGTTCTTTCCTGTGATCGGCGGTTCCAGCACAAAGAACAACCTCGCTCCGGTCGGTGCCGGTCCCCAGTTGATTTCATCGGTGTCGTCGTCTCTGACCGCGACCTCAGCGACTCCCTCGGTTTGCGCGAGATCGTGCCCCGGCTTGCTGAGCCACCACTGGAGTTTCTCGTTCTGTGCGGAGCCGCCCCAGAGCCCCTTGATCTTCGTGCCGTCGGCGAACGTCAAGGAAAGGGACTGACTCGCCTTCCAAAGCGTGCCATCAAGAGTGCGGAAGAGGTGGGGCATTTGATGAGAGCATTTCCACATTGGGGAAATGCAGTCAAACCGCATGAAGCATGCTTACTGCGTCTTCGCCATATCACGGAACACGATCTGCGACGGATTGCCGACCGGTGTGTAGTGGCCGGTGAAGGTCAGCTTGCCGGTTTTCTTGTCCACGCGGAAGACGGCAATGTGATCAGCACGCTGATTGCAGCAGTAAAGGAAGCTGTTGGTCGGATCGAACGTGAAACTGCGCGGGTAGTCGCCGTGCGTCCACTCTTCGGCCACGAAAGTGAGCGTGCCGTCCTTCCCGACAGCGAAGATGGCGATGCTGTCGTGGAGGCGGTTGCCGGCATAGACGAACTTGCCATCGGTGGAGACAGCGATCTCGGAGCAGAAGTTGCTGCCCGCATAGCCCGGTGGCAGGCTGGGGAGTGTCTGGCGTGAGGTGAGGCGGCCTTTGTCCGCATCATAGTCGAACAGCACGACGGTGGAGCCTTCCTCCTGGATGGAATAGAACCAGCGTCCGTTCGGGTGAAACGCGAAGTGACGCGGGCCATCGCCCGCTGGCAACGAGACAAAGGGCGGATCGTTCGCGGTGAGCGTGCCTTTCTCCGCATCGAATTTCCACACGAGTATTTGATCGAGGCCGAGATCGACGTGAATGACAAATTTGCCTGAGGGATCGGCCTCAATCATGTGCGCATGAGTTTGATCATGGCCACTGATGGCAAAGCTGCCCGGTGCGGCGTTTGTGGCCTTGGTGGATCCGATCTTGCCAGCGTCCTTCTTCACATCTGTTGCTTCGCCGAGACTACCATCCGGTTTGATCGGCAGCACGGCCACGGAACCGCCGAAATAGTTCGCCACGAGCACAAACTTGCCGCTGGGATGGACGCTCAAATGCGCCGGGCCTTTGCCGCCGGAACTGACGCTGTTCAGCAGCTTCAGCGAGCCGTCTTTCTCGACAGCGAAGGCGCTGACGGTGCCGGATTCATTCTCACCGAGACGCTCAGTCTCATTGCCGGAATAAAGACGCGTTTTGTCCGCATTGAAGGCGAGGCAGCTCGGACTTGTGCCCATTTCATACACACCCGCAGGTTTCATCGCCCCAGTGGCACGATCCACCTCAAACAAATGGATGCCGCGTCCGTTCCCAGGCGGCAGATCGACCTGCGTGGCCTTCATGTTCTTCAACGGCGAGGTGTAGGTGCCCACATAGGCCATGAGCGGCGCCCTGGCCCTGCCGGACTCTGCTCCGAAAAGTGGCTCCAGGGCAGCACTGAACGCGAAGGCGGAGGAGGTTTTGAAAAAGGAACGGCGGGCAAGGCCGGGCGGAGTCACAGGGAAAGGAGGCATCATGGTGAGTGATGGGGCTACGTCACCAACCATCACGGCTTTGCAGCCTCTCGCTTCCTTCGGACGCTCAATCGCCCGATACAGACGCTTCACTTGCTCCTGCCGTGCCATCCGCAGGCTTCGCCGCAGATGGAATGAAGGACGAGGCGGCGGTCTTTTTCGTCGCCCCCGAAGTGGCCTTTGCAGGAGGCAGATAAGCATTGTGCTTGCGGCCTCCTGACCAACCGCGATCAGAACTGCTGTTCTTGAACGGTCGGGAGGCTATTTGTTCCGAATGGAAGGCCTCCGCGTGTTCGGAGAACAGCAGGTGCATAGGAGCCGCGGCAATGGCATTCGCTAGAATGCTGTCTGGAAAATCGTTGGCTGAGAATGAAGCTCTTCTGGATCCTCCTGCTGGCCGTTGCTGTCCCGCTCCGTGCAGAGTTTGCTTTTCAGGATGGCGACACCGTGGTGTTTCTTGGCGACAGCATCACGGCAGCGCGGCGCTACGACCGGATCATTGAAAACTACACACTGCTCCGCTATCCGCAGCGGCATGTGAAATTTTTCAATGCCGGCAAGGGCGGCGATACGATGACGGGCGCCCTGGATCGATTGCAGCGCGAGGTCTTTGATCGTCATGCGACGGTGCTTACGGTGGCTTTTGGCGTGAATGACATCGGCTGGGGCATGAAGGCGGATGAGGAGCACAAGGCGGCGTATCTCCGCTCGCTGCGCACGCTCATCGAGCGTTGCCAGGAAAAGCAGGTGCGCGTGTTTCTCTGCTCACCGGCCATCACCAACGAAGACCCGGATCGCTCGGAGAGAGGCTTTTTGCAGCAGATGTGCGATGAGGGGCTCGCGCTGGCAAAGAGTCTCGGCGCGGAGACGGTCGATATTCTGCGCTCGATGCGGAAGGTGCAGCGCCATGTGCTCGTCGTGAACAAGACGCAAAAAGATCCGGCCAGGCACACGAAGCTGCATGTGGAGGACGGCGTGCATTTGAATGAACTCGGCCAGCTCGCCATGGCGGTCGCCCTCTTGAAAGGCCTCGGTGCGCCTGCGGAGGTTTCATCGGCGGAGATCGATGCGGCATCCGCGCGTCCGCTTGCCGCGAGCGGATGCACGATCACCAATGTGAAGGCGACGGCGGACAGCGTGGTGTTTGACCGGCTCGACGAAGGGCTGCCGCTCAACTTCGGCACCTTCGGTGCGCTGAACTTCATGTTCATCCCCGTGCCCCAGGAGCTGAACCGCTATATGCTCACCGTGCGTGGCCTCGCGGCCGGAAAGTATGATCTGCGCGCCGGTGGACGGGCCTTGGGCAAGTTTACCAACAAACAACTTGCCGCCGGTCTGAACATTTCCTCCATGACTGCGAACGGCTGGGAACCGGGTGGTCCGTGGGATGCCCAGGCCGCCGCACTGAAGATGGTGACTGATGCGCGTATGGAGATCCTCGGCTCGCAATCCTACAGCGAGAATTTCCTGTCAAACCATCCAGGCGTGGAGGCCGTGCGCCAGGAAACCCAGGCCACACTGGAGAGCCTGGAAGCTCTCCAGCGCAAGTATGCGTCACCCGCCACGGTTCATTTCGAAGTGAAGAGGACGGGCGATGAGTGATGAAGGCTAGCTCACCACCTTCTTCACAAAGCAGGCCCTCAGGCCAATGAGCACTCCCTCCATCTTGCAGGAGATCTCGTGATCGCCGTCCACAAGGCGGATGGGCTTGGACTTCATCCCGATTTTGAGAACCTGAGAAGACCCCTTCAGTTGCAAGTCCTTGATCATCGCCACGATGTCACCATCGGCGAGCACTGCACCGTAGGCATCCTTGACGACACGTTCGGCATCGGGCGCATCCGGCGCGGCTTCTTTGGGCCATTCGTGACCGCAGGTCATGCATTCAAAGCGTTCGGGGTGGTCCAAAACGTCGTTCATCTCGCACATCGGGCAGGCTGGGTTGCTCATAGGCAGACAGAAGAACCACATCCTGCTCGAACACAACAGGTTCCACCCAGCTCTTCGAACTCGTCGAGGAGGAAACCGTGCCTCCTCGACGACTGGAGTGAACTGTTTGTCAGCGTTGCCGCCTTTCCTCAGGCTTTTTCTCCTGCGGGGCGGCCGGCTGAGGAGCAGGCGGGGGTGAGGGTGCCTGTCTTGCTGGGGGAGGTGGGCGGAGTTGAGGTGGGGTCTCCTGGCCCTGAGGCGACGGCTGGGGTGCCGCCAGCGGCGGCTGAGGCATGGGACGTGCTTGGGGCTGGAAGGGGCGGAACTGCGGAGTCTCCGCACGTTTCTCCTCACGAGCTTTCTCAGGGACGTCGGGGCGGCGCTGAATCTCTGGTGGACGAACTTGAGGCGGTTGCACAGGTTGCGGCATGGGAGCTGGCTTCACACTGGGAGCTTCCGGTCGGGGCATCGGGCTCGGCGGTCGTGCCTTGGGCTCGGATTGAGGTTCTGGCATGGGCACCGGGCGCGCTTTGGGTGGGCTGGGTGGCGGTGAATCGGGGGCCAAAGGGCGACGCCCTCCCGGTCCGAAATCAAGCCTGCCATCACGATTCCCAGGCAGATCAGGCCTCACCTTGGGAGGCGTTAGATTAGGCTCTGGTACCAGCTTGGGGGTGGCGGGCTTACCATCCGCTTTCGGACTGGTTTCAGTGCCGGGTTTGCCGGGAACGAGTTGCGGCTTTGAACCCTCCCCAGGCTTGATCCCGGATGGACGGTCATCGCTGTCAGGGCGGCCATCGGGACCACGGCCGGGACGGCCATCGGGGCGTAAATCTGGACGACTGTCCGGCCCCAGACCGGGGCGGTCCGCACGGCCCGGCATGCTAGGACGGCGTGCCTCGCCCGGTGCAGGAGGATCCTCCTTCACGCCGGGTTTGCCCTCGGGGCTTAATGGCTGAGCTTTGCGCACTTCATCATCGACGCGGCGTGGATCGGGGCGCTGGGCGGTGCCCCAGCGTTCCTGAGGTTGCAGAGCCCGGCCCACAGCAGGCGGCGGCACATCGCTGGTGGCGACCAGAGGCGTTTTTTCCGGCAGTTTTTCCGCTTTGGCCTTCGCGAGTTCCTCACGCTGTCGAGCACGCAGACGCTCCGCAGCATTGGAGTCGCTGAGGCCGCTCCAGCCACGGTCAATTTCCGGGCGGTCAAAGCGTTCACGCACGCGCGGCGGCAAAGCTCGTGTTTCTTCTTTCTTCACCGTGGGGGCGGCAACCACCAACTGATCATTCTCGATGCGGGAGAGGCTGCGGAAGCCTCCATGACGTGCGTTCTGATTGTCGATCCAGTCGCGGCGGAAGCTGTCTTCGTCGCGACGAAGTGTCAGGCGTCTCACGCGGTTTTCACCCAGCCTGTCGATGCGGGTCGGATCGGGGCCGCCGACAAAGATGTTGTTCACAACATTCTGCTGATACGTGATGTTGGTGATGTTTACCGAGCGGTCGATGAAGGTGAAGTTACGGCTGCGGTCCACGATGAAGGGACGCAACGACGAGCGCGTGGCGAACGAGCGGATGGGGACAAAGCTATAGTAAGCGGGACCGACATCGTAGTAGCTGTCCGTCCACCAGTTGAAGCCAATGCTGATGTTCCAGCGTGCTTCGGGTGGCAGCGGTGCCCAGCCGATGTAGTCATCGGTTTGTCGCCAAGACACCCAGGCTGGCGCCCATTCGTATCCGGGCACCCAAACCCAGCGACCAAACATGCGCAGCCAGCGACCATAGTGATAAGTGGCCCAGCCGAAGTCCTCATTCGAGATCCAGGTCCAGCCGGCGTTTGTATAGGCCCAGTAGCCGTCGGAATAAGGCGACCAATAGGCATTTCGTGACGCCCTCGGCTCCCAGACATAACCGTAGTTTCGGGTGTAAATCCAATCACCGTAGGAATCGAGAGCATCGTAGAAGAAGTCGATGGATATCCCCACGTCCGCGCGGGCAGTCGGCACTGGTGTGGCCACCGCGAAAAGGGCGGCGCACAGCAGAAAAGAAAGATGTTTCATGGTTGGATGGTGGTTGAGTTGTGTTTATCATCGTCATTGGATACGACGGTTGCTCTTTATCATCCGGCTCAAAAGGGGTTCCTGGCTGCCTGATAGATGCCTCAGGAGGACTGGTTTCCTTCCCTCCCCATCCTCATGTCTCTCCTCGAACGCCTCTTTTCCATCCCGGTCATCCGCAAAGGCATCTGGCGGCTGTGGTATCCTTTTCTCACGCGGCGGTTGCAGGGTGAGGAGGTGCTGTTTCTCAACTACGCCTTTGAAACCGATCCACCGGTCGGTTTGAAGCTCGATCCTGATGACGAACCGAACCGCGCCTGCATCCAGCTTTATCATCACGTCGCCACCCAGGTCGATCTGCGCGGCAAAGAGGTGCTCGAAGTGAGCTGCGGCCATGGTGGTGGCGCGTCGTGGCTCACGCGCACGATGCAGCCGTCTGGCTATACCGGTCTCGATCTCAATCCCACGGGCATTCATTTTTGCCAGCAGCGCCATCGCGTGTCCGGCCTCACCTTTGTACAGGGAGATGCACAGAAGCTCCCCTTGCCCGACAACTCGCTCGACGCCGTCATCAATGTCGAAGCCTCGCACTGCTACCCTGATTTCCCCGGCTTCCTCGCCGAAGTCGCGCGCGTGCTGCGCCCAGGCGGCCACTTCTTATATGCCGATTTTCGTTTTCGCGATCAGTTCGCTGATTGGGAAAGCGTCATGGCCAACGCACCGTTGCAAATCGTGCAGACACGCAACATCCGTGACGAAGTCCTGCGTGGCATGAATTGCAATGCGGCACGCAGCGAGGCGCTCATCTGCCAGCGTCTGCCCAAGTTTCTGCATTCCCTGGGCCGCGATTTCGCCGGTCTGCCCGGATCACGCGTGTACGAGGCGCTGAAGGGCGGCGATCTGGCCTACCGCTCGTGGTGCCTGCGCAAAAGCTGAACCAAAATGGGCAGACGTGTGCGCTCAGCCTTCCGAAGCATGGCTGCGGCGACGGATGACGCGGTCTTCCCGTGGCGCAGCCATGGCAAGAGTGCGCTTGTCGTCTGCCTTGCGGTTCATGACGAAGTGGTTGTTTTCTCCATACTCGGCCCACGGTCCCTCGGGGATATCCGCGAACTCCACGAACTTCCAGTCCGTCATGTCACTGCCATCGAGGCCGAGAAAATCGCGCACGGCGGGCGAGACATCGAGACCGGCGTTGTGATTGGGATTGGGCTTCGGACGCGCATCGCCAAAGACGTACTCCGAGTCATTTGTGGTGAAGGGTCCGGCATCCTCCCACTGCGCGTAGCAGACGCGGTCGCCTTTGCGAATGGCGATCCAGCGGCCCTTGCACACGGACTTCCACTTGCTGGTGAAGCCCTCCTTGAACCACGGGATGAGGCTGCGAGCTTCTTTCTTATGACCATTCTGCGCGATGTCGTTGTAGGGGAGCGCCACATAGAACGGGTTCTGCTTCGGAGTGAAGTTGGCAGGCAGAAAGCCCTTTCGAGCCTTGGGACTGGGGTCGTCGTAACCGCCGTAATGCTTCGCCCAGTTCTCGTCCCAACTGCTCGCATGGTTGGGCACGGGATTATTCGCTGAGGGATCTTCACCGATCCAGAAGACCGTGGTGTTAATGTGGCACTTCCACGCGTGGCTGTCCGCAGTCTCGGCTTGGCTCACTTTTTCAGCAGGGGGAGAGTGCGTCACATGATGTGCGGTTGAGAGGTGTCGAGTTTGTGATTTCCCATGAGGAGGACGGTCTCCAAACGGCGGGCTGCTGTCCTCGTACTCCTCACCCGCGACACAGGAGAACGGGGACTTGGACTTTTTGCAACCCTTGGAGGGTTTCGTCTCCTTGGACAGATTGATCTTCCCCGTGGGTGCCGCCATTGACACCACGGCGGACAAAATCAGGCTGGACCGTTTGAACCACGTGCGTTTTTTCATGGCTGGCCTCCAAAATGGCGAAGTTGGTTGGCGCAAAGCACCCTTCGCGCACCTCCCCGCCACGCCGGGCAGGACGGCACTTGGAAGCATGGTCAATGATCTTGGGAACACAATGAAAAATTGGTTGTGACCATGGCATGGCCTATGCGGCTGACCGGAGCATCGGCAACACTTCACATGGCTTCAAAGCTCCATCGCAAAGCGATGCACGTGATGTTCATGCTCCTGCACCGTTAGAATCGCGGCACACCGGAATCGAGATGGAGCCGGGCACAGCCTGCTTGCTTCGCTCGGCTGGTGGATCAGCGCCAGTGCCTGCAAACTTCCCTGTTTGTCGGTAAACTTTGCCCGCCACCACCCCGGGACAATACGGAGGTGTTTTTAAGCCTTTGCTTACCGTCCACTTCCGTCTGTCCGGTTTAGCGTTGTGAAGTCTGATCGAGGCGCTCGGGCCTGACGAAAGCCGTCGGCGGCTCTGATCCTAAGTTTTTCCTGCTTTCCCATGAATGAAATAAAACCCCAAGATACCAACGCCGCTGAGCGGGCACTGCATCTGCTTGGCCGGCCGGCTGTCAGTTTCACCCTGGCCGCAGGTACAGCCTGGCTCGTGGTCGTTCTCGCCGGCATGTTCCTGCTGCTGCGTTATTCCCAAGCGGCCGGCCTTGCAGGGAATCCTCCCGCACAATGGCCGGTTGCAAGCCTGGTGCCGCAGTCAACCGGCATGCACAGCCTGATCTTGTTCCTGCATCCGCACTGCCCATGCTCCAGAGCCAGCATCGGCGAACTGGAACAGATCATGACGCACTGCCAGGGGCAGGTCAGCGCTCAGGTCCTGTTCGTCCAGCCTGCGGAGATGTCCGAGGCGTGGGCGCACACCGGCTTATGGCATACCGCGGCAGCCATTCCCGGCGTGAGTGTTCGTTGTGATCACGCCGGCGTCGAAGCCCGACGCTTTCAGGCGCTGACATCAGGCCAGACGTTGCTCTACGATCCTGCCGGGGCCTTGCTGTTCCAAGGCGGCATAACCCTTTCCCGCAGTCATGCCGGGGACAATCCCGGGCGCAGTGCCGTGGAGTCTCTGGTGCGGCACGAGAGTTCTGATCCTGCCCAAACATGGGTCTTCGGCTGTGCTCTGGGTGTGGCAGAAATTCAGAAAGGATGTGTGGCATGCAAACCATGATCGCAAACACACCTCCGCCGGACACCGCGTTGCAACAACGCGCGATGGCGCTGTTTCAGGCCGCAGAAAACGACCTGCACAAGCACACGGATCAACTGTTTGCCAAGCTGATGATCTTCCAGTGGGTGGCCGGCATTGCCGCCGCGTTGTGGATCTCTCCCCGGACCTGGATCGGCGTTTCGAGCGAGACCCATGTGCATGTATGGGCCGCGCTGTTCCTCGGCGGAGCGATCAGCGGTCTGCCGGTCTGGATGGCCTGGCGGCAGCCCGGCCGGCCCTTGACACGCCATGTCATTGCCGCCGCCCAGATGCTAACCTCAGCGCTGTTGATCCATCTGACCGGCGGACGTATTGAAACACACTTCCATGTCTTCGGTTCGCTGGCTTTTCTCGCGTTCTACCGGGACTGGCGTGTGCTTCTGACGGCCACGGTGGTGGTGGCCGCAGATCATCTGGCCCGTGGCCTGTTCTGGCCGCAATCCGTCTTCGGCGTGCTCACCGCCAGCCCCTGGCGCTGGCTTGAGCACGCAGGCTGGGTGCTCTTTGAAGACGCCTTTCTGCTGCTCTCCAACGGCAGGATGCTGGGTGCCATGTTCGAGGTCGCCATGCGTCGTGCCAGACTTGAGGGCAATAATGTGGAGATCGAACGGCAGGTGACGGAGCGCACCGCGCAACTCAGCGCCGCGCAGGCGCAGTTGGTCAATGCTTCGCGTCAGGCTGGCATGGCGGAGATCGCCACCAACGTCCTGCACAACGTCGGCAACGTGCTCAACAGCGTCAACGTTTCCGCCGAGTCGGTGGCAGGGAAAGTCCGGCAGTTCAGAATCGGCCGTCTCAAAAGTGTGGCCGCCTTGCTCACCGAGCATCGCGAAACACTGCCCGAGTTTCTCACCAGCGACCCGAAGGGCCGTGTGCTCCCGGATTATCTGGTGAAACTTGCCGATGAACTGGCCGGACCCCAGAATGAGATCTTGGAGGAGGTGGAGTCGCTCAAGAACAACATCGAGCACATCAAGGAAGTCGTGGCCATGCAGCAGGCCTACGCCCGCCGGTCGGGTGTGGTGGGAACCTTCCCGGTCATCGATATGGTCGAGGACGCCATCCGCATCAACAATGCCGCTTTGCACCGCCACGGTGTGCATCTGGTCCGGGAATATGAAACCGTGCCGCCCGTGGTGACCGACCGCCACAAGGTGCTGCAGATACTCGTGAATTTGCTGAGCAATGCCAAATACGCCGTGGACCACAACACTGGAGACAAACGGCTCGTGGTACGCGTGACCCTCGTCGAGGCGGATCATGTCGAGATCGCCGTCATCGACAATGGCACCGGCATCGCGGCGGAAAACCTCACGCAGATCTTTGGCCATGGCTTCACCACCAAGGACGAAGGCCACGGCTTCGGCCTGCACAGTGGTGCCCTGGCGGCCCGTGAGCTGGGCGGCGCTCTGACAGCAAGCAGCGACGGTCCGGGCCAGGGCGCGGTCTTCACCTTGCGGCTGCCCATCAACAACCCAGACCTCCAATAATGCACTCCTCCATGACCAACCGGCGCATCCTTGTCATCGACGACAACCGCGCCATCCACGCCGATTTCCGTAAAATCCTGTGTCCGCCCGCCACCACGGGCGATGATCTGCTGGCCGACGAGGAGATCCTGTTTGGCACCAGTGCATCGAAGTCCACGATGTTCTGTGAAATTGACGTCGCCTCACAGGGTGAGGAAGGACTGGCCATGGTGCAGCAGTCCCTTGCTGAAGGCCGGCCCTATGCCATGGCCTTTATGGACATGCGCATGCCGCCTGGCTGGGACGGGATCGAAACAACGCGGCAGATCTGGGCCGTCTGCCCGGACATGCAGATCGTGATTTGCACCGCCTACTCCGACTACTCCTGGGATCAGATGCAGGAGCAGATCACACCGCGTGACCGCCTGCTCATCCTGAAAAAGCCTTTCGATACCGTCGAGGTGTTGCAGATGGCCAATATGCTGACCGAAAAATGGCGGCTGCTCCAGGAATCCAGATGGCAGATGCACGATCTCGAAGAACGGGTGCAGATGCGCACGCAGGAGCTGGAGTCATCCCGGCTCGCCGCCATGAACATGATGGAGGAAGCCGTGCGCAACCGCGAAAGTGAGCGGCAGGCCTGTGAAATCCTCCGGCATGAAATGGTGGAGCGCGGCAAACTGGAGGAACGCTTTCGCGAACAGGCCGCCCTGCTCGATAAAACCCGTGATGCCATCGTTGTCCGCGACCTTGGGCATCGCATCACCTACTGGAACAAGGGCGCCGAGCTGATCTACGGCTGGACCGCCGGGGAAGTCATCGGCCGCAGGATCACCGAGCTGCTCTATCGTGAGGCCGCGCCGTTTGAACGGGCCTGCGCCACCGTCGTTCGGAATGGTGAGTGGAACGGAGAGCTGCACGAGGTCAACAAGGCCGGGGCGCCGCTGCTGGTCGAAGGCCGCTGCACCTTGTTGCGCGACTCCTACGGTCAGCCGCATGGCATCCTCGCGATCAACACGGACATCACGGAAAAGAAGAAACTCGAACAGCAGTTCCTTCGCGCCCAGCGCATGGACAGCATCGGCACCCTGGCCGGCGGCATCGCGCATGATCTTAACAATGCGCTGACTCCCATCTTGATGTCCATCGAGCTGCTGAAGCTCCAGGAAAAAGACGCGGGCCGCGCGAGCGTGCTCTCAACCATTGAAAGCAGCGCCAAACGTGGCGCCGGCATGGTCAGGCAGTTGCTCTCCTTCGCCAGCGGGGTTGAAGGGCGGCAGTTGGTGGTGCAGGTCGGCCATCTGCTCAAGGAGATTGAAAAATTCGCCAATGAGACCTTCCTCAAGACCATTGAGGTGCGCAGCGAAATCCCGGCGGATTTATGGACCGTTCAGGGCGATCCCACCCAGCTCCATCAGGTGCTGCTCAATCTCTGCGTCAATGCACGTGATGCCATGCCCAACGGCGGCATGCTCAAGCTCTCCGCCTGCAATCTGATGATCGATGAGAACTACGTCGGCCTCAATGGTGAGGGCAACCCGGGCCCGCACATTATGATCCAGGTGGAGGACACCGGTACCGGCATGCCGCCGGAGGTGATCGAGCGTATCTTCGAGCCGTTTTTCACCACCAAGGAGCTGGGCAAGGGCACCGGCCTGGGTCTGTCCACCACCCTGGGCATCATCAAGAACCACGGCGGCTTCATGCGCGTTCACAGCGAGGTGGGGAAGGGCGCCCAGTTCCGTGTCCATCTGCCATCGCAGGAAGTGCCCGAGGCAGGAACTGTCTCCCCCCTTCCCATGGAGCTGCCTCGCGGGCACGGCGAACTCGTGCTCGTCGTGGATGACGAGTCCGAGGTGCGGCAGATCACCCGGCAGACACTGGAGGCCTTTGGCTACCAGGTGCTGCTGGCGGCCGACGGAGCCGAGGCGACTGCACTCTACGCGTCCCGGCAGCATGACATCGCGGCGGTGCTCACCGACATGATGATGCCCACCATGGACGGACCGGCAACCATCCAGGTGCTCATACGCATCAATCCGGAGGTCCGCATCATTGCCGCGAGCGGCGTGAATGCCAACGGCATGGAGGCCAAGGCCGTCAACGCTGGCGTCAAACACTTCATCCCCAAGCCCTACACCGCCGAAACCCTGCTGAAAACACTGTGCTGCACACTGGGAGCCTGACTCACGCCATCACTTCCAGCAGCATCTTCTGGATGTTATTCTTCCCAGATTTCGGAAACGGACGCGGCATCGGTTGGGCGATGTCATTCGCATCAATCGTTCGGCAGCGCAGCTCGTAGCTGCCAGGGGCGATTTTGAGCGGTTTCGCAGCCCAGCGGCAGAGCGTGTGGCGCAGCGGCCATTCACGCGGCTTTTTCGTGACAGGATCAAACTGCGCTGGATGCAACGGCGCGCTTTTGAAGCCCGCAATCGTCGTGCCATCAAAGGGAACGATCTGCGCGTCCTGCCACGGAGCTTTGGTGAAGTGAGGATCATTCGCAGGAAGTGGCTCGCGCACATCGCGCAGCCAGAACTGCACCTTTTTCAGGCCGGAGATGCCGATCTGGGCGTTGCCGTGGATGGTGTAGGCGTCGCTGACGCTGATTTTGCCGGGCAGATCGGCGAAGCGGGCAAAGGTCTTGAGCCAACTGTTGATGTCGTTGTTGCCGTTCGCATAGGTGTCGTCGGACTGATGCGCGTTGGTGAAGCCGACGCGCTGCAGCCACTTCACCGATTTAAAACCATACGCCTCCGGCACAATCATGCGCACGGGACCGCCGCGTTCACCGGTGAGGAATTCGCCGTTGAGCTTGTAGCAGAGAATCACCGGCAGTTCGCCCGGCGAATCTTCAAAGACGCGGTTCATCGGCAGGTAGCATTTGAACATCTGCTTCGGATCCTCGTTGTGATGACCGTGATACCAGACGTGGCGCAGATTTTCGACCGGACCACAGTGCCAAAGCACATCGCGCAACGGCACGCCCTCCCACAGCCCATGACCGAGCGGATCGGCGAGGTTGTTGCAGGTGATGACCTTCAAATAACTCACCGCCTTCGTCTTCGCGATCTCCATCAGCTTGTCGAACGTGAGAGCGGTGCCGTTGCTGCGCAGCATGGGGCGCTCGATCTTTGAGTTACTGGCCGGATCGGTGATGATCTCAAGCTGCCACGTCTCGCGCACCATGCCGATCTCGCGTTGTTTCTCGATGGGGAGCTTGTAGGGCAGCGGATTGCCGCGCTCCACGTTGTAAAAATCACCCGAAGGCGTGATGCAGCATCCACCGTCCTCGCACACTGGGCCGGCCTTCTTCCCGGCGGCCTGTACTTCTGCGCTGGTGAACGCCGCAGCCCCTGCGGCGCCGAGTTTGAACAAGTCGCGGCGGCTGAACGATTTCGGTTTCATGGCGACAGATCAAACGGTCGCACCCTGGCTCACTTTGCCTGGAAATAGCCGCGCTGCTTCTCGCTGATGGGCAGGCCGAGCTTTTCCATGACCTTGAGCATGTCTTCCCACACCTGGCGTTTGGCACGAATGCCGTCGCCCATTTTCTCCTCACGCAGGAGATACGATGGATGATAAGTGATCATGGTGGGAATGCCGCTGGTGCTGTGAAAACGACCGCGCAGGCCGCCCACGCTGCCGGGAATACCGAGTCCTTCTGCGGCGGTGGCACCAAGAGCGACGATGACCTGCGGTTTGATGAGATCGATCTCGGTGAGCACGAAGGGCAGGCAGGCGCGCATCTCCTCGGCAGTCGGTTTGCGATTGCCGCTGCCCTGGTTGTCCATCGCGGGGCGGAATTTGCAGATGTTGCTGATGTACACCTGCGGTCGGTCGAGCCCCATCGCCTTGATGATGGCGGTGAGCTTCTGGCCGGCAGGGCCGACAAAAGGCTCGCGCAGTTTTTCCTCCTCCGCGCCCGGTGCTTCGCCCACAAACATCAAAGACGCATGTGGATCGCCCACGGCGAAGACCATCGTCTTGCGCAGACTGTTCATCGCACGCGCTGGCTCCCACGTTTCAGCCAGCGCACGCAGCGCGGCGAGCCTCTCCTCAATCGTATCGCCTGCGACCTCGATCAAATCGACTTTCTTCGTCTCCGCTGGTGGATTCTCGAGAATGCGTCGTGCCGAGGGCGAGGACTCGATGGAGATCGGCTCCGGTTCAGGAATATCCCGCGTTGCAGGTTTGCGGCTAAGTCCCTGCACCTTGTCCAGCGTTCCTGGACGCAGCGGGATGTGCGTCACGCCCTGAAGCTGGCGTTGCTGCAGGTGTTGTTTGAGAAGGCTGGAGGCGGCTGACATGTGGGGAATGACAAATGGAGAGCCGAGCGAAGCGAGACAGACGACTGAAAGGAGCCCGGAGGGTAGCGAAGCGTATCAATGGCGAACGATGCATGAATGTCGAATGCGGAGATGGCCATGCTCGCTGCTGCGCGGTGGTGAATTTTAGCCCTTGCACTTGGCGGCGGAGTCTTAACATCCGCATCAACCATCCACTCACGCCATGAACCGAATCTTCACTCTCGCGGTCAGTGTGCTCCTCATCGTCGTCACCTGCGCCGCAGGAGCCGACAAGTCCAAATCACCGAAACTGCCGGACTACCCGAAGCAGAAGAACATCAACGCCGCCCTCAAGCAGCTCGCCAAGGCCAAGGAACTCGCCAAAGGCAGTGCCAAAGAAGTGGCCGACGCCGTCGTGTATCTCAAAAAAGCCGAGATCCAATTGTCGAAGGACCGGGGCAACAAGCACGGTTCCTTCAAGGAAAGCGCCTACCGTCTCAGCGGTCAGGCTGCCAAGGATCTGGAGAACGGCCTCGCCGACAAGGCCCTGCACAACATCGAGGAGGCCATCGCAGCTACTCACAAGGCTGGCAAGGCCGGGGAGGATTGAAGAGGGTCACGCTCTGCGGCTCAGCCGCATGTCCATCCACACGGCGAGAATCAGCACGACGCCGCGGGCGATGAATTTGCGTTCCGGCGGCACGGACATGAGCGTCATGCCGTTCAGGAGGCAGGCGATGATCAAAGCGCCGAGCAGCACGCCCAAAACGGTGCCGCGTCCGCCGCGCAAGCTCACACCACCGATGACGCAGGCGGCGACGGCATCGAGTTCCATCAGATCACCGACCGTCGTCGTGGATGAACCTGCATATGCGGTCTGCATGAAGCCGGTGATGGCCACGATGGCTCCCATGCCGCTGTAAGCCGCGATGACGGTGCGTTTCATTGGCACGCCGGAAACGAACGCGGCCTCGGTATTGCCTCCGATGGCATACAAATGCCTGCCAAGAGCCGTGTGCTGTGTCACGGCATAAACAATCATCGTTACGCCACCGAGAATGAGCGATGGCAGGGGAATGCCGCGAAACTGGCCGGTGACGAGCACAAACAACGCGATGGCCTGCGCCGTGATGAACAGCCGCATGAAGGCCATCTCCTTGCTGTCCACGGCGAAACCATGCGCGAGGCGGCGTTTGCGGGCGCTGATCGTGGTGAAAACCAACGCGAGCACGAGCACCGCTGCGAGCATCCAGCCGAGATGCACCGGCAGATAATAGGTGGTGAGCAGCGAGTAGAGATTGCTCTGGCCGCCGGGAGCTACGGGCACGGTGGCGTTGTCGATGACGAGCCAGAACAGGCCTTTGAAGATCAACAGCGCCCCAAGAGTGACGATGAACGATGGCATTCGCTCGCGGACGATGAACGCGCCCATCGCCATCCAGATCAGCACGCCGCAGAGCAGGCCCAATCCAAGCGCGGCAGGAGCGGGCAGGTGATGATGAAACACCAGCACGCTCGCAATGCCGCCGAGCAATCCCACGCCGCTGCCCGCGGACAAATCGATGTGTCCTGGCAGCAGGATGAGCAGCATGCCCATCGCCAGCGTGGCGGTGATCGACAGTTCCGTCGCGAGCATCGACAGATTGCGCGCGCCGAGGAACGCCGGTTCCTTGAAGGCAAAGAATGCGACAATCGCGAGCAGCGCGATGGCGATGGGCAGTTCTCGGAAGCGGAAGCTCACAGCGGCTCAGTCTTGGAAGGCAAGGAAGATGCCGATGATGATGAGTGCGATCACAATCGCGATGGTGATCTTCACCCAGCTCAGCGGATACTCGCCGGTGATCTTGCCGGTGGCTCCGTTCACGGCCACCTGGTAGTTTTTCGTGCCGTAGGTGTAAGTGAGCAACCAGACGGGCAGCAGGACGTGCTTGAAGGTCTGGGCGCTGAAGGTGGGGGAGATTTGCAGGTTGCGATGCGTGTCGCCGGGGATCTGGGCGATGCATTGGCTCCGCAGGATGTCATCCATGCGACCGCGTGAATCCTGCGCCGCGTTGATGAGATCGATCTGATACTGCTCCACGACCCAGCCGGAGAGATAGCCGGGATCGTAGGGCAACAAATCCGTCGTGGTGGGAAAGGGCTGGAGCTTTTCGAGCAGGTTCGGATGCACGCCTTTCGACGCAGGCACGAGCACGTCGTCAAAATCAGTGCTCACATGACCTGAGGCATATTCCCAGCGCGTGTGGCGCGTGCGGTTACCCTTGCTGTCGGTCGTGTAGTAATAGTGGCCTGCCTCCGCTTCCCACGGGCATTCGGCATGCGCGTCGAAGGTCCAGTAAGGCAGATACAGACCATGCAGCGTGTCGGTGAGCGCTTTTTGCCCGAGCGCGTTCGGTGCCCAGAAGTGGCTGCCATACCAGCGGCGGATGTCCTCGCGCACCTGGCTCTGCGCGATCTTGAATGGAAGCTGGCTGCCGGGCCGGATCGGCGCACCGACATCGTCCACGGCAAGAATCGCGGGGGAACCGCAGAAGTCGCAGTTCTGCGCCACACGTTTTTCATCGAAAACCGAGATCGCATGACAGCTCTGGCACTTCACGGTCTTGCGCACTGCCGCCCAGCCGCGTTGGTCATCCGGGATGGCTCGCAGCATGGCGACGAGGTCGTTTTCCTCCACCAGAGTGCCGTCAGCCTTCAACTCAGCAGGCGACTCGGTGCCACAGTAGGGACAGACGAGCGCGTGTTTCGACGGCGTCCAGACAGCCTCGGCCCCGCAGGCCGGACAGGCGAATTTTGAAATGGCGGTGACTTCGGACATGGGCGCGATTTACCGGAGAAATGCGCACTCTGTCCATTCCAAAAACCTGGCGAAGAATTTTCCCGGCTTGCCTGACGCGGGCACTTCTGAGCAAAATGCGTTCATGAAAGCAAAACTGCACCTCCCCGCCATCCTGCTTGCCCTTTCCGTGTCTGTTCATGCCGCCACCGTCAAAGACCGCGAGGGCGCGGTGCGTGGTGAGAAGGCAAAGATGGAAAACGACACCCGCTGGAACTGGAGCGACATCGACGGCGGTTTCCGTATGGCCAAAACGACCGGCAAGCCGCTGCTCGTCGTGTTGCGTTGCGTTCCCTGCCTGTCCTGCGCGGGCATCGACGCCAGCGTGCTGCAGGAGCCGGAGTTGGTGCCGCTGCTGGATCAATTCGTCTGCGTCCGCGTCATCAATGCGAACGCACTCGATCTGGCCAAGTTCCAGTTTGATTACGATCTCTCGTTTTCGGCGATCATGTTCAATGGCGACGGCACGATCTACGGTCGCTACGGCTCCTGGCTCCATCAAAAAGACCCGCTGAACAAAACGACGGCCAGTTTCAAAAAGGCGCTCGATGCCACATTGGCGATCCATAAGGACTATCCGGCCAACAAAGCCACGCTCACCGGCAAACAGGGCGGACCCACACCTTACCAGACACCCGTCGAGTTTCCGACGCTCGCCGCCAAGTATCCGAGCAAGCTCGACTGGGAGGGCAAGGTCATGCAAAGCTGCGTTCATTGCCACATGGTCGGCGACGCGTTCCGCGCGCACTATCGCAGCCAGAACAAGCCCGTGCCGGTCGAATGGATCTATCCGCAGCCTTCCACAGAGACACTCGGCATTACACTTGCGACCGATGACATCGCCAAAGTGGAGGCCGTGGCCCCGGATTCACCCGCGGCCAAGGCGGGCGTGCAAACCGGGGACACCTTCACTTCCCTCAACGGTCAGCCGCTCGTTTCCATCGCCGATGTGAGCTGGGTGCTGCATCGCTCGCCGGATTCCGGCTCGATCCCGGCCAAAATTCTCCGTGGTGGCAAAGAAACCGCCCTCATCCTCGATCTCCCTGCCGGCTGGCGCTTGAAGTCGGACATCGGCAAGCGCGCCGGCACCTGGCCCATGCGTGCGATGGCCTTCGGAGGGATGAAGATGGATGACATTGAGGACGCCGAGCGCGGCACCCTCGGCCTCAGCAAGGATCAGATGGCCCTGCGCATCTTCCATGTCGGCCAGTACGGCGAGCATGCGAAGGCCAAGCAGGCGGGTTTCCAAAAAGACGACATCTTGGTCGAGGTCGGCGACCTCAAACAGCGCATCACTGAAAGCGCCATCATCGGCCACCTGCTGCTGCATCACCTGCCGGGAGAAAAACTTCCTGCCGCGGTCATGCGGGGCGGGAAGCGGGTGGAATTGAAGCTGCCGCAGCAGTAATGGAGCGCACGCGTCCCGCGTGCCGTTTCCCACGTCCTCGCGGGAAACCGTTCCCAGCACAAGCGCCAGCGTGACTGGATCATCATTCGCAGGGGGCTAAGCAAATGTCTTGTGCCAAAGCGTTCTTTCCCCGATGCTCGGGCCGCCTCGCTCTCGGGCGGGGTGTTTTTATTCCTTTCTGCGCGGCACCGTAAGGGTGTCCTGCCGGGCTGAATGGAAGATGCCGCGCCTCAACCTTAGCCGAAGGGAATACACCATGGTCATACTTATCGTGAGGGGTTTTGCCCTGCTTGCGCTTGCCTCTGCCACCGTCCTGCACGCGCAGGTGCCACAGCTCATCAGCTACCAGGGCCGCGTCGCCGTGGGCACGATGAACTTCGAGGGCACCGGCCAGTTCAAGTTCGCCCTCATGAATGCGGATGGCAGCACGACCTACTGGAGCAATGACGGCACCAGCACCGCAGGCTCGCAGCCAACCGCTGCCGTCTCGCTCACGGTAACAAAAGGCCTCTACTCCGTACTGCTCGGCGATGCCACGCTGCCCAACATGACCGTCGTGCCCGCCACGGTCTTTACCAACGCCGATGTGCGTCTGCGCGTGTGGTTCAATGACGGCACGAATGGATCGCAGTTGCTCACGCCTGATCAGCGCATTGCGGCGGTGGGTTACGCGATGATGGCAGGCAATGTGCCTGATGGCGCGATCACTTCCGCGAAGCTTGCCAACGGAGCCGTCACATCAACGCAACTCGCCAGCGGAGCCGCCGCTGCCAACCTGGCATCCGGCAATCAAAGCGGTGTGAGCAGCGGCGGCATTGTCCTGTCGGTCGATTCCAGTTCACCCAGCCTGTTGAGTGCCGGCTACACGAAGTTCGGGAACTCAACGATTTCCCTCGGTGAATCCTGGACCGCCACGCAGACCACGGACACGCCGGCTCTAAGAGGCTACCATTGTGCCGTGTGGACTGGCACGGAAATGCTCGTCTGGGGAGGCTACGACGGCAGCTATCTGGACACCGGTGGTCGCTACAATCCCGCGACCAACTCCTGGGCTGCCATGACGCAGACCAATGTGCCAGGCGCGCGGTGGAAGCAGCGTACCGTCTGGACCGGGAGCGAAATGATCGTGTGGGGCGGGAATGCCGGTGCTGCCAGCTTCAACACAGGCGGCCGTTATAATCCTTCCACCGATGTCTGGACCGCCACGTCCACCACCAATGCGCCAAGCAATGGCCGAACCCAGAACAGCGCCGTGTGGACTGGCACGGAAATGATTGTCTGGGGTGGCAGCAGCAGCGGCCCCACTTTTCACAACACCGGTGCCCGTTACAATCCGTCCACCGATGTCTGGACTGCCATGTCCACCACCAACGCGCCGGTTGCGCGTTATCAGCATTATGCCGTGTGGACGGGAACTGAGATGATTGTCTGGGGCGGTGGCACGGGTGCGCTTTACTATAACGATGGTGCCCGTTACAATCCAACGACGGATACTTGGAGCGCGCCCATTGCTACAAGCAATGCACCGAGCGCGCGAAGAGACTCACTTCCCATAGCGGTGTGGACTGGCAACGAGATGATCGTGTGGGGCGGCTATGACGGCACTTACCTCGGTGACGGCGCCCGCTACAATCCAACGACGGACATCTGGGTGCCGCTGTCGGCGACCGCTGCGCCCTCAGGTCGTGCGAATCACGGTGCTGTGTGGACCGGGGACAAAATGATCGTGTGGGGCGGCTTTGGCGGCTCCCGCGTTTCCACCGGTGCGTATTACACGCCCACCTCTGATGCATGGACGGCCACCTCCACTTCGAATCTCGCTGCGAGAGCCGACCACACGATGGTGTGGACCGGCAGTGAAGGGATTGTTTGGGGCGGGACCAGCAGCGGCAGTTATTTCTCCGATGGCTCGCGGCTGACACCCGCCAGAATCTTTTATCTCTACCAGCGGAACTGAGTCATCACTGCGGCGCACCTTTTTACCACGCCATGAAAACACACGCTGCGTTTTTCCTCGCACTGCTCACGCTCACCGCCCACGCCGATCCGCGCACCAGCACGAACTACATAGTGGTCACCGATGCTGCCGACAGCGGCGGCAAACGCACCACCAGCGCGAGTTACACCAATGACGGCAGTGCAGGCGGTATCGTGGGCGTTTCCACCGTCGCCACACCCGCCGAAACCGCGAAGCACGGCTACATCGGCCAGCTTACCGAAGTGACCGCCCTGCAACTTGTCGCCACGCCCATGACCGTGAACGAAGGCGGCACGCGGCAGCTCAGCGGCGTGGCATTGCTCGATGATCTCACCACCAACATCGTGCCCGTCGCCAGCATCACCTGGAGCATCCAGAGCGGCCCGCTCATCGGGATCAACACGAACGGTCTGGTGACTGCGGCCACGGTCTATCAAGACACCCTTGCCACCGGCCAGGGCGTCTATGCCGGACACACCGGCACACTGGGCCTCACCGTGCTCAACGTGAACACCGATGATATCCCCGGCTACTCTAGTGATGGACTCGACGATGCCTGGCAGGTGCAATACTTCGGCCTGAACAATCCCAACGCCGCGCCCACCCTCGATTCTGACTTTGACGGTCAGACGAACTTCTTCGAGTTCATCGCCGGCCTCAGCCCCATCAGCGGCACCTCCCGTTTCCTCATCGACAGCGCTCCCGTCCCCAATCAACCCGGCCAGATGAATATCGTCATCAGCCCGCGCCTGCCGGACCGCACCTACACGGTGCAGTGCAACACGACGCTCGCTTCTACGGACTGGGCTCCGCTCACCACCTTCACTACGACGGACGCTGGCCAGCAGCGCACCATCACCGACACCAGTGCCACCGGCACGAGGAAGTTCTACCGCGTGCAGATCACCAAGCCGTGATGGAGGGCAGATCTCCTGCCCTTCGTCGTGCTGCGGGGAGAAAAGTGGCTGCAATTCAAACTGCCGCAGCAGTAGAACGGCGGGAACAAGGGGAAAGCATCTGCTTCTCACGAAACACTTGCCAGAACCAGTGGGTTTGGACATCTTCGCCGATCTTCCGCGCTTTTCTCCACACATGAGAGACTTCCATCGCCGCATCATCATCATCATCGGGACGATTGGATTGCTATGGATGTCAGCCGTGGAAGCCGGGGCACAATCGGCCACCACCCAGGCCGCCACGGGCGTGACGGACATCGCCGCCACTCTGCGCGGGCAGGTGACCCCCGGCTCGACCACCAATTACCGGTATGTACGGTTCGAGTACTGGGCTGAACCAGGTCCGATTTCCGTAATCAATGGCAATCCCTATGACGTGATCGGCACCATGCCAGTCAGTGTCACGGCCAGCCCGCCGGGGCTGCTCCCGAACACCACCTATCATTACCGCGTCGTGCTCAGCCCGAGTCAATTCGGCGGCGGCTGGGTGGGGGAAGAAATGAGTTTCACCACCGGGCCAGCCGTCACTCTACCCGCGTTTCAATCCGCGTACGCGGACATCATTGGCGACACACTGGTCAATTTCGTGATCTGGAACACCACCAGCGGCGGTTCGCCCGCCACCACGACCTTTGAATATGGTCCGACGGCCAGCTACGGCGCCGAGGTGACGATGGCTGAAACGATGGCGACCAACACGACGCGGTCCTTTGCCCAAATCAACGCCACCGGGCTGACTCCCGGCACAACCTACCATTACCGCGTCAAGGTGACCAATGAACAGGGCGTCACCACTAGCGCGGACGCCACCTTCACCACCACGTTGCCCGCCACTGTCACGACCGGCGCGGCCACTGGCGTCACGAGTTTTTCCGCGAGTGTTGCCGGTTCGGCAACACCGCTGGCGCACACGTTGCAGATGATCTTCGAATACGGCACCAGCACGAGCTACGGCTCGACCGCCAATGCCACGCCCTTCCAGGTGAGCGGCGGCGGGACGACCAATGTCAGCGCCGCGCTCACGGATTTGCTCCCCGGCATGACCTATCACTACCGGCTCCGTGGAGCCGACTCGTGGAACGACGGAGGTTACTATGACGGGGCCGACATGACCTTTGCCACGCCTTCAAATGTCACCAGCCTGCCGGCGACGGCCGTGACGGACCTCAGCGCCACCGCCAACGGCACGGTGGACACGGGCGCAGGTGGCGGCAGCTACAGCTACGTTTTTGAGTACGGCACCACCGCGAGCTATGGCTCGACCCAATTCGCCTCCCAGGTTCAGAGTGACACGCTGAACCCCAATCTGAAGATCGCTTCGGTTTCTCTGTCCCAGCTTCTTCCGGGCACCGTCTATCACTACCGGCTGCGCAGCACCTCCAACGGCCACATCACCTACGGGGAAGACGTGATGTTCACCACCAGTGCTGCGGCCACTCCGCCCATGCTGGGAACGCCGTCGGCCATCCTCTCGCCTCGTTACACCACCGCCACGAGTCTCGCTGTCAGCCTTCAAACCGGCAGTTCCGCCACCACGGTCGTTTTCGACTACGGTCTCGACACCAATTACGGTTTTCAGGCCGTCTCGCCGACATCTTATCCTGTGAGCAGTTCCTCCCTCGTTGGAGAGACTTTGACCGGACTCACGCCCGGCACCACTTATCACTTCCGCACCAGGGCCACGAACAATGAAGGTACCACCTCCAGCGCCGACGTCACCTTCACCACACTGCCGGTGCCGGATGTCACCACGAATGCCGCCAGCCCTGTCGGCGCCACCTCGGCGACTCTCAATGGCACCTATCACATGCATGAGGGCAACTACACCGTCACGTTCGAGTACGGCCGCACCACCGCGTATGGCTCCAGCATCGCCCCTGGAGGCATCATTCTGGGTGGAGGAGGTGGTGGTATCATCATCGGCGGTGGCGGTGGTGGTGGTGGCATCGTCATCGGTGGCGGGAACACCAACTCGACACAAAATCCGGCTGCTACTGTCACCGGCCTGTCGCCTCTCACCACCTACCATTACTGCCTGAAACTGGCCGACAACATCGGCAATGTTTATTACGGCGCGGATGCCACTTTCACCACCGTCGCACCCGTCGAGGCCTGGCGGCAGCAGCACTTTGGTGTCACGGCCAATGCAGGAGACGCGGCGGACACCGCCACTCCGGCAGGCGATGGTATTCCGAACCTCATGAAATTTGCCCTGGGCATGTCTCCCGCCCAACCGGGGGTGCAACCGCCCGTCGGCGTCATCGAACATGAGAGTGAGCGCTATCTCAGCATCACGTTCCCTCGCAATCCAGATGCCATGGACCTCACCTATGAGGTTCAGGCTGCGGACAGTCCCTCCGGCCCATGGACCACAGTCACAACCATCGCGCCCGGTAACAATCTGGCCGCAGGGCCGGGTCTGGTGGCCGAAAACATCGTGACGGTCAGTGGTGGTCCCAGCACCACGCCCACGATCATCAGTGACACCGTCATCGTCCGTGACACAGTGAGTCTGAGCGTGGCGCCCCGCCGTTTCATGCGGCTGCTGGTGGTGCGCTGACGGGCTGTTGGGAGGCAGGATGCGAGTGTACCGCAGGTCCGTTTCCGGTCTGAAATTCCCATTTGCATTCCGGGGATCGACCTGCATTATCCACGCCCCCGCGAGTCCCCCCCTCAATTCGCCGTTGGTCTCCGTGCCTGCCTCTCTTTGAGATGTCAGGATTCTCGCCCGGAGGTAACCCGGCCATATCACACATCCCATGTCAGTACGTCTTGCTCGATTCGAGATGCCCAGCCGCCTTGTCAAAAACGAGGCCACGGCCACCGAAACCTACGCCCAGTTCATCGCCGAACCCTTCGACAAAGGTTACGGTCACACGATTGGGAACTCCCTCCGCCGCGTCCTCCTCTCCTCTCTGGAAGGCGCCTCCATCACCTCCGTGAAGATCCGCGGTGCGGAACACGAATTCACCACGCTGCCTGGCGTGCTTGAGGACGTGGTTCAGATCATCCTGAACCTCAAGAAGGTGAAGTTCCTGCACCACAGCGACGCCAAGGAACCACGGCTCCTGTCCATCCTGGCCGACAAAGAAGGCCCCGTCACCGCCGGTGACATCAAGGATGACAACCACTACGAAGTCATCAACAAGGACCTCGTCATCTGCACGCTCGACCGCAAAACGAAGTTCGAGTGCGAGTTCGAAGTGCGCGTCGGCCGCGGTTTCTCCACCTGGGAGGAAAACAAGCGCCCTGACACCCCGATTGGCGTCATTCCGATCGACTCCATCTACAGCCCGGTCACCCGCGTGAAGTACGCCGTGGAAAACACCCGCGTCGGCCAGAACACCGACTATGACAAGCTGGTGCTCGACATCTGGACCGACGGCCGCATCACTCCGCAGGACTCCCTCCTGCAATCTGCCGCCATCCTGCGCCACCACCTCGACGTCTTCGTCAACTACGACGACAAGGCCGTCGAATTCGAAGCCGCCCCGGAAGCCCAGAGCGAGGAAAACAGCGAGCTGCGCAAGCTCCTGAACATGAGCGTCAACGAGATCGAACTCTCCGTCCGCGCCGCGAACTGCCTGAACAACGCGAACATCACCAGCGTCGGCCAGCTTGCCATGAAGACCGAGGGCGAGATGCTCCGCTACCGCAACTTCGGCAAGAAGTCCCTCACCGAGATCAAGGAAAAGCTCGCCGAGCTTGGCCTGTCTCTTGGCATGAAGTTCGATCCTGCGCTGCTTGAGGCCACCCCTGGCGGTGTCTCCCTCCTCGCCCGCAGCAGCATGCTCGGCGACGACGATGAAGAAGCCGACTCCATCGACTTCACCAAGCTCGTGGACAGCCACATCCCCGACGCCGACGACGAGGACGAGTAACCAATCACAGGAAGAAAAGACCATTTAGGACATGAAACACGGAAGAAAAATCGTCAAACTTCAGCGCAAGCAGGATCACCGCGACGCGCTGCTCATGAATCTCACGTGCTCGCTCATCGAGCACCGCCGCATTCGCACCACGCTCGCCAAGGCCAAGGCCCTCCGCCCCTACGCGGAGAAGCTCGTCACCCTCGGCAAACGCGGCACCCTGCATGCGCGCCGCACCGCCCTCTCCTCGCTGCGCCACAAGGACAGCGTGAAGAAGCTCTTCGAGGAGATCGCCGTCGCCTCCAAGGACCGCGTCGGTGGCTACACCCGCATCACCAAGCTCGGCCAGCGCCGCAGCGACTCCGCCCCGATGGCCTACATCGAGTGGGTCGATGCCTACGTGCCGAAGGCCGCCGCAGCCCCTGAAGCCGAAGCCGCAGCCGAACCTGCCGCCGAGGCAGCAGCGCCGAAGAAAAAGGCACCTGCCAAGAAGAAGGCCGCTCCGAAGAAGAAAGCCGCCGCCGCTGAATAAGCCCGGCGTCTCTCATCGAGACCCATCCAAACGCGGGAGTCGCAAGGCTCCCGCGTTTTTTGTTGGCTGCGTGCGGATGACACGTTCCTGTCCGTCGGCGCTCATGCGTGAGTAAATGGTTTGCGAACTTCGCCAAGGGCATCAAGCAGGGAATGGCGGGCGAGGCTGTTGCGCACTTCCGGATTCATCCAGAGAGGCAAAGGAGCAGAGAAGGCAAAAGGATGCTGATTCAATAACTCTGCCATCTCTGCCTAACCGCCCCTCTGCGGTAAACCATCATGGAGGCGCATTCATGCCGGGTCATGCTTTTCAACCAGAGCGGTCGGCAGGGTGATCGTGGCGATGATGGGTTGGCCCACGCTGAGTCTCATGGCCTTCCACCACAGAACGGCGAAGGGCCTGCGTCCGGTGATTTCCGACCAGGGAATGAACAACCGCGGGTGGCCGATCCTGAACAGCGGCATCACCTCCAGAAAAAAGCCCTCGGTGTCGAAATGCAGCGTCAGCGTGCCGCGATGGCTCACACCGCCGACCATGCCGGTCACGCCGTCATGGCGGGCACCGGTCACTGGGCGGCTGGCGCTGGCATGCCGGGCCGCCAGTCGATGCCATCCGCTGACGCGGCTGAGAATCCACACCACCAGGCACCAGAACAGGGGAAAGACGACGAGAAAGCCACCCACGATGGCGAAGATGAGCCAGTCCGGGGCAGGTTCGACGGTGGGTGTGTTCATGATGAATCCTCCGTGCCTCAGGCTGACGCAACGCGAGGCCCGAATCAAGAATCATTCATTCACGGCCTTCCAGCGGCAGCGGGTGAAGCTCATGTCAGAGCTGCCGCGCAAGACAAGGACAAAGACCGCGTTCCCACACTCCTCATGAACCTTTCTTCACGCATCTTCTGTTTCTCACTCGTCCTTCTGGCTCTTTCGCCGGTTCCCCGCCTTCAGGCTGGCAGCCCGGACTACCAGCCGGAGTTATTCAAGAGCACGAAGCTTGTGTATGCGGACACGTTTGACGGACCACTCAACACCGACTTCTGGGAAGTCCGCCAAAACACCACATGGACGATCAAGGATGGGGTGCTGACCGGCAGCCCTTCATCAAAGGAGTTTCAAGAGAAGAAGAAGGCCAGCGATGATCCATCCCACGCTGGCTTGAAGCCTGTCATCTGGCTCAAGAAAGTGCCCGAGAATTTCGTCTGCACGATGCGCGTGCGCTACGACGGCAAAGCCTACACGAAGGGCTCACCGCTGCTCGACATCGGCCATCACATCCACACGATCAGCTTCAGTGAGAAGGCCACGACGCTCACGATCAAGAAGAACGTCGAGACACTGCCGCTGGAGCATCCGCTCTTTGCACTCAATCAATGGCATAACGTCGCCATCGAGTTGAAGAAGGGCACGCTCCTCCTCATGATCGACGGGAAGAAGCATATCTTCCACAGCGAGAACATCGACATGACTGGTCAGGCGCAGATCGACTTCAAGGCCCTCGACTTCGGCACCTGCCAGATTGATGACGTGAAGCTCTGGGAAGGGCAGTAATCAGACCAGAAATCATGCTGGCGTTTTTCCAGGATTCGAGAGAGCATGGCCACATGAAATCCATCATGCACTCCACCGACATGAAATGCCTCAGTCGCCGCGAGATCCTCCGTGGCTTCGGTGCCACGGCCGCGCTTGCCGCTTTCCCCAGCTTGCGAGCGGCCACCACGGACAAAGATTCCCTGCCGATGCAGTTCTACAAGAGCCTCACCGAAGAGCAGCACGCAAAGATCGTCCTGCCGGCGGATCACGAGAAACGAAAGTTCATCAGCAACTGGTGGTATATCTGCCCCGAGCAGCGGCTGCACACCTTTTACACCAAGGATCAGCAAGATCTGGTGAAGCAGATCTTCGAGTCGCTTCATGCACCGGAGTATCGTGAGAAGATGAACTGGCAGGTGCAGAAGGATCTCATGGGGCAGATCAAGAACACGCCCTCCGTCGGCTTCTTCGGCACACCGAAAGACAAGGACTTCGAGTTCATCTACACCGGGCATCACGTCACACGGCGCTGCAACGCTCACACCGACAAAGGGCTCGGCTTTGGCAGCGCCCCGATCTTCTACGGCAACTTTGCCAAAGCCTTCCGTGAAACCAAGGATCACGAGGGCAATCCCTTCTGGTATCAGGGGCTTCTCTTCAACGAGTTCTTCACCGCCCTTGATGGCAGGCAGCAGGAGAAAATCCTCGTCGGGCGCGAGCCTCGCAAGGAGAACCCCGCCACCGTCATCCTGAAGAGCAAGACCGACCTCCCAGGCATCAGCGGCGCGGACCTCAGCAAGGACCAGCAAGCCAAGCTGCTCGACACCATGCGCCGCATGCTTGCGTGCTTCCGACCTGATGACGTCACCGCCACCATGAAAACCATTGAGGACAAGAAGCTCGTCGAGCGGCTCTTCGTCTCCTGTTACGGCGGTGCTTTCGACATCGGCGACGACAAGGTCTGGGACACCTGGCAGATCGAGGGACCGGACATGGTCTGGTATTTCCGCGGCGTGCCACACATCCACGGCTACTTCCATCTGGCGGCATGAGTGGCGTGGCCGAAGGGCAGATTCCAAGCAATGAATCATCTCTGATCTGTGCCCTTGCGCGTAATCGTGAAGCTCGTCCAAGCACCTTCTTTCAACCCATCCCAAAAACAAACCTATGACAACCGAAGCCAAGTGCCCCTTCAATCACGCCGCAGGCAGCGGCACCTCCAACCGCGACTGGTGGCCGAACCAGTTGAAAGTCGATCTGCTGAACCAGCACTCCACGAAGTCCGACCCCATGGGCAAGGGCTTCAACTACGCGAAGGCGTTCAAGAGTCTCGACCTCGCGGCACTGAAGAAAGATCTCGCGAAGTTGATGACCGACTCGCAGGACTGGTGGCCCGCCGACTTCGGCCACTACGGTCCGTTGTTCGTCCGCATGGCCTGGCACAGCGCGGGGACTTATCGCACGGGTGACGGCCGTGGCGGTGGCGGCAGAGGCCAGCAACGTTTCGCACCGCTGAACAGTTGGCCGGACAACGTGAGCTTGGACAAGGCGCGCCGCCTGCTCTGGCCGATCAAGCAGAAGTATGGCCGGAAGATTTCCTGGGCCGATCTCATGATCCTCACGGGGAACGTCGCGCTCGAAACGATGGGCTTCAAAACCTTCGGCTTCGCTGGTGGGCGTGAGGACACATGGGAACCGGATCACGATGTGTATTGGGGCCGCGAAACCGTCTGGCTGGGCGGTGACAAGCGCTACGCCCACGGTTCTGAGGGCGTCGCCAAAGAAGGCGCGGTGCTCGTGTCCGATGACAAGGCGGATGGGGACATCCACAGTCGCAACCTGGAGAATCCGCTGGCCGCAGTGCAGATGGGCCTGATTTATGTGAACCCCGAAGGCCCGGACGGAAATCCTGATCCGATCAAAGCGGCCTACGACATCCGTGACACCTTCGCCCGCATGGCGATGAATGACGAAGAAACCGTGGCGCTCATCGCCGGTGGTCACAGCTTCGGCAAAACACACGGTGCTGGCCCAGCTTCCCATGTGGGAGCTGATCCAGAAGCCGCTGGTCTTGAGGAGCAAGGCTTCGGCTGGAAAAGCAGCTTTGGCACTGGCAAAGGCGGCGACGCCATCACCAGCGGCCTGGAAGTGACCTGGACCACCACGCCGACCAAGTGGAGCAACAACTTCTTCCAGAACCTGTTCGGCTACGATTGGGAACTCATGAAGAGCCCCGCCGGTGCGCAGCAGTGGACGCCAAAAAATGGCGCAGGCAACGGCACCGTGCCTCATGCGCATGAGGCGTCGAAGAAGATCGCGCCGTCCATGCTGACCACGGATCTCGCGCTGCGCTTTGACCCGGCTTACGAGAAGATTTCGCGCCGCTTCCTGAAGAACCCGAAACAGTTCGCCGACGCCTTTGCCCGCGCCTGGTTCAAGCTCACGCACCGCGACATGGGTCCACGTGCGCGTTACCTTGGAGCGGAAGTTCCGAAGCAAGACCTCATCTGGCAGGACCCGATCCCCGCCGTGGATCACAAGTTGATCGGCGAGAAAGAGATCGTGTCGCTGAAGGCGAAGATCGCCGCATCGGGCCTGACCATCTCGCAGCTCGTTTCCACTGCCTGGGCCTCGGCCTCCACCTTCCGTGGTTCCGACAAGCGCGGCGGTGCGAACGGTTCACGCATCCGTCTCGCTCCGCAGAAGGACTGGGAAGTGAACAATCCGAAGCAACTCGCCAAGGTGCTCAAGGTTCTCGGTGGTATTCAGAGCGCGTTCAACAAGACGGCCAAAGGTGGCAAGAAGGTCTCGCTGGCGGATGTCATCGTTCTGGCCGGCAATGTCGGTCTGGAACTGGCCGCGAAGAAGGCCGGAGTCACCGCGAAGGTGCCCTTCAAGCCCGGTCGTATGGACGCCTCGCAGAAGCAGACCGATGCCGAGTCCTTCGCCGTGCTCGAACCCATCGCCGATGGCTTCCGCAACTACCTCAAAGGCAAATACAGCGTCTCCGCCGAGGAGTTGCTCATCGACAAGGCACAATTGCTCACGCTCACCGCACCGGAGATGACGGTGCTCATCGGTGGCATGCGCGTCTTGAACACCAATGCCGACGGCGCGCCGTACGGCGTCTTCACCCAGCGCCCCGAAGCCCTGACCAACGACTTCTTCGTGAACCTGCTCGACATGAGCACGGAGTGGAAGTCCGTCTCGCCCTGCGGGAACGCCTTCGCAGGCGTTGATCGCAAATCTGGTGCCTCCAAGTGGACCGCCACGCGCGTCGATCTGGTCTTCGGCTCCAACTCCGTGCTGCGTGCCCTCGCGGAAGTCTATGGCACGGCGGACTCGCAGAAGAAGTTCGTCCAGGACTTCTTAGCGGCGTGGACCAAGGTGATGAACCTCGATCGCTACGACCTCGCGTAATTTCCGAGGCTGGAGGTTAAATCTGAAAGTGCGCCCCGGACCTCAGATGGGTTCGGGGCGTCATTTTAGGCAGCGGGCGGCTCGATGTTCTTCGGGTTCTTGTTCAGAATGTCGCCGTAGTGCTTGGTGACGCAATTCGGACAAATGCCGTGGGTGAAGCGGGCCTCGGATCGCGAGGCGACGTATTCTTCAATCTGGTGCCAGTTTCCAGTTTCGTCCCGGATGTCTTTGCAAAAGGCGCAGGTGGGCAGGAGACCCTCGAGCGTGCGGACGCGGGCGCGCAGGGCTTGAGTCTGTTCGGACAGTTTGCCGCACAGGAAGGTGATGATGAACAGGACGGCGAGGCGCACGCCGGCGTTGATGATGGCCACGGGCAGCGTGTAGGGAATGCCCCAGGCATACTGGATGGAGAATCGAATGACACACAGGATGGCTCCCAGTACCAAGGCGGTGCGGAGTCCGCAGTTCCACGCCATCAGCGCGACGGGAATCACGAACAGGATGGGAAAGAAGACAATGGGGCCAGCCAGGTAGTCGAAGCAGGAAACCACCAAGGCGATGGCGAACAGGATCCACTGGTTGTTCCAAGGATGCCGTTCGAAAAAATATTCAGTGGGGGGTGGAGGCGGATGCTCGCTCATGGCTGCAACCCCTTAAGAAGCTGGGAATGAGCGCTGCACAAGCCCTGAATGGCTGACCTGAGGATCGGGTTCGGGCACAGTTCCGCTTCCCGGCTCAGACTTTCATCATCTCGGTCAACTGCTTGGTCGCGATGCCGATGGGGCGATCCAGCGGCACACCGGCGCAGGCGAGAATCGTGGTGAGCAGGTCGCCTTGGTTGCCCTTGGTATTAGCAAAGAAACGCCCCGTGTTGACGGAGCCGCCGCCCTTGCCGGCAATGATGAAGGGAAGATTTTCGCGGGAGTGCTTGTTGCCGTCCTCAAGGCCGGAACCCCACATCATGAGGCAGTTGTCGAGCAGGGTGCCTTCGCCCTCACGCAGGCTGGCCATCTTCTTCACCATGTAGGCGAACTGGTCGATGTTGAACTTGGTAATGGCGGCGACTTTACCGGCCTTGCCAGCCTCATTGTTGTGATGGGTTTGGGAGTGATGGGTGTCCGTGAAGCCGAGCTCCGGATAGGAAACGCCATTCGGTGTGGAGCCGATGTAGGTGCTGACGCGGGTCGTGTCGGTCTGGAAGGCCAGCACGTTGAGGTCGCACATGACCTGCATGTATTCGCTGCGCTTGTCGCCCACCGGGATCTTGATCTCGATGGATGGTGAATCGGAGGCGTTGCGTTTGCTTGAGGCGACGCCTGCTTTTTCCAAAGCGGCCTCCTTCTGGCGATACTCGATGGAGGCGATGCGGCGCTCGACGGAGCGAACACTGTCGAGATATTCATCGAGCTTGTGTTGATCGTTTTGTGGCAGCTTCTTTCGCAGATCCTTCGCGCCGCCGATGACCAGGTCCAGCATCTGGCGGTCCAGCGGGTCGGTTTGGCCTGCCTTTCCGGGCTTGTCAGACTTTCCAAACAGGCGGTTCAGCACGTTGCGCGGATTTGTCTCGGCAGGCACAGCCTGGGTGGGCGAGCGGTAGCTGCAGTGCGAGTAGTAACCTTCGTTGAGGCCTTCCTGGTTCTCCTTGTGCGTCTGCGGCATCGTCGCGAGTTCCAACGAGGGCAGGGAAGTGAGTCCGCCCATGTAATTCGCGGCGATCTGGTCCGCCGAGATGGCGATGTTGATCTGACTGCGCCTGTCCACATCCGGCAGTCGCGCAGTGAGCCAGGTGGAGAGTTCCAGCGCATGAGGTGCGCCATTGAAAGGAGAGATCGGCACGCCCGAGATGCCCTTCATCAGCAGAATCTGGTCGAGCACAGGCCGAAGCGATTCCAAAGCGGGCGGGGGTGACTTCAGAAAGCTCTCCGCTGTCGCGGGCCAGAACTGATCCATGATGACGCCATGCGGCATGTACATGAAACCGATGCGCACCGGCGGCTTGACCGCCTTGCCCCTGACGGCCTCGGCCCAGCCCATGGTTTCCAAAAGCGGCAGCGCGAGCGAGGCTCCGACGCCTTTCAAGCAGGCGCGGCGATCAATGAGGTGATTGCTTCTCATGGGCGTGTTATTGGATGCGGCGGTTCGTGAAGGGATAGCTCGTGACAATCTCGGTGATGAGCGTCTGCATGAGGTAGCCATCTTTGGCGATGGTTCCAATCAGGCGGTCCACCACGATCTCGTCGTAGCCTTCCAGCTTTCGGCACAGAGCGTAGGCCAGAAGTTTCTCGGTCAAATTACGCGCCAGATCGTCCTTTCGTGCGGCGATGATGGTCTTCAGTTCCTTCGGAGAGGAGAAGCGCTTCCCGCCAGGCAGCTCGCCTGCGGCGTCGATCTTCCCGCCTGTGTCATCCTGATCGCGCCAACGTCCGATGGCGTCGAAGTTTTCGAGACCGAAGCCGATGGGATCGAGGATCTTATGGCAGTTGGCGCAGACGGCGTTCGTGCGGTGCAGCTCGGTGCGCTGGCGCAGGGTGAGGTTCGCGACTTTCTTCTGATCCTGCTTTTCCAAAGTAGGCACGTTTGGCGGGGCAGGGGGAACATGTTGTCCCAGCACCTGCTCTAGTACCCACACGCCGCGTTTCACGGGGCTGGTTCGGTTGGGAAAGGAGGTCGTCGCCAGAATGCCGGGCATGCCGAGGATGCCGCCGCGATTCGCATTCGTTAGCTTCACCTGACGCATGGCTGGTCCGGTGACGGTTTTTTCCAGGCCGTAAAGCGTGGCCAGGGTGCCGTTGAGGAAGGTGTAATCACTGTCCACGAAGCCGACGACGCTGCGGTTCTCGCGCACGATGCTGTCAAAGAACAGCCGCGCTTCTTCATACATCGCCGTGCGCATAACGCTCGTCATCTGCGGGAACTTCGCGGTGTCGAAGGTCTTGTCTTTCAGCTCTGCCAGTCCCAACCACTGGGCTCCAAAGCCGTCAAACAAGGCTCGCGCACGACGGCCCGCGAGCAAACGCTTCGCCTGCGCTTTGAGTGTCTTCGGTTCGTGGAGTTCACCGGCATCGGCGAGTTCGGACAGCTCCGCATCGGGCATCGTCGCCCACAGCAGATAGGACAAACGAGATGCGAGTTGATGATCATCGAGCGGCACGATCTTCTGGCCCGCGTCCGCCTCCTTCGCGGGAGTGATGAAGAGGAACTGTGGGGAGACGAGCACCGCCTTGAGCATCAGGCGCAGCGATTCCGTGTAGTCGAGTTTGTTGGCGCGACCGAGATCGAAGACACCCAGCAGCGTGTCCACCTCCGCATCCGAGGGCGGGCGGCGATACGCAAGACGGGCCACTGATCGGGCGATCTTGCCCGCCTCCGTGCGTAGATCGGCTCCGGGCATGGGCAAATCACCCAACAGACGCTTCTGCACTTCCGTGGACGGTTTTCCCTTCGGGGCCAGAGTCCGGTTCAGCACTTCATTGGCGATGCCGAGATACTGCTCCGACTGCAGCGGCGAGAGCGAGTTCATGTAGCCCTCGCCCGCCACTTCATCCGGCAGTTCATTGGCCACTGCTGGATCAACGCCGAAGAGATCATGCAGCGTGTTGCCATACTCCATCTTTGTCAGGCGGCGGATCACAAAGGGGCCGGGATCGCGCGCGCTGAGGTATTTGATCTTGGCGATGCTGTCCAGGAAGCCTTGGCGCTCCGTGTCCGTCGGCTGCTTGTCCTCGTCCTCAGGCGGCATGTCATGCGCGTTCACGTTGGCGAAGGCCTGCGTCCACTTTTCGCTGAACGCCGCGTCGCCGGGCTTCCGCACCGCCACCTCGAAGTTGATCGCGCTCTTCGACTTCCGGTTCCCGTGGCATTCCACGCAGTAATTCTTCACGAAAGGCTCGACGTGCTGCTTGAAGGACTTTTTCGCATTCGCCAACTGCGCGGATGCTTCTTGGTCTTCGGCCGTCTGCGCCGGACACGAGTGAGTCAAGGCAAGCGCAAGGCACAGCAGGGACAGTGCCATCACGCCACAGCGAGGGTTTTGGATTTTGGGATTTTTGGGCTTCAAACGGGGCTTTATATGACGGGCGATGGGCCGCGGCTCTATCGGCTTTGGAACAAGCCACAGGTCGAAGGCTGTTCGGGTTTGCCGCAGAGAGGCAGAGAGCCGTGGGGCGGAGTGATTCAGAGCATGGATGCCAAGGCGGCGCGCAACTCCGATTGGGAGTGGATGGGAGCGTGATTCCACTTTCCCAACAGGTCGTTGTCGGGAGAATATCCTGCACCCTGCCGCCGCCGTTTTCTGTTCTATTGAAACCGATCTTCCATCCCTCATGAACACCGACACCCACACCATCCGTCTTCACCGCGTCCTCCGTGCCAAACCGGAGCGCGTCTATCGCGCCTTCCTGGATGCCGACGCCAAGGCCAAATGGCTGCCGCCCCACGGCTTCACCGGCAAGGTGCATCATCTCGACGCCCGGGTTGGCGGCACTTACCGGATGTCGTTCACGAATTTTACCACCGGATCGAGCCATTTCTTCGGCGGCACGTACACCGAACTCACGCCGTACACGCGCATTTGCTACACCGACACGTTCGAGGACCCAAATCTGCCTGGAGAAATGCACATCACGGTGGTGCTGAAGGAAGTCTTCTGCGGCACCGACCTGCACATCACGCAGGAAGGCGTGCCCGCCGTGATTCCGGCTTCGGCCTGCTACATGGGCTGGCACGATTCATTGACCCTTCTCGCTCAGCTCGTCGAGCCCGAGATCCCCGACCAGCCCTGAGCATCAATCGATGCTTCCATTTCCAAGCACCACTTGGGAACGAGGGGAGGGTGTGCTGCGTTAGTCGTTGCGGCCGAGCTTCGCGTTCGCATTCCACCGCGCTGAGTCCTAGCATGTGTGCCCCACTTCATGCCTGCCTCCACCGCGCTTCCCATTTGGAAAATCCACGCTGAGATCCTGCGCACATTGCAGGACGGCAATCGTTTGGTGCTCGTCGCGCCTACGGGATCGGGAAAGACGACGCAGGTGCCGCAGATGCTGCTGGATGCGGGGATCGCGGGGGAGAAGATGATCGTGGTGCTGCAACCTCGGCGGGTGGCGGCTCGCACGGTGGCGACGCGGGTGGCTTGGGAGCGTGAGGGGAAGCTGGGGGCGGAGGTGGGGTATCAGATTCGGTTTGATGATCACACGAGCGTCGGCACGCGCATCTGTTTTGTCACGGAGGGCATCCTGCTGCGCTGGCTTCAGGATGATCGCTCGCTGTCGAAGATCGGTGCCGTGGTGTTCGATGAGTTCCATGAGCGGAATCTTCTCAGCGATGTGGCGCTGGCGTTGGTGAAGCATTTGCAGCAGACGCAGCGGCCGGATTTGGCGATGGTGGTGATGTCGGCGACGCTCGATGCGGAGCCGGTGGCGGCGTATTTGGATCAATGCCCGATCCTTGTCTCCGAGGGGCAAAGTTATCCGGTGGAGGTGGGCTATCTTTCGATGCCGGATCCGCGCCCGATCACCGTGCAGGCGGCGGAGGCGGTGGAACGCATCCTTCAAGACGAAGACCCCGGCGACATCCTCATTTTCATGCCGGGGCGTGGCGAGATCCATGGCACGCTGGATGCTTTGCGCGGCCTGAGAACGCGGGAGCGTGTGGCTTGCATCCCGTTGCATGGCGAACTGGAACCGCAGGAGCAGGACCGCGCTTTTGCGCCGAACTCGCTGCGCAAAGTGATCGTCGCCACCAACGTCGCGGAGACCAGCATCACCATCGACGGCATTCGTCATGTCGTGGACAGCGGCGTGGCTCGCGTGGCTCGTTATGATGCGGAGCGCGGCATCGGCACGCTGTTGCTGGAGCCGATCAGCTGCGCCAGTGCGGATCAGCGCAAAGGCCGCGCAGGTCGCACTGCGCCGGGCACCTGTCATCGCTTGTGGACGGTGATCGGGCACAAGGACCGCGAGGAACGGAACACGCCGGAGATTCAGCGCAGCGACCTCGCCGAGGTCGTGCTGCTGCTGCACTCGCTGGGCATCCGCGAGGCCGCTGCGTTTGACTGGCTGGACAAACCCGATCCGCAGGCCGTGGTGCGAGCCGAGCGCCTGCTCACTATGCTCGGCGCTTTGCTCGATGCAGACCTCACGCCCATCGGTCGCCAAATGCTGCGCCTGCCCATGCATCCGCGCTACTCGCGCATGCTCATCGAGGCCAGCCAGCGCGGCTGCGTGCCCGATGCCGCCTTGTGCGCCGCTTTGGTGAGTGGTCGCGACTTGCTCGCCCGACTGGATCGCGATGATGCGCAAACCAAGGCCGCGCGCGAGATGTTCGAGGAAAGCGCGGACTCCGATTTCATCACGCTGATGCGAGCCTACGACTTCGCCAAAGCGAACGGCTTTAGCTTTGATCGCTGCCGCAGTTACGGCATCAACGCCCAAGTCGCCCGCCAGGTGGAGCAGACGTTTCAGCAAATCATGCACGCGGTGAAGCAGTCGCTTCCTGGTCATGATGCCAAGGCGACATCAAGCGATGCGCTGCTGCGTTGCCTCATGGCCGGCTTCGTTGATCAACTCGCCAAACGCCGCGCTCCCGGCAAACCCGAGTGCGATCTCACCGATCAACGCCAAGGCCAGCTCGTGCGCGAAAGCGTGGTGACCGACGCCACCTATATCGTCGCTGCCAATCTGCGCGAAACGCCGTCGCGCCAGACGCTGCTCAGCCTCGCCACCGCCGTGCAGCCTGCGTGGATCGCCGAGATGTTTCCCCAGCATCTCAGCACCACCGTGGAGCACCTCTTTGATGCCCAAAACAAGCGCGTCGCCGCCATGAAGCTCGTGCGCTATCGCGATCTCGTCATCGAGCAAAAAGCCCAGCAGCGCGACCTCGATCCCATCGCCAGCGGACGCTGCCTCGCCGAAGCCCACCGCGCCGGAGCCTTCGATTTGCCGCTCATGGATCATCGGCTGAAACAGTTCATCGCCCGCGTGAACCTCGTCCACGCCACCCTGCCCGAACTGGAGTTCGCCCCCTTCGATGAAGCCGCCATCACCACCTGCCTCGCCCGAGCCTTTACCAGCCTCTCCCTCGCCAAAGAAGCCCAAGCCGCGCCCCTCATCCCCGCCTTCCATCAGCATCTAGACAAAGGCCAAGTCAGTTGGCTCGATGAGTTAGCGCCCCTCACCACCCCCTGGCCCAGCGGCGGCACGATCAAGCTCAGCTACGTCAACGACGCTCCCGAAGCTCAGGTAAAACTCCAGGAATGCTTCGCGCTCACAGCACACCCGACGCTTTGCGAAGGAAGGCTGCCTGTGCAACTCCAGCTCTGCACGCCTGATGGTAAACGCCTCGCCATCACAAGTGATTGGCCGGGTTTCGTGGCACGCGAATGGCCGAAGCATCGACAGGCGGTGGCGAAGAAGTTTCCAGGGGTTTTGTGGAGGTAGCGAAGCCCCCTTACAGCCGACGAAGACGCTCCAACTCTTGCTTCAGAGGTTGCCAATAGACGAGGTCTTCGAGTCGTTCCTGACGCTCCTCGTCTTCCAGAGACAGGGTGAGTGCGGGGACATCATCGGTGATAGCGTGTTGGATCAAAGCACGGGATGTGACTGCATCTTGGGCGAGGAGAGGATGCGCCTGGGCGAGATCACGCAGCAGTTCTGGCGTGCGGAGTTCTTGGAACCAGAAGGTGAGCTGCTCAGGACTCGGATCGGCTTGATTGGCAAAGTAGTTGGCTTCCACAAGGCGACGGATCATCGGCCAGTCCTTGTCTCGCTGGGTTTTTTTGGCCTGCACGAGATCGCCCAAGGAAAGGAGATCGCACAGAGTGCCGTCGTCCATCACCAGCGTGGTGCGACGTTCCCAGAGCGTGGGAAAGTCCGTCACGCCTCTCATGCGGGACATCACGTCCACCCTCATGCCAGCGGCTTCGGGGTGGCGGCAGCGGAAATGAACAGCGTGGCCGGCATTGAGGTGCTGGAGCAGGAAAGGCGGCACGGCGATGACCTCGGCTTCGAGGGCTTGCATGGCCTTCGTGAGCCGTTCGGCGTTTTCCTCACTGGCGAGGATCGCCAGATCGGTATCGCGGCTAAACTCCGCTGCGCCGTATAACACGCAGGCCTGGCCGCCCATGAGCAGGCACTGGACCTGGTGCTCGCGCATCGAAGAAAGGACTTTGCGTATCGGGTTCGGGATCAAGGGAGCCTCCAAGTGCAAGGTAAGTCTGCCAGAGACGCGAGGTCTCTGTCCAGCGTTGAGCCGGAGTCAGCCGATACCACTCGGCCCACTCCTCGCCCACCAGTTCTTCTGCGCTGATCATGGCGGGGAGTTTAGGCGTCCGCTCCAGTTCTTCAAGCCGTCACTTGGCGGGTGCCGCGTTCCAGATCTTGAGATCGTCGAAGAAGCCGTTCTTGCCCATGCAGCCGAATTCGACCTTGGACTTGGTCGGGTGTCCACATGCCAGAGTTTCAGGTCTTTGGCCGTTACGGTTTCGATTCCTGCCCGCCATCCTTTTCAGATTTCCTGCCCTTAATTTCACGCTCTCGCTCCGCTCGCATTTCGCGAAGCCTCCTGTCGCGCATTTCATGAATCCGTCCGTGATGGAATTCGAAATCCCCCAAGTCCTTCTTTTCAAAAGGCTTCAGTCCTAGCGCTATCCTCACATTGTTAACGTCGTTTTGTGAGGAGATGAGCATGTCCTTGGCTGCACCGCACGCCTCGCCATTCATACATTTGTCAAGACGTCCAAAAAGGTCGTCAAAGTCTGTGGCATCTGAAAAAGCCTGAAACACAGCGTCAGCATTTGCGCTGTGGTCATCGATCATATGAGTCAATCCATTCACACTCCGAAGCAACGATTGCCTTTGACGAGCATGGAGTTCCTTATCGACGTTGCTGATAATTGTCTCCGATTCAGTTTTTGCCACATTTCGGACAATCTGTTCGGAATAAGTTTTTAACGCATTTACAACACTCGTGAGCGAATCCATCTGAGCCTTGAGTTGTCCGACATTAACATCATCCCGGCGCTTCGAGATAAAATGTGCCAGTAATCCTGCCCACTGGTCACGAAGCCACGACGTGATGTCGTCTGCGGTTGCGAAATCTTTGACCAAGTTATTTCTCGATTGAGAGAAAACATCATCCAGTAGGAGAAATACATTGGTGCTGTCAACATGAGCCCAGTTAAGTTCAACATTCCGATTCTTCTTGTAGGTTTCGTATTCTGCCAAAACGCCTTTTTCGACGAAAATGTAAATTGGTATATCAAGCTCACGAGCGGTTTGATACTCCTTGCTTGTGACTGAGTTGTAGAAAGCATACTTCCTATCTTTGTCCGCCTGCTTGGGCTTCTGTTTCTCTAAAGCAGCAGCGCTTTCCGTCCTTGGAGCAGCGCTCTTGGCTCGTTCTTCGGATGTGCCGCTTCCGTAACGTCCACCAATGATCAATACAAGAACGTGGCAAAGACCAATCTCACGATAGCAAGACTCATCCAACGGCGCGTCATGGGAAAATGGGACATCTCCACTTTCAAAAACTGACGCCTCATATCCGAGCGATTCCACGAACTGCTCCACACTTCGGCGGATATACTTTAGATCGTAGTAGGTGGAGCTAATGAAGATGCGTGGTTTCGCCATACAGTGATATTGGTTGCTAGAGTTAACAGCGATGTCTCATCGATAGAAATCTTGTTTGTCTGCTATGCATTCGTGCAAACTTTCGATCCCGCTTCGACAGGCTCCTTTGACCTCGCCGGCATCCCAGGCTGAAGCGCCTCCGCATTGAGGTTGGCTTGTCTGTCAGTCCCACAGGATCGGAAGGGTTTTCTCGTAAGCTTCATGGGCAAGTGGTGGATGGGAGTGGTTCGTTTGGCAAGCTTCACATCAGCGGGAAGCGGCGGCGCTCCATTCGTCGAGCTTCTGCTTCAGCAGTTCCTTGGAGGGCAGGTAGAGCTGATACTCCTTGGCGTGGATGTTGGCGTCTTTCGGCAGGGTGAGTTCGACGACGGTCTTTTTGGCGGATTTGCAGAGGAGGAGGCCGATGGTGGGGTTTTCCTCCGGGAGCTTCACCTCGCGGTCGTAGTAGTTCACATACATCTGCATCTGGCCGAGGTCCTGATGCGTGAGCTTGTCGAGCTTGAGGTCGATGATGACGTAGCAGCGGAGGAGGCGGTTGTAGAAGACGAGGTCCACGAAGTAGTGGTCCTCATCGAAGGTGAAGCGCTTCTGGCGGGCCTCGAAGAGGAAGCCTTTGCCGAGTTCGAGGAGGAAGTGCTCCAGGCGATTGATGATGGCCTGCTCGAGGTCGGTCTCGGAGTAGCTGGTCTGCGCATCGAGGCCGAGGAACTCGAGCACGAGCGGTTCCTTCAGCAAATCCTCCGGTCTGACGATGACCTGGCCTTCCTTGGCGAGCTTACGGATGCCTTCCTTGTCGCGGCTGAGCGCGAGGCGCTCGTAGAGGCAGGAGGCTTTCTGGCGCTTGAGTTCGCGAACATCCCAGTCTGCCTGACGGGATTCAATTTCATAGAAGCTGCGTTCGTCCGGATCCTTGATGGTCATGAGCACGACGTAGTGCGACCAACTGAGGGTGAAGGGAGATTTGCCAGACGGCGTCTGGCGAATTGAGGTGGGGATCAATTTCCCAGACGCTGTCTGGGGAATCTCTGACGAGGCGGATTTTTCAGACAGTGTCTGAAGAATTCCGGTGCCACCCAATTTTTCAGACGCTGTCTGAAAAATCTGAGCCCGATCCTGCCAAACGAGAAAGAACCGCCTCATCTGAGAAAGGTTCACGGCTGAAAACCCTCTCCCAAACTCCTCCGTGAGCCGCGCAGACAGCTCCTTCAACAGCTCCGCACCATAGGCCGCACGCTTCGCGCCATTTTGCTCGTGCTCGACGATGCGGCGGCCGATTTCGAAGTTGGTCATCACCTGGAAGGTGTCCACGACGGTGGACACGCCGCGCCGGGCGCTCTGGATGAGCTGGCGGACTTCGGTGAGGAGGGAGGTGAGGCCGTCCGGCTTCGTTTTGGCCGGGGTGATCGCTTTTTTGGAGACGGACGGCTTTTTCATGGATCAGGCTGGCTGATAGACTTCGGCTCCGCTTTCGACGAACTCTTTGCTTTTCTCTTCCATCCCACGTTGGAGCGCTTCTTCCTCGGAGATGGCTTGTTCGGCGGCATACTTCCGCACGTCTTCGGTGATCTTCATGGAGCAGAAGTGGGGGCCGCACATGGAGCAGAAGTGGGCGCTTTTTGCTCCGTCTTGGGGGAGGGTTTCGTCGTGGTATTCTCTCGCGGTGACGGGGTCGAGGCTGAGGTTGAACTGGTCTTCCCAGCGGAACTCGAATCTCGCTTTGCTGAGGGCGTTATCTCGATACTGGGCGCCGGGGTGGCCTTTGGCGAGGTCGGCGGCGTGAGCGGCTAGTTTGTAGGTGATGACGCCCACTTTCACGTCTTCCTTGTTGGGGAGGCCGAGGTGTTCCTTGGGGGTCACATAACAAAGCATGGCGCAACCATACCAGCCGATCATGGCGGCGCCGATGCCGCTGGTGTTGTGGTCGTCGCCGGGGGCGATGTCGGTGGTGAGGGGGCCGAGGGTGTAGAAGGGGGCCTCGTGGCACCATTCGAGCTGCTTGGCCATGTTTTCCTCGATCATGTGCATGGGGACGTGGCCGGGGCCTTCGTTCATGACTTGGACGCCTTTGGCCCAGGCACGCTTGGTGAGCTCGCCCTGGACTTCGAGTTCGCCGAATTGGGCTTTGTCGTTGGCGTCGGCGATGGAGCCGGGGCGGAGGCCGTCGCCGATGGAGAAGCTGACATCGTAGGCGGCCATGATGTCGCAGATGTCGTCCCAATGGGTGTAGAGGAAGCTTTCCTTGTGATGGGAGAGGCACCACTTGGCCATGATGCTGCCGCCGCGGCTGACAATGCCGGTCATGCGGGAGGCGGTCATGGGGATGAAGCGCAGCAAGACGCCGGCGTGAATGGTGAAGTAATCGACGCCCTGCTCGGCCTGCTCGATGAGGGTGTCGCGGAAGAGTTCCCAGGTGAGGTCCTCGGCTTTGCCGTTCACTTTTTCGAGCGCCTGGTAGATGGGCACAGTGCCGATGGGCACGGGGCTGTTGCGCAGGATCCATTCACGCGTGGCGTGGATGTTCTTGCCGGTGCTGAGGTCCATGACGGTGTCCGCACCCCACTTGGTGGCCCAGCGCATTTTCTCGACTTCCTCCTCGATGCTGGAGGCGACAGCGCTGTTGCCGATGTTGGCGTTGATCTTCACCAGGAAGTTGCGGCCGATGATCATCGGCTCCAGCTCGGGGTGATTGATGTTGGCGGGGATGATGGCGCGGCCGGCGGCGACTTCGGAACGGACGAACTCGGGGGTGATTTCGTTCGGGATGCGCTGGGGGAAGCGCTTGAAGACGCTGGGCGTGTAGTCGCTCTGGATCTGCGTGGAGCCGGCGTGCTGCTTGTCGAGGTCGTCGCGGCGGATATCGTCTTTGAAGTCGGCGATCTCGGCGCGCTTCAGGTTCTCGCGGATGGCGATGAACTCCATCTCCGGGGTGATGATGCCCTGCTTGGCATACCAAAGCTGCGTGACGGGGTGGCCGGTGGCTTTGAGCGGTCGGCGGCGCTCGCCGTGCAGGCCGGGGAATTCGACGAGGCGGTTGCGCTCGGCGGTGCTGGCGAACTCGGCGTGCTTGCCGCTGAGGTAGCCATTGTCCTGGGGCTTCACTTCGCGGCCATCGTAGGCCTGCACATCGCCACGAGCGGCGATCCAAGACTCGCGCAGGGCAGGGAGGCCTTCTTCGGACTTGCCGTGGAAGGTGGGATCACCCCAGGGCCCGGAGCAATCATAGACGCGAACGGGTTCATTCACCTCGATGCGACCGTTGAAAGCTTTCGTGGGCGAGAGAGTGATCTCGCGCATGGGGACGCGGACGTCCTGGTGGATCTGCCCCTGGACATAAACGCGGGTAGAGGCGGGGAGCTGCTCGGAGGAGTGGCCTTCGAAGGAGGTTTTGGGATCGGCAATCATGGCGGGGAAAGTTCTTGGTTCTTCGTTCTTGGTTGGGGCGGCCTGTGGCCGTGAACTGAGAAACCTCCGAGCGAACTCCCTTCGGCGGCATGACCCGCATCAGGTTCGGAGGGTTCTTTCCCTGCGGAAAGTCTCAGTCCCTGCGCGGGACGCCCCTGTCGTAACGAGGCGGATTGTCCGGCTGCAATGGCGAAGGTCAAAGGCAATTTCCAGAGCCAGCGGCCTGTCTGGGGGAGGGCCTAAAGGTAAAGGAAGGGGAAATGAATTGCTGTATTATGGAATTTATAATACGGTACACGGTTACCTCCTCGTGATGCCCCCTCTTCGTCATCCTTTTTCCCGCCTGCTGGCAAGTGCCGCACTGCTGCTGACCTCAGTCACGGCGGTGCGTGCGGACCTTGTCACGGAATGGAATGCGCTGGCGCTGACCACGATGCGCACGGGCACCGAGGCCCCGGTGATGGCGCGTGATCTGGCGATCCTGCATACCTCGATCTACAACGCTTCGGAAACCATTCGCGGCGGCTATCAGACCTACGGCTTCGGCAGCTACGTCGCGCCAGGGTCGGGCCCGGCGGGAGCCTCCTATGAGGCGGCGATGGTCGCGGCGGCGAACACGGTGATGCAGAGCCTGTATTCGGGATCGAGCGCGGCATTCACCTCGCTCTACACCACGCAGCTCGGTGCGATTGCCGACGGGCAGGCGAAGGACGACGGCATCGCCTGGGGCATCAGCATCGCGAATGACATGCTGACCTGGCGCTCGACAGATGGTGCCTCGACGGCGGCCGGCACGCCGTACTCACCGGTCGGAACCGCCGGCTACTGGGCGCAAACGTCTGCCTCAGGGGCCTTGCTGCCGGGCTGGGGAACGGTGGGAACCTTTGCGATTCCAGGCACGGGAGCCTACATGAGCACGCTGCCGGGCGGCACGCTCACATCGTATTTGCTGACGGGCCAGTATGCCACGGACTACAATCAGGTGAAGGACATCGGTTCCTCCTTCAGCCTCACGCGCACCTCCGACGAGACGAACCAGGCCTACTTCTGGGCGGCGGGCGATGACACGGTCAAGACCACCGGCATGTGGAATCAAGTGGCGGAAACGGCGGCCGCGAGCGCCGGACTCTCCGTCACGGACACCGCACGTTTGTTTGCGGCGGTGAATGTGGCGATGGCGGATGCAGGCATCACCGCCATGGCCACGAGCTATGACACGCAGTTCTGGCGCCCTGAAACCGCCATCGCGAACGGTGATGCCGATGGCAATGGCAGCACCGATGTGGATGTGGCCTGGACGCCGCTGATCACCTCCCCCTCGTTTCCTGAATACGTGGCACTTGGCAGCACGATCAGCGAGGCCGCCGCCACGGTCCTTGCCTCCTATCTTGGTGACAGTGTCGCCTTCAGTCTGGGCAGCGACATCAATGGCGACGGCAGCACCGATCTGACGCGCAATTACACCAGTTTCAGCCAGGCGGCGGATGAGGCGGTGCTCAGCGGCATCTACGGCGGATATCAGTTTGGCACGTCAGCCACGGACGGACAGCTCATCGGCAGCGCCGTGGGAGATTATGTGGTGGGCAACAATTTCGCCCTCGTGCCGGAGCCTGCGGGAGTGCTGCTGGTGATGCTCGGCGCCGGTCTGTTTCTCTTCGGCCCACGCCGTCGCTAGATCACGTTCAACGCGGGCGTTTCTTCGCGATGCATCCCCTCGCACGTTCTATTGTTTTTACCCTCGTTCTGTATCCCGCGCTGCTTCACGCTCTGGATGAGGCGAAGCTCGCCGCCATTCACCCAGCGATGGAGGCGGCGGTGCAGGCGAAGCAGGCCGCGGGCATCGTTACGCTGGTGATGGAGAAGGGGAAGATCGTTCATCACGCCGCCGCAGGCATGGCCGATGTGGCGAAAGGCCGGACGATGGAGAAAGACGCGCTGTTCTGGATCGCCTCGATGACGAAATCGGTCAACGCCACCGCCATCATGGTGCTCGTCGATGAAGGCAAGCTTGCGCTCGATGAACCGGCCTCCAAATGGCTGCCGGAACTGGCGAAGGTGAAACTCGCCGATGGCAGCGCACCCGAAAAGCCCATCACGCTGCGCATGCTGCTGAGCCACACGGCGGGCATTGCGTTTCCCTCACGCAAACCGACCGACGGGGCGATTTCGCTGAAGGCTTACGTCGCCACGTTGATCAAGACGCCGCTCGCCTTCCAGCCCGGCAGTGCCTACGAGTATGGTTTTGGGCCCACGGTGGCCGGTCACATCCTCGAAATAGCCTCCGGCATGAAGTATGACGCGTTTCTGAAAGCAAAACTCTTTGGTCCGCTCGGCATGCAGGACACGCTGTTCAATCCTGATGACGCGCATCGCGCCCGCATCGCCCGCACCTATAAGATGGACGACGAAACGCACGAACTCGCGCCCGGCTACAATCCCTTTGTCACCAGCGAGGCCAGCGTCACCCACATGGTGGAGCCGTCCGGCGGTTTGTTTTCTACCGCCGCCGACATGGGCCGCTTCTATGCGATGATTGCCAACAGCGGTGAGCTGGATGGCACGCGCATTCTCAGTGAAAAAGCCGTGCGCGACATGACGACGCCGGTGACCGCCGGCGGCAAACCGCTCAACTATGCCTGCGGCTGGCAGGTGAACATCCAGGCACAGCGGGTGAACGCACAGATGCCGGTGGGCAGTTTTGGTCATGGCGGGGCTTTTGCGACCAACGGCTGCATTGATCCTCAGAGCAAGATCGTCACGGTGTTCATGGTGCAAAACGTCCTCGTGCCCGACAGCGGCAGGCCGAAGGATGCCTTTCAACACCTGGTGATGGAAGCGGCTGGCATCCAGGTGGTGTCACCGCCTGTGGCGAAGAAGAAAGACAAGTGATCGAGATCGGATTCTGTCCGATTTTGCACGAAGGCTAAAAACAAAGCTTGCCCGACATGCGGGCTATTCTTTATCCTCTGGCTTCGTCATGGGAAATTCAGAAATGAACCGACGTGTATTTCTTTCGACTGCTTGCACAGCCGTGGCGGGGGCTGTTTTTGCTGAGGAACAGGAGGTCGTGGCTCCCTTGGGGGTGTCATTGAAACAGGAACCCCTGTCCTTTGATTTCGAGGCGCTGGAGCCGCATCTTGATGCGGCGACGTTGAAGCTGCATCATGCAAAGCATCACGCTGACATCCTCGCCAGGCTGAACACGACGCTGAAGGAGATCAACTTGAGTGTGTGCAATGTGACGGCCTTGATGCCTAATATTCGTGGCATGGTACTGCCGTATGATGCACGGCGCACGGTCGTGCGGATGGGAGGGCCGCCCGAAACGCCGTCTGTCGAGGCACAGAAAGGACTCCGGCTTTATGGAGGAGCCCATATCAATCACACCGCGTTTTGGCGCTTTTTGACGCCACCCGGAACGGGACCGGCGGGACCGGAGGGCAGGGTGGCCGAGGCGATTGTCCGCGATTTCGGCAGCATGGGTGATTTCAAGGCGGCCTTTACCGATGCTGCGCTGAAGCATTTTGGATCAGGCTGGGCATTTTTGGTTTATCGTCCGGATGGCAGGCTGGTCATCACCACGACGAAGAACGAGGACAATCCACTGATGGCGGAGTTCGTGAAGCCGGAACAGCAAGGCAGGTTCATTCTTTGCCTCGACCTGTGGGAGCACTCCTACTATTTGAAGTATCGGAACGACCGCAGAAAGTACATTGAGGCGTGGTGGAACGTCGTGAACTGGAGCTTCGTGTCCCGTGCGCACGCCATAGTCACGTCCAAGGGGAGCGTCTAAAGGTGCTCACAGTTTGCCTCAGCGTGAGAGATAAGGCTCCGGCATCAGCAGCGGTCGCAGCACCATCGGCGTGAGTTCACGCGGCAGCGGTTTCCACGGATAGCGGTCTTTGGCAACCTTCGCCCAGGCGAGAACGCCGCAGTGACGCCAGGGGTCGAGGATGATGCCCTCTTCAAAACGCTGGCCTTTGGCGGTGACGACGATGCCGTTGTGCTCCAGCAATTGAGTGCGCCGCGCCGAGGTGAGGTGCAGGTCCATGCTTTTCAGATTCAAGCGATGAAGAAAGGGGAACAAATCGTCACGCCACTGGTAGCAGAGGCCGCGTTTGCGCAGCCCGGTGTTGACGAGGCCGTTGTTCATCCACGGAAAGCGCAGCGGCTTGAAATCACGCGCGAGTTCGGCGGAGGTTTCGATGGCGGTGAGGGCGAGCTGGTCGGCTTCGCGGGCATTGACCGTGGGACTGAGCTGCTGGAGATCGAGGCTGAGACGCCGGGCCTTTTTCTGACGCTCCGCAGGAGTGCCGAGATTGACGCAGGAGGCGATGAGCAGGGGAAGAAGCAGCGTGGTGAGACGTGAAAAGGCGGACATGCGGAAATGAATGATCAATGAGAAGCGCGGGCGGTTTCGTGCAGCGCATGGGCCTGCTCCTTCCATTGTTCGCGGGTGGCGCGGCTTTTGAAAGCCAGGAGTTCGCTGAAGGCGCGCAGTTCGTCGTCATCCCATTGCGCGATCTGCCGCCAGGTGCGGATGCCGTGGGCGCGAAGCTGCTCGCTGATGACTTTTTTGATGCCTTTGATTTGCGTGAGGTCGTCGTCAGGCACGTGGGCGAGCGCGGCGGCTTTTTCTTCGGTGCGATGCAGCACGCGTGTCTGATTTTGCAGACGTTCAACCTCGCTGGTGGCGGTGAGCAGGCGTTTTTCGCTGTCGGCCAGGCTGCGGCGCGCCAAGCGGAGTCCGGCGGGATCGGCGGGTGTTTTGCCTTCGAGTTTGCTGATGCGGCGCTGCCAGTCGTCACGTTCCTGGGTGAGTGTGGCGATGGAGGACAGCTCTGCGGCGAGCCGGGTTTCGAGCGCGGCGATTTTTTCGCGAAGCGTGGTGGGACCGGCTGGCGCTGTCGTTTTGGGTTTGGCGGGGGTGGTGCGTTTGCGTTTGGGTTTGGCGGGAACTTCGGTTCCGATGGGCAGGGAGACTGGGGCAGCCTCCTGAGCGATTGGCAGGGAACTGCGCAGGTGATCGAGTTCAGCCTGCGCGGTCGTGAGGGCGGTGGTCGTCTGATCACGCTCAGTGCGGAGGTGATCGCGCTCAGTGCGCAGGTGATCGAGGTTACGCAGCAGTTTTGCCACTTCCGTTTCGAGCGCCAGGGCGGTTTCGCGTGCTTTGGCGGTTTCGTCCTCGCATCGGAGGGTTTCGGCCCGAGCGGATTTCAAATCATCACGCAGGGTGCGCAGTTCGTTCTCGGTCTGCTCATGCCGGGCATGGGCCTCGGCATGGTGCAGGGTGTTTCGGGTGTTATCGATTGGAGTCTCAAGCTCCTTGAGCTGCTTTTGCATGTCGCTGCCGCGCCAGTGCCAGCCAAACCAGGCGAACACTGCGGCGGTGAGGCCGAGCAGCGGTGCGAGGTAGAGCAGCAGCCAGAGGGTGGAGGACATCAGCGGGAAATTGGGAGATGGGAAAGATGCAGCCGGAGCTGTTCGATGGCTTCAGCGGAGAGTTCTTCGATGAGACCGGCGGGGATGCCGGCAGGTAGCTGGGTAGATTTCGCGAGGCCGCCTGCTTCGATCAGCTCCTGCGTGACGGAGATGTGCGTCCAGGTGCTGCCGGGGGTGGCGATGGCGAGGACGCCCGCGCTGCCGGCGGAGGGAGGTGGCGGAAGGCTTTTGAGGGTGTGGAGGATGTTGCTGGCTGGCTGGCAGTTGCCACGCACACGGACACCGTCGCTAAGGACAAGAATGCGCGGGCCGTAGGCCTGACGTGCGGCGGCAATGAGCTGCGCGCGCACGGATTCTTCGGCGATCTGGCCGGCGAGGACGGCCTTCGAGCCGAACAGGGCGAGGGTGATGACGGCGGGCTCGGGTTGAAGGGATGGAGCCGGTGTGTGGGTGCCGTCATCCTGCAGCCAGCCGGTGAGTGTGGTACTGTCGTGTTGCAGCAGGGCGGGGGCGAGTCCGGCGGGGAGTTCTTTTTTCCAGGACTGCTCAGCAGCGGCGATCTGCCAGTCCACCGGCTTCCAGGCATCACCACCGAGGCCGAGGAAGAAGGAGCGGGCATTTTTTTCTTTTCCTGAAGGCAGCAAGGCGGTGGTGATGGGGCCGAAGTCGCCAGTGGGGCGGCGCTGCGGGCTGACGCGGATCTCATCATGGACACGGCGTGGGGCGAAGACGGCTAGGGCTTCATCGAGAATCGCACGTTTCATCGTCACGGAGCCGACTTCACCGCGCAGGATGACCTGGGAATCGCGTGCTGCGATGAAGAGGTGGCCTGGCGGCAGTCCGGCCAGGCGCGTGCTTTCGGCTTCGGCGAGGTGCTGCTGCTTGAGCGTGCCGCGCAGTTCGCGCAGAACGGGCAGGACGTTTTGCCGCCATTCAGATTCACTGACGCCGAGGGTGCGTGCTTCAGCGAGCAGCGCCTCGTCTGTTTTGCTGAGCGACATTTCTTGCCATGGCTGGCCGATACGGGCGAGGTGGGCCTGTGCGGTTGGCTGTGGCGGGGGAACCCCGCGCAGCGTGGTGGAGACGTTGGCGACCTCGTCGTGGTTGTCTCCATCGGTGCCGGGCGTGCCCTCGGCCATGCCGCCTTTCGCACTCCAGCTTTCCTGCACGCTGTGCGCTAGGTCACGTGCCTCGTAATCGTTTGCGGCGGTGCCGAGCAGTCGGGCGCGTATGCCGGTGGCGGCCAATAGCAACCAGCCAGGCGGGTAGGGGGCGACTTCGACTTCGTTGATCACGGCGCTGACGGGATTGAGGCGCTGGCCGAGGCAGCCGGTCAGCGGTGTGGGCGCGCTCACGAGGTCGCGTACGGCAGCTTCGATGGTGAGGCGGTCCTGAATCGTGCGCACGCTGCCGGTGAGATGCGCCTGCTGGCCATCGAAGGCGAGGTGCAGCCTGCCGAGACGTTGTGCCAGCGTGGCCTGCTGTGCGAGCGTGCTCTGAGCGGCAGCCTCAAGATCACGCTGCATGCGTGGCACGAAGATCAACGCGCCGATGAGCCAGAACACGAGCAGAGTCACAACGGAAAGAGTCCAGCGCGCGCGAGTCATGGCGGGTGGGGATCATTCTTTTTCCGTGAGCATGCGAACCTCGTCGAAACGGAGGCGCCGCACTTCGCCACGCTGGCTGGTCTGCACAAAGGTCTCCGTGCCGACATCCAGCGCCGTGAGCCAGCCTTCGCCATACACCCAGGTGTCGAGGCAGATGCGGCCGGGCCAGATGCGGGGCAGGCCGTCTTTCTGCGCGGTGTGGCCGCAGATCAGTGTCTTGCCGGAGAAATGCGGATGAGAGTCATCAAACCGCCGCCAGAACAGCCAGTCATCGCTTTGATCCGGCATGGGGAGCATGGCGTTCACATTGGCGTGGGCGAAGATGTGGGTGTCCGTCACATGCCAGCGGCGGAGGCGCTGGCTGAGAAAGTCCCAGTGCTCCTGCGGGATGGCGTTCCAGTCAGGAGCATCCATGCAACCGTAGGACTGCATCGTCTGCCGACCACCCACGCCGTACCAGGAATCGGAATCGACGTGGTTGTTGCGGGCGTCGAGCATGAGGATTTCGTGGTTGCCGAGCAACGGGATGAGCTGGGTCTGCTTTTCCAGTTCCAGCAGGTGGTGCAGCACGCCGCGTGTGTCCGGTCCACGGTCCACATAGTCGCCCAAAGTCACAACGACGTCATCACTCTGAGGTGACAGCTCCTCCAGCATCAGTTCCAGCGCCGTCGAACAGCCATGGATGTCGCCAATGACCAGGGTGCGCCCGCGGGTGCGTTCACGTGGGGACAATCGAACCCTCGACGTGTGGATGTCGGGGGCGTCGTCGCTGACCAGAATGGGCATCCGCCATTCTTGCGCGAGGAACGCCGGACGCAACCACCGATCATCGTGATGGCACAATGACTTTCGCCATGCAAGATGTGCGGATGCCCCGCCACCAGCAGACCCTCGATCAAAAACCTCCCAAACACGCGCTCGCTGCCACCCAGCCGATCTTTGAGGCCCGGGGATTGCGCAAAGTGTATCACACAGGCGAGCTCGATGTGGTGGCGCTGCAGGGCGTCGATCTCGATTTCCACCCCGGGGAGCTGGTGGTGCTGCTCGGTGCCTCCGGCAGTGGCAAATCCACGCTGCTGAACATCCTGGGCGGGCTGGACATCCCCACGGCGGGAACCTTGCGCTACAAGGGCTGGGATCTTTCCGGCGGCGGCGAACGCACGTTGACCCAGTTCCGCCGCAACTGCGTTGGCTTCGTGTTCCAGTTCTACAACCTCATCCCCAGCCTCACCGCTCGCGAAAACGTCGCCCTCATCACCGACATCGCCCCGGACCCGATGAAGCCGGAGGATGCGTTAGATCGTGTCGGCCTCAGCCATCGGCTCGATCATTTCCCGTCGCAGCTCAGCGGCGGCGAGCAGCAGCGTGTGGCCATCGCCCGTGCCATCGCCAAAAAACCCGAGGTCCTGCTCTGTGACGAACCGACCGGCGCTCTCGATGTGACCACCGGCATCACTGTTCTGGAGGCCATTGAGCGCATCAATCGCGAACTCGGGACACTGACCGTCGTCATCACCCACAATGCCGCCATGGCCGCCATGGCCGACCGCGTGCTGCATCTGTCCGACGGTCACATCGTCAAGGAAATCCACAACGAGCAGCGCGTGGACGTGACGACCTTGCAGTGGTGATCATTCCCGCGCTGGCGTCACGTTGCATGAGCGCATGCCCCGAAGAATGCGATGAGTGCATTGCTCGAAGTGCGCCATGATTTCATTGGCGTCGGTCCCCGGAGGCAGTTTTCCGTCGGCTTGGACGGGTTTGTCGCTGAGACCGTCGAGAAAGAGCAAAACCTCTGTCAGGTGGTGGAAGAGCTGTTTCTCCTGTTCAGCTTCCGGCAGCATGACAAAGCCAAGGTTGAGCAGCCAGCGGCCATCTTTTTGCAGGATGAAGCGCTGCGGCTTGAAGGTGCTGCTGCCCGGTTCGTAGCCCTCCTGGCGCACAAGATACGGGCCGTGGCCTTGTGGTCCGTAGCCGAGGTTCATCACCTCACAGCGGGCCGGGTCATTGCTGATCGCGGCCATCTCAGGTGAAAAGGATGTGCGTTCCCACTCCGGCTGACTCCTCGTAAAACTGGCCCACGGTCAGCACGCCATCGACGCGGTCCATGAGGTCTTCCTTCTTCAGCTTGAACATGTCCATCGCCAGCTTGCAGGCATAGATCTTGCCGCCGGAGTCGGAGATGAGTTCCAAGAACTCGCGCACGGGCGGGATGTCGAGTTTTTCCATCTCCTTGTTCATGAGATGCGTGGCAAAAGCCGACACACCTGGAATCGCGCCCATCACCGTTGGGAAGGGGATCGTCATCGGCAGGCCAAGCATGGGCATGGCCATATTCAGCGCGGAGTTACCGACGGTGGCGACTTTTAAATGGTCGAGCGTCTTGTTTGCCAGCGCGTTCAGGCCGAAGAACGTGAAAAACAGCGACGCTTCGATGCCCTCCATGCGCGCGCCATTCGCCATGATCAGCGCCGGGTAAATCCCATCCAGCGAGCCTCGGCTCACGATGATGGATATTTTCTTGATGGGTTGTTTGTCGTCGGACATAAGAGTTTCAAGTTTCAGGTTTCAAGTTCATCAGATGCAGCCAACTGGTTTTGGAATGCCGGCGATCTTCGAGGACTTCTTCAGCGGCCCGCCGGGGAACAGATCGTACAACTCCTTCGTCGTCACCACGCCGCTCTTGCCCATGCCGCGGATCGTGAGCGCCGCGCCCTTGGCCTGCTGCTCGCGCAGGTAGCGGATGACTTTCATGTGCGCGTCCGTCAGCGGCCCCACACTTTCCTCTACTGCGATGGCGGCGGCGATGGCTTCGTTCCATTGTGACGCGTTGGTGAGGTAGCCTTCCTCATTTACGTCGATTTCACTTCCTGCGATGGTCTTTTTCATGGTGGTGGTTCGGATAATAGTTTCGTCATTCTGAATTCGTCATTCGTCATTCCGCGAACGCGGGCTTTTTCTTCTGTCGGCTGATGCCCGGCAGCGGCCAGCCTTTCAGCAGGACGTTCCAATACACATGCCGGAAGGCCAACTTGCCGAAGTGGTTGAGGCGGGACTCTTCGAGCAGCTTCATGGGGCCGAAAGCGAAGGGAAAATTCCCTTCATGCGGTTCATACTCGTAGTTGAAGTCGATGAGCAACGCCTTGCCGTTGCCGGATTCGATGAAGCAATTCGAGTGGCCGTCGAACTCCTCCTTCAGCGGCTTGCCTTGGATGTAGAGCAGCACATTATCTGCCAGTGTCTCGCTTTCAAAATGCACCACGGAACCGGCTTTCGAGGAGGGCAGGTTGGTCGCATCGCCAATCACGAAGACATCGGAATACTTGAGCGATTGCAGCGTGTGTTTGTGCGTGGGGATGTAGTCCAAGTCATCGCCCAGCGCCGAGCGGCGCACGGCTTCATCACCCATGTTCGTCGGGATCGTTACCAGCAGGTCGTAGGGCACCTCGCGGCCGTCGAAGCAGACCAGTTTGTTGTTCTCCTGATCGACCTTCTCGGCCACGAAATCTGTCACCAGCTCGATCCCTTTGTCTCCGAGCAGATGTCCGAGCTTTTTCGACGCCTTCGGCTTCGTGAAGGCTCCCGACAGCGGCGTCACATAGGTCAGTGTGACCTTGTCGCGGATGCCTTTCTCCCGGAAAAATGTGTCGGCAAGGAAGGTGAACTCCAGCGGGGCCACCGGGCATTTGATCGGCATTTCGTTGATATGCACCACCACGCGACCGCCTTGGAAGTCCGCCAGTTTGTCACGCAGAGCCCGCGCTCCATCCAGCGTGTAGAAATCATGCACGTTCACATGCCACTTCGGCCCCAGCATGCCTGCGGTCTCCTCCGGGGCCGTGCGGCAGCCGGTGGCGACAATGAGGAGGTCATATGTCAACTCACGCCCGTCCTTCAGTGCCACCGCATGATTCTCGGGTGTGATCTGATCCACCTCCGCCTGGATGAACTCGACATCACGCGGCATGAAGTCCCGCGTCTGCCGGATGATGTCGCTCTCTTCATACTTGCCGAAGGGCAGAAACAAAAACCCCGGCTGGTAGAGATGCTTCTCCGAGCGATCCACCACCGTCATGCGCCATTCAGACGCGGGCAGGCGTCGGCGCAGATGGTTCGCCATCATGGTGCCAGCGGTGCCGCCGCCGAGGATCAGTAAATGCTTGCTCATGGTGGTTGAAAGGTTGTCTTTGCCAAACTGCTATATGAGCGTATGCGTATATGCAAGTTTTAACTCTCCTCCGATCTTGTCCTCCATGAGCCATCACCTCGAATCCGACGAACGCGGCATCATCCTGCCCTGTCCCACCTGCGGCACCGCCAACCGCATCGCCTACGCCAAAGTCAGCCAGCAAGGCCGCTGTGGCACCTGCAAAGCCGACCTGCCCTTGGTCGCGGCTCCGGTCGAAATGACCAGCCCCGCCGCCTTTGCCGCGCTCATCTCTCAAAGCCCGCTGCCCGTCGTGATCGACTTCTGGGCCGCTTGGTGCGGCCCCTGCCAGATGATGGCCCCCGAGTTCGCCAAAGCCGCCGCCCAAGCCGCTGGCGAGGCCCTCTTCATCAAAGTGAACACCGACGAGCAGCAGCAAATCGCCAGTCAGTTCCGCATCCAGGGCATCCCCGCCTTCGCGCTGATGTGCAACGGCAAAGTCACCGCTCAAACGAGCGGCTTCCAGCCTGCAGCACGACTGCTGGCCTGGATGCGGCAGAGTTGAGCGTCACTTCCTCTTAAATTTCACAACTTTGAAGGCATCTTGATGCCACTCAGAGATGACTCCACGGGCAATTATCGCCGAGGATCTCAGGTGCACGAATGATGTCTCCGACTCGCAACTTGTCTGGATGCTTCTCAAGGCCGTGAACGAGATAGTCACTTTTGCTCTTCCACGACGCTAGAGCTTCGTCAATTCCCCAGGAGGGATTGGCTTTGAGGGCATCAAGAACCCGGCCACAAGCTGCTGCGAAGTAATAGTGAAGATGATCAAGCAGCCAGGGCAAGTGTGGCATCTCAACCCCTTGATGAACGATGAGGTTTCGAGCCCGATATATCCTTGCAAAGTGCCACTCCATCGTTCGTCTAGCGCTGGAAAGCTTATGTGCCAGATTCTGCGGACTGCTGAACAGCTTCCATGTCGTAAAGAGGCGGTTGCAGAGCAGCGGATTGGTAGCCGCAAACGATAGAAGTGCGGTGATGTCAGGGTGCTTCTCGGGCTTGCAGAGCGTGATCAGCAATTCTTCCGGGTAAATAAACTTTCTGGAGTTTGGAAAGCCACTGCCGAGAATTTGATCAGGTTGCCTTATCCAAAGGGATCGGAGTGCGATGCCAAGGTAACGAACGGTTTTTTCGCTTCGCTGGAGAATGACTATTGGCAGAATGGCATCAACAACGTGGTCGAGAATAGAACGGGAATCTTGTGGGCCGGCCAAGCACTCAAGTGCAGCCCACATGCTCACAAGTTGGACCCTTGGATTTGCCGAGGCTTGAGCCAGAGATGCATGCTCCAGGGCATTTAGGATTCGGTCACTCAACTGATTCAGAGCTGTGGGGTTACTCACTAGCTCTTGTGTTAGTCTCGCGGCATTCTTTCGTGGATGAAGGCGTCTCAATGCGACGTCGCTCAAAGGGATTTGCCACTGATTGCCAGTCGGAGCCCGTGCGAATGCTGTCGTCTCGATACGAAGCCGGGGGCTGTTGTGATGGAAATTGAACACGTCGATGACTCGGCGCAGCCGGGATGCCGCTTGTTGCACGGCAACTCCTGGCACAGAGGATTCTTGGCGCGTTACGAGATACACTTCATCTGACGCTAGCTGTCGGGGCGGTTTACTCAAAGTGCCTGCGTTGCCATCCACACTGAACCCCACTGCCTGCAGAGCACCAAAGCAGTCGGGCTCGGCACCCTTCAACAAAAAGTAGCAGTCGAACATTTGCGGTGATGGAGAACTAAAGTCGATCAAGCCTTCAACCACCTCTTGAGGTGAGGATTGCCAATAGCAGTCAGTTACAAAATCAAGACATTCGCGTGGCGTTCGCCCTGAGCGGATCACCACGCTGGCGAAGCGCGTCAAAGTCTCGAACGCCTTGTCCTTCTTAGCTGGCAGCTCCGCGACGGCTTCGCGTAGCGCCTGGACTGAAGTGCTTTCATACTCAGAAACCTTGCCTTCGAGGATACGCGCTTGAACGATTGCTTTGGCGGGGTCTTGCTCGTTTGCTAGCTGCCGCAGCAACCAATTGTATTGAGGCATCCGTCCTAAAAATGCCGTTTCCTTTTCGATCGATGTTTGGAGTTCTAGGCGAACGGCCTCGAAGTGTTTCAAAAACTTTCGTGTCTCGATAGCTTGTTCTGCTACTGCCAGCAATTCTGATACCAAGTGGCCTGTGTGGAAGATGCGGGGCTGGCATGTATCTGGAGTATCATGAGCGAATAGCTCGCACCACGCCTGAAGGAGAAAGACAGTCGCCTCATTGAGTGATTGCAAATCGTGTTTCGGAAGGTGCATGGAGGGGCGGCCGATAGTGACCTGAGTCTTGTTGTTGATCTGGGGCTTGGCAAATTAACCTATCCGAAATCGGTGGCCTTGGAGGCTACGAAAGTTTCCTCGCATAAAACACTCCGCGTCCCTTCCCGTGCGCTTCAACGAGCCCGGCGGAAATAAGCTCCGTAAACTTCGCTTTGAGCGTGGAGCGGTTGGCACCGGTGAGGGTGACGGCTTCGGCGTTGGTGAGGGTTTCTCTCGTCTCGAAGAGAGCGGCGAGTTGACGGGCGAGCGGGGAGAGCTGTGGGCGGTTGGCGTCGAGGCGCTGCTGGAGGCGGGTGATCTGGTGGCGGATGCTGCGGAGGAAGAACATGAGCCAGGCAGGCCAGTCGGCGCTGCTTTCGCGCCATGTGGTCTGCGTGCGGCGGAGGGCGAGGTAGTAGGCTTCTTTGTTTTGCTCGACGATGCTCTCCAGCGAGCTGTAGGGCACATGGCCGTAACCGGCGCGAAGCAGCAGCAGCGTCGTGAGGATGCGAGAGAGGCGGCCATTGCCATCCTGAAAGGGATGCACGGCGAGGAAGACGACCACAAAGATGCCGATGCGCAGCAGCGGGTGCAGACCGGTGTCGGCCTCGGCGCGGCGATGCCAGTCGAGGAGGGCGTCCATGTGAGCGGGCGTGTCGAAGGGGCTGGAGGTCTCGAAGACGATGCCCAGCTCGCGGCCATCGGCATCGAAGGCGGCGACGTGGTTCGGCAGGGACTTCCACTCGCCGCGATGGCGCTCGTCTTTGATGCTGTATTGAAGGAGGTCGCGATGGAGTTGCTTCAGCATGTTTGCGGTGAGCGGGATCTCGCTGAAGTGCGCAAAGACCTGCTCCATGACGAAGGCGTAGCCAGCGACTTCCTGCTCATCGCGTGTGGCGAAGGATTTTGTCTCCAGGCGGCCTAGCAACGCCTCGACCTCGCGGTCGCTGAGGCGTGAGCCCTCGATGCGGGTGGAGGAACCGATGCTCTCAATGGTGGCGACGCGGCGCAGGCCTTGGAGACGGTCGGGCGTGAGCGACTGCCAGGTGCGCCAATGCCCCTTGAACTCGTCGATCTCACTGACGAGCCGTAGCATCTCGGCAGAGATGGGGATGGAATCTGGCAGGACCGGGGACATGGGTGAGTTTCGCCTCCAAATGTCCATTTTCCAGTCCAATTCAGTCCATTTATGTCCAATTCGGGCCGTTTCACACACATCCGGTCCCTCCTTCACTTCCGAACAACCTCCCCAACGGAAAGCCCGCAGCGATCACTTCGGCGGCAAAAGGGGACGCTCGGTGATGCCGCCGTCTTCGACATCTACGATGCGGTCGAAGACATCGAGCGTGCGGTGGTCGTGGGTGACGACGAGGACGCCGGCGTTGCGCTCGTGGGCGACTTTGGCGAAGAGTTCCATCACCTGCCGGCCGCGATGACTGTCGAGAGCGGCGGTGGGTTCGTCGGCGAGGATGAGGCTGGGATTGTTCGCGAGAGCGCGGGCCACGGCGACGCGCTGCTGCTCGCCGCCGGACAAGGCGACGGGGAGGTTATTGGCACGCTCGGCGACGCCGAGGTAGTCGAGCAACTCCATGGCGCGTTGACGCGCGGCCTTGGGCGCGGTGTCGTTCACTTCGAGGGCGATCTGCACGTTTTCCAAGGCGGTGAGGAAGGGGATCAAATTTGCTTTTTGAAACACGAAGCCGAGGTGCTGGCGGCGGAAGGCGCGCAGATCGACGAGCGCTTTTGATCCATCGAGCACGGGCGTGCCGTTGATGGCGACCTGGCCGGAGGTGGGCGGATTGATCAGCGCCATGGCGGTGAGGATGGTCGATTTGCCGCTACCGCTGGGGCCGAGCATGCCGACGATCTCGCCGCGTGCGATGCTCAGCGTGGCATCGCGGATGGCGATGACTTCGGTGTGGCCGCTGCCATACACTTTGCGCAGATGCTGGACTTCGATGGCGGGCGTGCTCATGCGGAGAGGACGGTGTTGGGCTCCACGCGCAGGGCTTTCCAGATGCCGAGCAGGCTGGCGAGCGTGGAGATGACGAGGACGATGAAGCCGAGCGAAATCAGGTCCGTCGTTTCGATGACGACGAGCCGTGGGAAGCGCGGGAAGGCGAACTGGCCGATCCACCAGGCGAGCACATAACCAAAAGCGCCCATGAGCAGCGATTGCTGGAGTATGAGGCCGCCGATGACGCGGTTGCGCGCGCCGATGAGCTTCAGCAGCGCGATGTCGCGGATCTTGTCGAGCGTGAGCGTGTAAATGATGAGCGCGATGATGATGGTGGAGATGATGATGAGCAGCACGCGGAAGAGGCCGAGCTGACGCTTCGCCTTGTCCACCATGCCGGAGAGCAGCAGGTCTTTTTGCTCCTGCGTGGAATACACCGTGATGTCCGGCCAGTTGCCCAGCGTGGCGCGCACTGCGGCAGCATCCGCGCCCGGATGCAGGCTGACGAGCACGGCGCTGACCTGCGGCTTCGACAGCGCGGGGATGCTGCTCGATGGCCCGGCCGCGCGGTCGAGCAGCAGCGGTTGCAGACGGCCGATCTCGATGTTTTCCAATCGCGCACGCCGCGCCGCGCGTTCCAAACGCACGGCCTCGCCGGGCACATCGAATTGAATCGCCAGCGCATCACTCACGGTGAAAAACGCCAGTCCATCACCGCTGGAGCCGACCATGCCCTGTGTGTGTCCCACGACTTCATACGCGTCTTTGCCTAACGTGATTTTTTCTCCAAGCGGCAGCCGCAGCGACACATCGGCGATCATTTCATAGTGCGCCTGCCGCAGTGCGCGCCCCGCCACGAGCGGAATCCACCCGCCACGATCATCAGGCCACGAAAGCCCCTGCACCACCATGCGCAGCGGCCTGCCGCGATGCACACGCTGGATGGTGTGCGACACGAAGCGCCGCGCTCTCGCCACGCCCGGCACAGCGCGCACGCGATCCTCCAGGCTGGCTGAAATCCGCGAGATCTCCGCGAACGGCCCGCGCGTGCTGCCCTGCACGACCCACAGATCCGCGCCCACGCGATCCACCAGCAGCGTGGCCTCATGAATGAGTCCGCGATAGATGCCGCCCATGCCCATCACGATCATGAGCAGCAGCCCGATGCCCACCGTGGTGAACACAAAACGGCCCGCGTTGTGCCGGATGTCGCGGACGGCGAGGTTCATGGTCGCGCTTGCTCCGTTTGGATGTAAACCTCCGCCCGCTGGCCGATGGTCCAGTTCTTCGGCAGCTCGTTCACGCGCACATCGACGAGGAACTCGCGCGTCTCGCGATCCGTCTCACGTCCGATGCGCGATACCATGCCGGGATAGTTTTTGTCGCTCTCGGAGCGGAAAACGATGCGCGCCATTTGTCCCGCCGCGACTTTGGAGATCGCCGTTTCATCGACCCATGCGCTCACCCAGATCTCATCCAGCGAGATGATCTCCATCAGCGCTCCGCCCGGCACCAGCATGTCGCCCGGATCGCGATCACGCCGGATGATGAGCCCGTCATAAGGCGCGTGAATCTGCGTGAAGGCCATCTGCTCCTTGCGATACAGCAGCGTCTTCTCCGCCACCAGCACTTGGCCCTGCGCCTCCGCAATGGCCGCGTTTGATCGCTTCAGATCCGCCTCCGCCACATGCAGCGCCTCGACCGCTTTGTCCGTGTCCATCTGCGAGACCGCGTTGGAGGCCAGCAGGCCCATCAAACGCTTGTGATCCAGCCGCGCCTGCGCCAGCACCGCTTCCGAGCGTGCCAGATCCGCGCTCACACGCTCCGCCGTTTGTCGCGCCGCCGCCAGCGTCGCCTCCGCGATGGCCACCTGCTGCTTGATCTCCGCATCATCCAGCCGCGCGAGCAGTTGCCCCGCCTTCACCTTGTCACCCTGATCCACCAGCACTTCCGCCAGCCGCTCCTGAATGCGTGCGCTCACCGTCGTCTTCACCCGCGCCTCCAGTGTGCCCGTGCCCATGACTTCATCGGCGTTGGTGTTTTGAGCCACGTTCGCCACGATGACCTCGGCAGGTTTAACGTTGAGTTTATAAACCGCGAAGCCCGCGATCCCCGCCACGATGAGCCATGGCAGGATGCGGCGGAGAAGAGATGGGAGTTTCATCAGGACTCAACAATGTCCCTCAGGCCTGCGCTGTCGCGCAGAAATCCACAACCAATCTTGAGCGCAATGCAGCAAGGGCCTCATCAGATGAAAATCGTTCTATCGCCGCGCCGCGTTGATGAACTCATCCAATTTGTTCAGCACGTCCTGCATCTGGCTCTGGCTGTAATTGAAGTCCGCGCTCTGACCCAGCGTGCTCACGCTGTTGGTGTTGTTGCTGGTGCCGCTGATAGCGTTGGAGATCGCGGTGTTCATGTCATTGGTGGTCACTTCACCCGTCGGGCCGATGTCTCCTTGTGGAATGTCGAAGGTGAAGTGGAGGGTGTTGCCAGTGACACTCAGGCTCACACTGGCGGGATTGCCGGGTGGCAGGGTGTTCACGCCATCGACTTGCGCGGCGGTGATCGTGAGGATGGCGTCGATCAGCGCTTTGAGGCTGGTGAGCTGGCTGCGCATCTCTGCCGATGAGTTCGGCGAGTTGGTCGCGGGGAGATTCGGATCGAAAGGCATGGCTGTAGTAGTTGGCAGTTGTTGACGATGGTTGACGGTTGTTTGCAGTGGTTCCAAAACAACGGTCAACGGCGTGTAGCGCCCTTCAGCCATTGCCAACCACCGCAAACAGCGCCTCCGGCGCTACGGGGACACCGTCACCTTCACCACATCGGTCCAGTCGCCGTTCGGGGTGCCTTTGTCCCAGAAGCGCATGCGGTATTCGCGCACTTCGGGTGTGCCTGCGACGAGCAGCGGTCGCTCATCTTCATAGGGACTCTCGGTGTCGATGGCGATGAACTCCCAGGCACCCGTGCCGCGACGGCTTTCGATATACACACCCATGTGGGTGTATTTGTAGAAGGTGAGCTTCACGCACTGGCAGCCGCTGCCTTGCAGCAACTCCGCGAGGAACTTCGGCACGGCCTTCTCCGTGGCTTGGGAGCCGACGATGCCGAGGTCGGTGCCGATGGCCTCGGTGTATCCAGGGGAGAGTTTCATCTTCGCGATGAGGGCGAAGATGCGTGTGAGCACACCGGGCAGCGTGGCGGTGACGCCAGCGGGCAGGGCGGGTGCGGTGAAGGTGGGCAGAACTATCGCCACCGTGCCTGCACCCGTGAGCACGTCATCGACGGCGTCGGTGGTGGAAGGCGAGAAGTTCCGCACGGCACTGAGCCAGGTGCCGAGAACGTAGTTGGCATATTTCGCGTCGTTCACGCTGGCGGTGATGTCGGCAGCGATGACGCCGAGGGTGGCTCCGTGGATGGGGAGTTTCACGGCGTAGTTGTCGAGCCAGTTTACTTGGTCGCCGATACGGCTTGGGTAGTAGTCTTGTCGTTTCATTTTAGTGTGTTGTTTAGGTTTGGACTGAAAGTATTCGGACGGCGTCTGTTGATCCCATTGCCCGCTGTCCCAGGTTCCGGTGTCCCAGTTCATGGCTTGGCGGTTTTGGGTGGGTTGATGTGCCTCGCGGGGGCAGCGCTGGCTGGAATGGTGGCGTCGCTGGCGCAGGCGGGGGCAGCGGTGGATGCGCCGGGGGCGGCGCTCCATAAAATGGGGGCGGCCCCCGAACGCGGCAGCGGTCCCCCCGTGCCGCTCATCGGCACCCCCAGGACGCGGAACTCCGCCCCCGCGCCGAATGGGGGCGTCGCTCGCAGCGGGAACTCCGCCCCCGCGCCGCTCAGCGCTGCCCCCGCAGCGCGGAACTCCGCCCCCGAACGAAATGGGGGCGGCATTTCAGGGCCAAACCCTGCCGTTTTGTCTGGGAAAGCCCGCGCTGGAGGGCAAATCGGCGTTCCCGGCATCGGGAGGTGGGCTGTTTTGAGGGAGAGGGCAATCATCGCGTGCATCGGGTCTGATGGCCGCGATTGGAGCACAGCCCCCGCGAGGTGCGTTAGTCCGACATGTCGGACGGTCTCCGCCTACTCATCCTCCATCGTGCCGATGAACTCCTGGAGTGTCTTGTCCACGCCATACGCCAGCCGTGCCCCGACGTGGAACGTGGGAATGGAGTCGCCACCCTCGATACGGCCAATCATGTCGCGCGAAACACCGGTCTTCTGCCACAGTGCATACTTGCTCAAGCCGCAAGCTTCCCGCAGCTCTTGGAGCTTGCGCGGCAGCCGCTTGCGGATGCGCTCGGCGTAATCATGGGCTTCGTGGTTGTCAGGTATCGAGGGCATGACGCTCGCTGGGCAAGTAGGCTGATAATTAAATGGTGCCTCCGTTGGGGGGTGAGTTGGCTTGGCTGAATCAGTGCGGGTGCGGCTGGGAAAGTCCCTGCCAGCCCTGCCATGCCATGAAGGCGGCGAGGAGGACGAGCAGCGCACAGGAGATGTAGGGCGCACGGCGCATCCAGTCGCCAAAGCCGCTGAAGCGCTTCTCGGCGTGGTTGATGCTCCACGCGGCGAGGGCTCCGACGGTGACCATGGTCAAGGCGAGGCCAAAGCTGAAGGCGGCAACGAGGGCGAAGCCGAGGACGACTTTTTTGATTTGAAGACACACGACCAAGATCGTGAAGGCAGCAGGACAAGGCATGAGGCCGCCAGTGATGCCAAACAAGACAATCTGCGGCGTAGTGACGGTGCGGTTGGCGAAGCGCTTGGCGATGTCCTGCGCATGGGCGCGTTCGTGAGCGTCTTGGTATTTCACGCCGTCGTCTTCGGGTTCTTCGACGGCAACGGGGGCATGGCTGTGACCGTGATGCTCCTCGGTGAAGCGCAGACGATAGGTGTGGGCGTGGTCGCTGTGACCGAGACTGATGACAGCAAGAAACTCGTGCGGCTCCGGCAGCTCGCTGGTGGCTTCCCAGAAGGTGTCTCGTGGCTCAAAGGCGAACTTTTGCGTGCGGCCATCCAGGCGGGCGGTTTCGATGCCGAGCTGCGTGCCTTTGGGCAGCGGCACGGCCTCACCGGAAGCTTTGCAGGGATAGATGCGAAAGCGCGGAGGCACGCCGGTTTCAAAGATGCAGACCTCCAGCCAGCCGTGGCCGGTATCGAGCAACATGCCGCCATGCGCACCTTGCTTGGTGCTGCGAGACGGAGCGGCAGAGGGAGCGGCCATGCCAGCGGGTAGGATGAGGCCGCTCTGGGTCATCGTTTCACCCACAAGCAGACGTGGGGCTACGGTGGCGGTGTCGTGAGAGTGCGAATGCGCCTGCCATTGATCAGGTTCATCTGATTTGGCCGGTGGCGTGTCGTGCTCATGCGAGTGACCGTGCTCGTGACCATCGCGGTGATCGTGCGCGTGGGCTTCGGCGACTTCCCGCCGCGTGCGGAGATACATCCACACAGCGAGGCCGAAGATCATCGCGGCGGAGGCGAGGTGGAAATACGGCTCGGTGTGCTCCGCGTTCCATTGTCCGCCATAATGCAGGGCCAGTGCGGCCAGCACCCAGATGAGTAAAGAGTGGGAGATGGCGGCGGAGAGGCCGAGCAGCACCGCCTGCCAGATGGTGCCACGGATGGCGATGATGAAGGCGGCCATCATCGTTTTGGAATGTCCCGGCTCCAGCCCATGCAAGGCACCGAGCAGGATGGCGACGGGGACGTAAAGCCAGGCGTGGCCGCTGGCGAGGTAGTCGGTGAAGTTGCTCATGAGGATGGGATTTCTTTGCGTGAGGTGACGCGGTTAAACATGCGGTAGAGCGCTGGCAGGACGAGAAGCGTGAGCAGCGTGGAGCTGAGGATGCCGCCGATGACGACGGTGGCGAGGGGGCGCTGGACTTCGGCTCCGGGGCCGGTGGCGAGGGCCATGGGGACGAAGCCGAGGCTGGCGACGAGGGCGGTCATGAGCACGGGGCGCAGGCGGGTGAGGGAGCCGCTGAGGATGGCGGCATCAATGCCCATGCCGTCTTCGATGAGCTTCCTGATGAAGCTGATCATGACGACGCCATTGAGCACGGCCACACCGGACAAGGCGATGAAGCCGACGGCGGCGGAGATGGACAGCGGGATGTCACGCAACCACAACGCAATGATGCCGCCAGTGAGAGCCATGGGCACGCCGGTGAAGATGAGCAGCGCGTCTTTGACGGAACCGAAGGCACTGAACAGCAGCATGAGGATGAGCAGCAGTGCGACGGGGACGACAATCTTCAAACGATGGCTGGCGGAGATGAGGTTTTCAAATTGTCCGCCCCAACTGACCCAGTAGCCGGGCTGCACGGTGACTTCCTCAGCGATGCGTTTCTGTGCTTCGCCGACAAAGCTGGCGATGTCGCGTCCGCGCACGTTGGCGGTGACGACGACGCGGCGCTTGGCGTTCTCGCGGCTGATTTGGTTCGGGCCGGGAGCGAGGGTGAACTCGGCCAACTCGCCGAGCGGGATGGTATCGGCGGTGGCGACGCTGCTTTTCGGCTGGTAGGCGATGCGAGTCAGATTGACGGCTCTTTGTGGCAGCGGGATGGGCAGGCGTTTCAGAGCTTCGAGATCGGTGCGGAGCTTTTCAGGCAAGCGCACGAGGATGGCGAAGCGGCGGTCGCCCTCGAAGATTTGTCCGGCTTCTTTGCCGCCGATGGCGATCTCGATGACCTCCTGCACGTCGGCGATGTTCAGGCCATAGCGGGCGATCATGGGGCGGTCGATGGCGATGGTGAGCACGGGCAGGCCGGTGGTCTGCTCCAGCTTCACATCGACGGCACCGGGGACTTGCTTGAGCACGTCTTCGATCTGCCCGGCGGTCTCCTCCATGACTTCCATCTGGTCGCCAAAGACCTTCACGGCCAAGTCGCTGCGGACACCGGCGATGAGTTCATTGAAGCGCATTTCGATGGGCTGGAGCAGCTCGTAGTTGTTGCCGGGGACGGATTTGGCGACTGCCATGATTTTGTCGTCCAGTTCGGATTTTGGCATTTGGGGGTTGGCCCATTCGCTGCGCGGTTTGATCATGATGAAGCAATCCGCAACGCTGGGTGGCATAGGGTCGGTGGCGATCTCGGCGGTGCCGATCTTGGTGAAGATTTCCTTCACTTCGGGGATTGTTTTCAGCTTGGACTCCAGAGTGCGCTGCATCTCTACCGCTTGGGTTAGACTTGTGCCGGGGATGCGCAGGGCGTGCAGGGCGTAGTCGCCTTCGTCTAATTTCGGAATGAACTCGCTGCCCATTCTGGAAGCGAGCAGCAGGCAGAGCATGACGAGGATGACGGCAGCAGCAGCCACGGCACCGCGAGCGGCGATGGCGGCACGCAGCATGGGTTCATAGATGGCCTTGGCGGTGCGGATGAGGATGTTTTCTTTTTCGCTGATGCGGCCACCGAGGAAGATGGCGACGGCGGCGGGCACAAAGGTCACGGACAAAATCATGGCAGCGCCCAGCGCGGCGAGGACGGTGAAGGCCATGGGGAAGAACATCTTCCCCTCGATGCCGGTGAGCGTGAGGATGGGCAGATAGACGACCATGATGATGAGTTCGCCGAAGATGCTGGCCTTTCGCACTTCGCGGGTGGCGGCGAAGACGATCTCGAAGCGCTCGGCTTTGGTGAGCAAGCGGCCATGACGATGCTGCTCCTCGGCAAGACGCCGGATGCAGTTCTCCACGATGATGACTGCCCCATCGACGATGATGCCGAAGTCGAGAGCGCCGAGGCTCATCAAGTTGCCGCTGATTTTGGCACTGACCATGCCGGTGATGGTGAGCAGCATCGAAAGCGGGATGACGCAGGCGGTGAGCAGCGCGGCGCGGAAGTTTCCGAGCAGTAGAAACAGGATGACAATGACGAGCGTGGCTCCTTCAAAGAGGTTCTTCTTCACGGTCTCGATGGTGGAGTCCACGAGTGTGGTGCGGTCATAGACGGCGTTGGCCTTCACGCCTTCCGGCAGGGAGCGGTTCACATCCACCAGCTTCGCAGCGATGCGGCTGGAGACGGTGCGGCTGTTTTCACCGACGAGCATGAAGACGGTGGCGAGCACGACTTCCTCACCATTCACGGTTGCCGCGCCAGTGCGGAGTTCGCGGCCATGCACGACCTCAGCCACGTCTTTGACGAGGATGGGCGTGCCATCGCGATGCGCGACGATGATGTTGAGCAGGTCTTCGATGCCCTCGGCCTGACCTGGAGCGCGGATGAGCAGTTGCTCGCCATTCTTTTCGATGTAACCCGCGCCGACGTTGGCGTTGTTCAGGTCGAGCGCTTCCATGAGCTGGCGCAGCGTGACATCAAAGGTGACGAGCTTGTTCGGATCAGGCGTGACGTGGAACTGCTTCTCATAGCCGCCAATGGTGTTCACCTCGATGACGCCGGGGATGTTTCGCAACTGTGGCTTGATGATCCAGTCCTGGATGGTGCGCAGGTCGGTGGGTGTGTAGGCTTTGCCTTCCTCGTTTCGTGCAGATGGTTCGGCAGTGACGGTGAACATGAAGATTTCTCCAAGGCCGGTGGCAATCGGCCCCATGCTCGGCTCCAGGCCGGGCGGCAGTTTGCTTTTCACCTCCTGCAAACGCTCGGCGATGAGCTGGCGTCCGAAGTAGATGTCGGTGCCGTCTTTGAAGATGACCGTGACTTGTGAAAGGCCGTAGCGTGAGACGGAGCGGGTGTAGTCGAGGTGCGGCAGGCCGCCCATGGCATTCTCCACGGCGAAGGTGACGCGCTGCTCGACTTCGAGCGGTGAGTAGCCGGGTGCTTCGGTGTTGATCTGCACCTGGACGTTGGTGATGTCCGGCACGGCATCAATGGGCAGCCGGGTGTAGTTGTAGGCACCGAGGATGGCGGTGCCGAGCGCGAGCAGCAGGATGACCCAGCGCTGCTTGATGGAAAACTGGATGATGGAATCAATCATGGCGGCGGTGGATCAATGGTCGTGGGTGGCACCGGATTTCATCACGTCAGCTTTGATGATGAAGCTGTTCTCAGCGGCGTAGGAGATGCCTGCGGGGATGCCCGCTTTGACTTCGATCCACTCGGCATCGCGGCGTCCGATCTCGAAAGGCATGGCTTCAAACAAAGTGCCTACGCGCACAAAGACGACATCCCAGTCGCGGAAGTTTTGCAAAGCGCTGGCCTTCACGGCAACGGGCACCTCGGCCTCCTCATAGACGACATCGCCAGTGACGAACAAGCCTGGGCGCAGCTCGCCCTTGGCATTCGGCACCACGGCACGGGCCATCATGGTCTGCGATCCTTCGGCGCTGAAGGGCGAGAGATAGCTGAGCGTGGCCTCGACGCTTTCGATGCCTTCGTCGGCATGGATGGCCACGGCCTGCCCGGCTTTGAGCAGCGGGAAGTCTTTGCGATGGACGATGAAGTCCACCCACACATTGCTGAGATCGGCGATGACAAAGAGCGTGCGCTGATTGTCCGCGAACTCGCCGAGCTTCACGCTTTTCTCGATCACGGTGCCTGCGATCTCGGCTTTGACCTCGTAGGTCTGGAGGCTGTCGTTGCTCTCCACCGTGGCGAGGACATCGCCTTTGCTCACCACGTCGCCCAGGTTTTTGTTCACCGCTTTCACGATGCCCTCAAAGCGCGGGATGATGCTGGTGCGCGTTTGCTCATTGAGCTGCACACGGCCACGCAGGCTGAGTCGCTGGCGTATCTTGGCCGGGCCTGCCTTCACCATTTCCACGCCAGCACGGGCGAGGATTTCATCCGGCATCTCGGCACGGCCTTCGATGGAGTCGAACTTCCACTCGTAGCTTTTTCCGGCGTGCTGCACATTCACAAAGGCGTGGAAGGAATGCGGCTCCTCGACCACGGGCGTGCCGATGTAGTAGTCCGCCTCTTTCTTGAACGTGATGGTGTCGGTGCGGTTGATTCGCTCCAGCTTGGCGACGATCTTCACGTCGTCGGGCTGATATGGCTGACCGTTCTTGTAGAAGTAAACGTGGAACTCAGGCGTGACTCCTTCCGGCTCGTAGATTTGCACTTCGCACTCGAAGTCCGGCTCGCCGAAATAGCGGCCTCCGTGCGGGCCGCGTCGCTTGCTGGGATCATCGGCTGCGGGGGCCGCGCCGTGACCTTCCGCGTGCTCGTGGCTGCTGAGTTCGATGCCGAGGATGCGTTTGGCCGCATAAGCTCCGCCGATGAGGAGCAGCGCGATGAGGGCCGCATTGAGAATGGCTTTGTAGTTCATGAAGGGGTGAGTTTGAAAGGGGTGTTATTTGCGAGAAAGTGAGATGGGTGCAGCGGTGAGGGCGGCGATCTCTGCCTGGGCCTGGTGGTAGTCCGTGAGGGCGCGGAGATGCTGATTGCGCGCTTGAATGAGCGTGCGGCGGGCGTCGAGGATTTCGAGCTGGGTGAAGCGTCCGGCCTCATAGCCCTGCATGACGGCTTCTTCGGCTTCCTTCGCGCCCGGCAGCACGTCCTTGTTCAGCAGCTCGACTTCCGTTGTGGCGCGGAGCAGCACTTGATAGGCGGCGCTGAGCTGGGCATACACATTCATCTCCGAGGTCTTGCGCTCGCTGTCGGTCTTGGCGATTTCCGCCTCCGCTTCGGCTATGCCGCCCTGGTTCTTGTTCTTGAACGGCAGCGGAATGGAGAAGCCGACGACGAATGAGAGGTCATCGCCTTTGCCCAACATGCGCGGCCCTGCGGAGACGGTGATGTCCGGCTTTGCCAGTGACTTTTGCTTTGCCAGTGCCGCGTAACGTCGGTCGCGCTCAGACGACCAGCGGGCGATCTCGGGATTGCTCTGAATGCGCTGCACGAGCGTGGAGAACTTCGGCAGGGCTTTGATGCCTTCCAGATCACCTTTCACGGAATCAAAGTCCGCTGTCTGCGCACCCCATTGAACGGCGAGATTGATCCTGGCCGTGGCAAGCGTGCGCTTCGCCTGCTCCAGTTCGATCTTCGCCGATGCCACGGCGACCTTGCTGCGCATGACCTCGACAGCGTTGGCCTTGCCAGCCTCCACTCGCTTCTGCGTCATCGGCGTGACCTTCTCCGCCAGCGCGGCGGTTTCCTCCGCGAGTTGCACCTGGCGTTGGGCCGCGAGCACTGCCACAAAAGCCTGCGTGGTGTTTTTGAGCACTTCGACACGGCGCACTTGATAAGCCCACTCCGCCACGCTGCGACTAGCCGCAGCTTCATTGACACGCGCCTGACGTTTGCCGCCGAGCTCCACGAGCTGCCCAAGCTCCAGCGTGTTTTCCATGATGTCGCCACCACGGTAGGGGCCGCTGCCGGGTAGGTTTTGGGCGCTGTAGTTGAGGACGGGATTGGGTTTCAGTCCCGCCTGGAGCGTGCGTGCCTCGGCAGCGCGGATGTCCCAATCATAGGATTTGAGTTCGGGGTTTTGCCGGAGAGACAGCGCAAGCGCGTCTGACAAGGATAAGGAGCCGCCGGGGCTGGCAGCATGGGCATGAAATGCGAGAAGCAGAAGCAATGGAAAGACACGAGTGTGCATGGTGAAAGAGGGTGGAGTGCATGAGCGCAGGAATGATCCGGGCACGATGAGCGTGCATGGATTCGGCGGATCAACTGCCGCCGCAGTGACAGGCGTGTGTTCCAGGCACGAAGGCCCGATAAAACATCACGCAACGGCTCGACGGGGATTCCCGTCAGCCACGTCCCCTCAAATCAAGAAGACCACCGAACGCACCACCAGCAGCGGTAGCTGCGGCGGGCCGCTATCATCACGCGGCGGGAGAATGACCGTGTGTGGCTCCTTCGTGGGAGCCAGGTTCGTCGCAAAGATTTCAATCCAAAGCACCGGCGTTACACCGATCGCAGGAGCCATCACCACATAAGGCGGGACTGTATCCGTCGGCGTCTGCACCACTTCATGGTGATGATGGCTGCCGGAATCCGCAGGCACCTCATTGTGGTCATCGTCATGGTGCTGGTGTCCGACAGGCGCATGATCCAGCGGGCCTTCTTCCCCGTGCTCACCATGGCAATGCTCATCCATCGTGACGACCGCCTTGCCCGTGCAATCGCAGTAGTAGTGGAAGATGCCACCCGACAACTGCACCATGAGCATCGCCAAAAGGGCGAGTGCTGCGGTGGTGCGTTTGGCAGAGCGGAAAAACATAGCGGACAACTGACTAACGGCTGAACCGGAAATAGCAAGCCTGGAGTGCTGGCGGTGGCTTTAGCCAATGATCCCCCTGCCATGTCCGAACCTGCCCCCCCTTGCAGTGACTTGATCGCCTTCAGCGCGGCATCAGCACCGCGCAGGGTGGTCATGATGGGGAGGCAGTTTTTCCGGCACGGCAGGGTTACACCTCATCGTGAAAAGTGCGTCCAGCGCTAATTTAGGCGGACATCCCCGGTGCAGGGGCGATGCTTCCGCCGCGCACCGGGGCGACCCCATCGAAACCCTGCGCGACACCATCCGCGCCCCCGATGGCTCCCAGCGCAGCATCCCACCGCTCATCCGCCATTACCTCAGCATGAACGCCCGCTTCATCGACTTCCACGTCGAGCGCGACTTTGGCGATGCCCTCTATTGCCTCTTGCGTGTCGATCTGACCAAAGCTCCGCACTCCCACCTTCGGCGCTTCATCGGTAAAGAAGCAGCGGGCCATTTGGCAAGGGTGGGTTCTTGAAGAAGCGAAGCCCGGTCAGCGTTGAATGCACACCTGAGTTCGACCGGCTGATGAATGATGTCGTCGCCGTCACTCGCCTGGGTATTCTCACGCCTCAACGAGAAAGCATGATTATGAATGACGAACAGATCACCTTCGATCCCCGCGTGGCGGAGTATGATGCATGGTATCAGACACCGCGCGGTCAGTGGATCGGGCAGACGGAGTTTGCGCTGCTCAAGTCCATGCGGCGGAGGAAGGTGTGTTTCATTTGAGTGGGATGAGTGAAGGAAAGAAACGCGGCGTGCGAGAGGCATACTCAGGGTAGCCGCTGTATTTTTGCGCGAGCAGCTTTTCTTCATGCGCTGCCTTGGCGTGGAAGAAGGCCCAAAGCAGTCCGAACAGCACGAAATGCAGCAAACTCGCCGCCGAGATCGCCATGCCGAAGGCCCAGACGAGAAGGCCGCTGTAAACCGGATGCCTGACGCGGCGATACAAGCCGCTCGTGAGCAACGCGGCTCCCGCGCGCGGGGAAGGCAGCGGAGTGAGTGAGCGCCCCGCCTGTAATTGCCAGGTCGCCACGCCCGACACAGACAGCCCGGCGATGCACACCAGCAAGCCCAGCGGGCGCAATGGCACGAGAAACGGCACATGTCCAAATGCAGGCATCAACAACAGCGCCGCAAGCAGAACCAACTGCACGATCACCCATGACAGGTCTTTGAGGGTGGCGGATTTCATGAGCGTCGATCTACTTCCGGCGGAACTTCACGAAGTAGTTCTCCTTCAGCAGATCCTTCACTTCATCCACCTTTTCAAAACCAGCGGCAATGACTTCGGCCTCGAAGACCTCCTGTCCGGCGCGGACGTGGCCCATGACGAAGTCGCTCGATTTGCCAGGGATGCGTTTGAAGTCAATCAGCACCAGTTCGCCGTCCGGTTTGAGCGCCTTGTGCAGCGTGGCGAGCGTGGCCTGAGGATACTCGAAGTGGTGATACACATCGCAGATGAAGGCGAGGTCGATGCTCGACTCAGGCAGCTCGACGCTCTTTTCGGTGCAGAGAATCGTCTGCACATTCGAGGCACTCGCTTTGGAGGCGCGGGCCTTGATGTGCTCCAGGAAATTCTTCGCGATTTCGACGGCATAGACCTTGCCGTTTTCGCCGACGGCCTGCGCAAAGTGCAACGTGAAAAGCCCCGTGCCCGCGCCGATGTCCGCCATGACCATGCCGGGCTTCAAACCGGCCGCGACGACGATTTTCTCCCGCTGGTGGAAGATCTCGCGGCTCTCCGTTTCGAACTTCTTCGTCCATTCCTCGACGTTGAGCTTCGGATCGAGGAATTTGTCGTTGATGCCCGGTTTGACGCTGGCGTCTTGCGCGAAAGCGAGACTGGCGAGAAGGCAGAGGAGGGTGGTGGTGCGTTTCATGGTGCGGTGTGAGGCAAAGGACGCTCAGTGATGCCGCCGTCTTCCACCTCAAGAATGCGGTCGAAGACATCGAGCGTGCGGTGGTCGTGCGTGTCAACGAGAACGCCAACGTTGCGCTCGTGAGCGACTTTGGCAAAGAGCTTCTTCACCTGGCGAGAGAGGCGCTTCAGATGCTGGTATTGCCACAGTTCGTCACGGCGTCTGCGTGATCACGACACGCCCGAACCGGCGCGCGCTGCCGCCGGGGGCACCGGTGTCCTCAATGACGACGCGTTCCCAGTTGGCGTCGATGGACGTGACGTTTTCCGTGCCGGTGGCGGGCAGCCAGGAGGTGAGATTGCCGGTGAACTCGACGGTGTAGTCGAGCTGCGGTGCGGTGGCGGCGGTGCGGCGGATGTATTCGACACGGAGACGCGGACTGCCGCCGGGGAAGGTGGTGGTGATCAGCGGCAGGCCCGTGGTGCCGGTGCCGGTAACGAGGATCGGCACGGCGCTGATGGTGGGATTGAGGTTGAAGGCGAACTCTGTGAGGTTGAGCAGGCCATCGAGGTCGGAGTCGTCATCGGCATCCTGACCAAAGGTGCCGCCGAAGAACGAGGTCTCCCAGACATCCGGCAGGCCGTCGTTGTCATCGTCGAGGTTCGCGGCATTCGCGCCGTTGAGGTTGAAGACGACCGCTTCTGCCGTGGCGGCGGTGTTCACGAGGCGCACGTAGTAGGTGGCACTGGCACGCCATGGCCACTGTTCGGTGGGCGAAAGCGGCTGGTTGAGAGATGAGTTCGGACCGGAGCCGGTGAAATGCACATTGCCGGTGACGGTGGGGATGGTGCCTTGTTCGAGACGCACCTGCACGTCATCCGAATGCGTGGAGGTGTGCTTCCAGCGGATGGCCTCGGGCGGCACGACGACTTTGAAGACGAGGCTGCTGTTGCCGGGCACATTGCCGTTGAAGGTGCCGGAGTAGAAGTCGAGCGTGGCATCCGGCACCACATTGCCGCCGCTGGTGGCGGAGGTGAGCGAGAAGGTGGCGTCGTTCTTCGCCTGGAAACCGGCATAGTAGGTGGTGCCGGGGCGCAGCGGTGGCGTGGTGAAGGTGTAGGCGGCGGGCGGATCGTTGCCGCTGTCGTAGGGGCCTTGGTTTTTTGCATCCGTTGCCCAACCGATGCCGCTGCTGAAGATTCCACCGCTGCTTCCCTGCCCAGGCGGAATGGTGTCGCGCACCCACATGACGACATCGCCCACTTGCTGGGTGAAGGTGAGCGTCCAGTTTGCGGGCGCTGGATCGGGGACGGTGAAGCGGTAGTAGCGCCAGTCGCCGCCTGCGAGGGTGTGATCCGTCACGCTGCCGTTGGTGAGTGACAGATCCTGCACCTGGCCGGTGGAGGCGATGAGCCGGTAGCGCGCGTTCGATCCGCCGGCGGCACGCACACCGAGATACCATCGGCCCGCAGGCAGCGCGTTGGCGGTGCGGCCGTTGAGCGGCACCCAGTTGCCGTGCTCGGTGGTGCTGCCGTTCAGGCTGCGGTCCACGAGCGGCGACCAGTTGAACGGCTGGCCGGCTGCGCCATGCAGTGTCGTGGGCACGGCGGTTTCGCGGATGTAGAGGTCGGGGTTGCCGTTGATGGCCTGGAGTTCGGTGCGGAGCAGGCCGAGATTGTCCGACGGCACGTCAATCGCGTAGAAGTGCCAGTCGTCCTGTCCAAGATCGGTGCCTTGGTCGCCGGGGAGTCCGGTGCCGGTGTCGGCAAACGTCTGGTTCTGCGTCGCGGGCATGGTCCAGGCGGGCTGTGCGAGTGTGACGGGCGCGCTGGTGAGCGTGTAGTTCGTGAGGCCGGTGGCTATGACATCCACAAACCAAGTGTCGCCCGGCGTGAAGTAAGGCGGCACGATGATGGCCGTGTTGTCCGTGATGGTGATCCACGTGCCGGTGTCGCTGATGTCCTTGTAGATGCGCAGCGTGGTGTCGCCCTGGGTGTGGTTCACGGTGAGCTTCCAGCCGAGCACGGGCTGGTCGCTGACGGTCGTGGGCACGGCCACGGAGTAGATTTCGTGTTCGGCGTCCGCGAGCTGCTTCGTGTCTGTGTGGCTGAAGCCATTGCCGTTCTGCGTGGAGGAAAAATTCAGCGTCACCGGCGTCTTCGGGCGGAGGACGAGGTCCGCCGTCGCATCGGGAATGGTGAAGCCAAAACCCCCGGCGCGTACGATGAGCCGCCAGGTGCCGGTAGTGGGATTGAACAACGTGAGCACGCCCTCGGTGGAGAGAACTCCGGCGGCGGCCCCGCCTTCCGAGCCATAGCTGCCCAGTGTGGGCAATGAAGTGCCTGGCCTCGCGAAGAGCCCGGGATCGCCCGTGCGGTTGTCCAGCCGCATCTCCATGATGCCTATGCCGCCGGGCGCGGTGAATTCATAGGCCTTCACCTGCCCGCTCACGAGCGACACCGCCTGGCTGATGCCCGCGCCGCCCGAGGAGCCGAGATCGGTGACGGCAAGCACGCCCAAGCTGTTCAGCACCCCCGTGGAGTTGCCGGTGCCGATGTTGGTGAAGTCAGGATTCTGCCCCTCGGACACCACGGCGATGAAGTAGTCGCCCTCGGTGAGAAAAGTTTGCCCATTCGGCGGTAGCATGACGTAACGCTCCGCCCCGTCCTTGGCGATCCGTGTTTCGAGACTGCCGCCGAATGGATCGCCCGCAAGGCCACCTTCCGAGGCAGCGAAGTCCGGCACGGTGCCACGGCGCAGCGCCACAAGCATGTCGCCCAACGAAGGATCGAGTGTGAATTCCCAGCTCGGAGTGTTCGCCGCGATGGAGATCTTGAAGTAAACGGCCTCGCGTGGAGCAAGGTTGTTGATCGTGGCATTGCCTCCGGTAAAGGACAGCGCCGTGACCGGCAGCATCTGGCCGCTGCCGATGCCACGGCTCTCGATGGTGTAGGCCGCAGCGTCGGCGAAGGAGGAGTTGAACACACCGACGAGGTAGGTTCCCGTCTCCAAGGGCCGTCCCATGCCCGCAACGAGCCGTCGGCCGCTGACGGAAGCGCCGCCGGGATCCTGCGAGTAGCCGGTCCAGTCCACGAGTCCAGCCCACTGCGCACCAGTGGGCCATGAGGTCGCTCTCTCGGGATACCCGCCAAAATCGGTGCCAAGAGTCGTGGGCAGTTCGTCACGCCGCACGACGATTGTCGGCGTGCCGGCGGTCACGTTGCGCACGCGGATGTCCCAGCCATCCACACCGGCAGGTACCGTCACTTGGAAGTAGCGCCAGGTATTGGCCGCGTGGCCGGTCTCAGAGGAAGTGCCCCCATTGAACGCCAGCACTGTATTGCCCGGTGCTGGCAAGAGACGCAGCACCAGCATCGCGGTCGCATCGGGGATGTCGCTGCCAAAAGACATCTCCGCGCGCACGGTGAGCCGGTATTGACCCGCCGCAGGACTCGACAACGTGACGGGCGACTCCGCGCCCGTGGCCCATGCCGCGTCCGCGCTGCCGGCTTCGATGCCGTAGTCGTGCGCGAGTCCGATCCACGACCTCGGCAGGCGCGTGCCTTGGTGCAAGTAGAGGTGCGGACCGCCGGTGCGGTTGTCGAGGCGCGCTTCGAGCGCATACGCGCCCGCCGGCACGGTGAACTGGAACGCCTTCACCTGCCCGCCGACGAGCGACACCGCCTGGTTCGTCTCGGCGAGGCTGATCTCGCCGAGCGAGGCCACACCCAGCGCGCCGTGGCTGGTGACCGTTCCGCTGCTGCTGCCGGTGCCTACGAAGCTGCCGCTGGGAGAAACGCCCTCAGACACCACGGCCAAGTAGTAGTCACCGGTGGTGATGAAGTTTTCTCCATTTGGAGGCATCATCGTGTAACGTTCCGCACCGGTCTTCTGCATCTCCACTTCGAGGCCGCTTCCGAGCACTGCGCCAGCGTCGTCATCCTGCACTGAGAAGAAATCCGGGATCGTGCCCCGCCGCACGATCAGCAGCATGTCACCCACCGAGGGCGCGAGCGAGACCTCCCAGCTCGGCGTGTTCGCGGGCACGGTGACTTTGAAGTAGGCAGCCTCGCGCGCGGCCAGCGCGGTGACCGTAGCATTGCCGCCGGAGAAGGTGGTGATGTCATCCACAGGAATCACCTGCCCCGCGCCGATGCCGCGGCTCTCCAGCGTGTAGGCAGCGTCGGTCGGAGTGATGCCGGATTCATTGAACACACCGATGTAGTAGGTGCCCGCCTCCAGTGGACGACCCATGCCCGCGACGAGACGCCGGCCGGAGACGGATGAAGTGTCTGGATCCTGCATGTAGCCCGTCCAGTCCACCCCGCCTGCCCAGCGAGAGCCAGAGGGCCAGGTGGTGGAGGTGTGGGGAGCGCTGCCGAAGTCCGTGGCCAACGCATCCGGCAGCGTGTCGCGGCGCACCACAAGCTTCGGCGTGCCTGCGGTGACGCTGCGCAGGCGCAGATCCCAGCCCATGATGCCCGCAGTGTTCGGCACATCCACGCGGAAAAATTTCCAGGTGCCCGGCGTGTGCCCCGTCACGACCGCGGTGCCTCCGTTGAAGGCCACATCCGTGGGAGGCACCGCCCGCACCTCCAGCGTGGCTGAGGCATCCGGCAATGCTCCGCCGAATTCATCCTCCGCGCGCACCGTGACATGCACGATGCCCGCAGCCGGATTCACGAGCGTCACGATTTCATCATCGTTCGCCCAGCCTGTTCCCGTCGAGCCGCCCTCCACCCCGTAGTCCGAGCCACCGAAGTGCTGCGATTCCGGCAGGAGTGAACCCGGCAACACGTAGAGCTGCGGATTGCCCACACGGTTGGTGAGTTTAATCTCAATGCTCGCCGTGCCAGCCGTGACATTGAACTGGAACGCCTTCACCCGTCCGCCTTCGAGCGGTGCCACACTCTGCGTCGTGGCTGTCTCCGTGATCGTGCCCAGGTTCGTCACCGCCAGCGTGCCCAAACTCGTGAGCGTGCCGCTCGCGGTGCCAGTGCCGACAGTGTCCCCGGATGGATTCTGCCCCTCCGACACCACCGCGAGGAAGTAGTCGCCCGGCGTGATGAAGTTCTCACCACTGGGCGCAAACAACGTGAAGCGCTCCGGTCCCGTCTTCTGCATCTCCACCTCCAGCGTGCCTGCGATCGCATCAGTGACTCCTCCCTGCGCGGCGTTGAAATCCGGCACCGTGGAGCGCCGCGCCGCCAGCAGCATCTCGCCGGAGGAAGGCGCGAGCGTGAGTTCCCAGCTCGGCGTGTTCGAGGGAATGGTCACCTTGAAATACTGCGCCTCGCGCGCGGTCAATGCGCTGACCACGGAGCTGCCGCCAGTGAACGCCAGTGTGCTGATCGGGAATGCCTGCCCTGTGCCGATGCCGCGGCTCTCGAACGTGAACCCGGCCACGTCAGGGGTGAATCCGGCCGCGTTGAACACACCGATGTAGTAGGTGCCGGGCTCCAGCGGACGCCCCATGCCTGCGACGAGTCGTTGAGTGGACACAGTGCCGCCGCCGGGAGTCTGCGAGCGTCCCGTCCAGTCCACCGATCCGGCCCAACTGTTGCCACTCGCCCAAGTGGTGGCTTCCGATGGATTCGAACCGAATCCGCTCGAACCCACGCTCTCCGGCAGCACATCGCGCCGCACCACAAGCTGCGGCGTGCCGCTCGTGACATCACGCACGCGCACATCCCAGCCCAGGATGCCTGCGGTGTTCGGGACATCCACGCGGAAGTAGCGGAAGCGTCCCACGGCGAGATTGCTAACGGACTGCGTGCCGTTGTTGAACGTCACCGTCGTCGGCGTGATGGGATGCACGTCGAGCTGGAACGCCCCCAGCGCCTGCTGCGGAGTGTAAACGCCCACATACCAGATGTCCGCCTGGTGCCCCGGCCTCTGAATGAAGCCCTCCGTGGATGAGTAGTCCACAAAGCCCAAGTCAGAGGGCAAAGAAGAACCGTTGGCACGATACAACCACCGGCCCGGCACCGCATTGCGGCGGATGGCGATCTCCGTGCCCGGCACCTGATTCGCCAGCTCCAGCTCCCATCCCAGCGAGCCGAGCTGGGACGGCACGTCCGTGAGCTTGTAGTAGCGCCAGCCCGCGCGCGTTGGCTGGTCGTTGGTCTTCAAGTCCGTGAAGGAGATCGTGGTGATGACCGGCTCGCCGTTGCGCAGGGTGAACTCATACGCGCCAATGCCATGCACGGTGATGAACCACGTGCCGTCGGACAAACCATTCGGCACCAGCGTCACGCTGTCCGTTGTGCTGCCCGTGGCTTCGGAGTAGCCGTCGTTGTCAAACTCCGCGCCCACGTTGTTCTCCCGCACCACGAGGTCGGGGTTCCCGCTCACCGCCGTCGTGCTCACATCCCATGCGATCTGCTGGATGGGCACCTGCACGCGATACACCCGGTAGGGCGGCCCGGGCACGCTCACGTTCGATACCGTCGAGTCGAACGCCATGTCCGTGACCTGCTGGATGCGCGAGTCCAAGGTGATGCTCTCGCCCGGATCGGCGCTGATGCTCAGGAAATACACGCCGGTCCCCGTGCCGAGGTAAGTCGGCACCAGCAGCATCTTGCCCGACTGCTTCTTGTCGAACTGGCCGGTGTCGGGGAAGGGCACCTGCGTCTTGCGCACTGCGATCTCCCGCGTGCTGCCGCTCAGCCACAGGCTCCAAGCTGGCGTGCCGGTGGGTACCGTGGCTTTCAGGAAGCGGATGCCTTCCGGCGGCATCGCCCCGCCGGAGGTCGTCGGGATGACGGCTTCGCCAATGTCGTATTGGCTGTTGAAGTTTGCATCGGTGAAACCAAGTGTGCCCAGGTTCTCTACGAATGCGCGGCCCGACACGAGCGACCACTGCGCGCCATCCGTCGCATCCACGAGGATGAACCATTCCTCCGCCGTGTTGAACTGGTCTGCGCGCAGCATGATACCGTCGGAGCCGGCGCGCTCGGACTTGAAATCGAACGACGAGGTCGTCGGCAGCGAACCCTGCTTCAGATACACATGCGCCTCGCCATTCGCCACCGCCAGTCGTGTGCGCCACGCGCCGATGTCCGTGGCCTGAGCCGTGACCTTGAAGTAGTGGCGCCCACCGCGCGTGTTGCCGGAGTTGGAGAACGCCTGCGTGCCCGCGTCGGTCGTGCCCGGATCCCAGTTCAGGTCATGAAGGAGGGGCTGCCAGTCGTCGAGTGTCACCGCGTTGGCCGCATAGTTCACCCGCAACGACCCATGATCGTTCGGCAGCGTCAACCGCGAGGCCGGTGGCTGTCCCGTGAACGTGCCTGACACTCCGCCCACCGCCTGCACCACCGTGGCGCTGAACGTACCGTCAATTGCATCCTCAAAGTCATTCGCAAAATTCGCGGCCAATGCGCCCGCCACCGTCGCCGCACCGTTCGTCCCCAACTGGCTCGTGGTCAAATCCAGCGTGAACAGCATCGTCGCCGTGCCCTGCAACGTGATGCCACCGACCGCGTTGATTGTGCCAGGTGACTGCACCGGCAACGCGGCCCCCACGGTTAGCGTCCCCTGCGCACTGAGCGAGAGCGTTCCGGCAGTGAGCACGATGCCTTGGTTGAGCGTGATGTGCCGCGCCGCAGTCAAGGTCAGCGTTGCCACGCCGCCTGCGGACTTCGTCACAGCACTGTTCACTGTGATGTCGCCGGGAGACGCCTGGCCGCTCGCAGTCTCGATGACCACGGCTGTGCCCGCGTCGAGGAACGTCTGGATGTCATCGCGGTTCACGTTCGCGCTGGCCGCGCTGGGCGTGAAGGTCTTCGTCGTCGTCCCGCCGAACGCACCGCCGGAGGTGACCGCCGTGCTGACCGTGACATCACTCGCAGCGCGGAGCGCGCAGGGCACCAGACAAGCCGCGAAGATAACGACGCAAACATTCATCCTGCAGCTTGAGGCGGCTGCACAGAGAGACGAAGGCGACTTTTTCATGGCAACCGCGCCCAAGGGCGTTGTAATGCTTCATTTGCCCCCGCAAGATCGTTTCCGTGCGGTTCAAGGCACTCAGCGATCCAGCGTGAATGAGCGGAATTATTGTCGCATGGATATTCATGTCCAGCGGTTATTTCACGGCCCCTTCACAAGCTTCACCAGCGGCACACTCACATGGCCTCAGCACTCAGCGAAGAGCAGCAGAGCCAGAATGTGGTGTGCATGAGGAGGTGCCTGCGAGATCAAGAACCGCCGAGCTTCTTCACCTGATGGGAGAGACGCTTCATGAGATTGTTGCACACATTGTCGCAGAGGTCGGTGATGCCGGGATCGGCGATGAAGCAGATGACAGTGAGGCCTTCCTTGCGGCGTCCGACCATCCCGGCATCGACGAGCGACTGCACATGGCGGGAGACGTTCGCCTGGGTCAGGCTGGTGGCGGCGACGAGTTCAGTGATGTTCAACTCGCCGCCTTCCTCCAGGGCGCGGAGGATTTTCAGTCGGCTGGGTTCGGCAAGCGTTCGGAACCATGAGGCGATCAAAGCGAGGGCCTCATCGGAGACCGGCGGCAGGGTTTTTTTTCGTGCGGCGGGCATGATGTTAAAAAGGGTTTGCAGACATCTACTATATGCGTATAGACTCATACAGTTGAATACATGAACACCATGAAACCAAGTTCGTCCACGAAAAATTTTGTCCTGGCGCTTTTCACCGCCGCCATGGCTTTTTCTTCCTCCTGCGCACAGCAGGTCGGCGGTCGCGGCCTGCCACCGGAGGCGCGGGAGCAGATCCATGCCCTCTTTGACTCGCATGCCAAAATCCGTCGTGATTTGAAGCTCACCGCCGACGGCTATACGGCCCTGACGGAGAGCGATGATCCCAAAGTGGCCGCAGCTTTGAAAAAGCATGTCGGGCAGATGCGGGCACGTCTCGGGGAAGGACTCAGCGTGCGCCGCTGGGATCCGGCCTTCGCCGAGTATTGCGACCACTACGCCGAGATGGACCACGAATTCACTGCCACGGACAAGGGCGTGCGCATGACGGTCAAAGGACGCACAGCAAACGCCGCCAAAATCGCTCAGAATCATGCCAAAGTCGTTTCCGCCTTCGCCGCCCATGGCTGGAGCGAGCATGACAAGAAGCACTCCACGGTCGCCCGCTGATATTACCCCTGCGATACCTGAAACCTGATAGCATCACCCTCATGAAACTCGAAAACGCCATCCGAGCCCTCGCCGGTGCCTTCATCCTCATCAGTCTTGCCCTCGCGCACTACATGAGCCCGAACTGGCTCTGGTTCACCGCTTTCGTGGGCGCGAACCTGCTGCAATCCGCCTTCACCGGCTTCTGCCCGGCGGAGATGATCCTCAAAAAGCTCGGTGTCGGCGGTTCGTGCTGCGCCAGGAAATAAATTCACTCATCCCGCCATGAAACGACTGCTCCCGCTACTTCCTCTGCTCGTGCTGGCCGCTTGTGGCAAACACGAGCCCGCTCAACAAAACGCCGCGCCGCTTCCAGGCGTCACGGTGAAGGTGCAGACGGCGAAGCTGGAACCCCACACCGCCACCGAGGAGGTCGTGGGCACGGTGCGCTCAAAGCAACGCGCCGTCGTGGAGGCGAAGGTCAGCGGGCGCGTGCTCGAATACACCGCCACGCCCGGCGCGATGGTGAAGGCGGGCGATTTGCTCGCTCGGCTCGATGTGCAGGAGATCCAGGCGAAGGTCGATCAAGCCCGCGCCATGCTCGATCAGGCCAAACGTGACTTTGATCGTCAAAAGCAGCTCATCGCCAGCAATGCGACGACGCGGCAGGAGTTCGACGCGGCGGACGCTCGTGTGAAAATCGGCACTGGAGCTGTCAGCGAGGCCGAAACGATGATGAGCTACGCCAAAGTCACCGCGCCCTTTGATGGTGTGGTCACGCGTAAACTCGCCGATGTGGGCGATCTTGCGATGCCGGGTAAGCCGCTGCTCGAAATCGAAGCGCCCACCTCGCTGCGCTTTGAGGCCGATCTTCCCGAGGCGATCCTCGATCGCGTGAAACTCGGCGCGAAGATGCTCGTGCGCCTCGCGAAGGTCATTGAAGGCACCGTGAGCGAAATCTCGCCCGTGGCCGATCCCGTAAGCCGCACCTTCAATGTGAAGTTCGACCTCCCACAAATGGAAGGCCTGCGCACCGGCCAGTTCGGCCGCGTGTCGGTGCCGGTTGCCGAGGTGAAACTGCTTTTGGTGCCACAAAGCGCCGTTTTGAAGCGTGGACAGATGGAGCTCGTCTTCGTCGCCAAAGACGGCAAAGCCGCGCTACGCCTCGTGAAGACTGGCAAAGTGCTCGAAGACCGCGTCGAGGTGCTTTCCGGCCTCGAAGAAGGTGAACAGGTCATCGTGAGCGAAAGCGCCCAACTCACCGACGGCCAACCCGTGACCCTCCAGCCATGAGCGAGCCTTCCTCCAGCCATCTCGGCATCGCAGGCCGCATCGCGGCGGCGTTCATCGACTCGAAGCTGACGCCGCTCGTCGTCATCGCGTCCGTTTTGCTCGGTGCGGCGGCGATTGTTTTGCTGCCGCGTGAAGAAGAGCCGCAGATCAAGGTGCCGATGGTCGATGTGATGGTTTCCATGCCCGGCTCCACCGCGAAGGAAATCGAGGAACGCGCCACGCGACCGATGGAAAAGCTGCTCTGGGAGCTGCCTGGCGTGGAATACATCTACAGCACCTCACGCGACAGCGAGAGCCTCGTCATCGTGCGCTTCAAAGTGGGCGAAGATCCAGACGTCAGCCTCGTGAGACTCACGGAGAAGCTGCGCTCGAACTACGACCGCATCCCGATGGGTGTCAGCGCACCGCTCATCAAGCTCAAGAGCATCGACGACGTGCCCATCCTCGCGCTCACCTTGCACAGCGCCCGCTACGAGCATCTCACGCTGCGTCGTTTGGCTGCGCAAATCGACGAAGAGATCAAACAAGTGCCGCTAGTGGCCGAGACGACGCTGATAGGAGGTTCGCGGCGCACTGTGCGTGTGCTGCTCGATCCCGTGAAGCTCGCTTCGCGCAATTTGAGCCCCGCAGGTCTCGTGCCGATGCTCCAGCAGGCGAACCGGCAATTCCGCGCCGGCGGCCTGACCACCGGCAACAATGAAGTGCTCGTGGAAACAGGCGGCTTTCTAAAAACCGCTCACGAAGTCGGCGATGTCGTGATCGGCGTGTTCAGTGGTCGTCCCGTCTATCTCCGCGAAGTCGCCGAGATCGCCGACACCGGCGAGGAACCAACGCAATACGTCTTCCACGGCAGCAAAACGAGCGAAGAGCCCGCTGTCACGCTCAGCATTGCCAAACGCCCCGGTGCGAATGCGATTAGCGTGGCCGATGAAGTGCTGCGCAAGGTCGATCTGCTCAAAGGCAGCGTCATTCCGGCCGATGTCACCGTCAGCATCACGCGTAACTACGGCGAGACCGCCGCGGAGAAATCCAACGAGTTGCTGCTGCACATGGGCATCGCCGTCTTCAGTGTGGCGATCCTCATCTGGCTCACGCTTGGCTGGCGGGAGAGCGGCATTGTCGCGGTGGCCATCCCCGCCACGCTGGCGCTCACGTTGCTCATCTTCTACCTCTACGGCTTCACGCTGAACCGCATCACGCTGTTCGCGCTCATCTTCAGCATCGGCATCCTCGTGGATGACGCCATCGTGGTGGTGGAGAACATCGTGCGGCACTTCCATCTGCCGCAAAACAAAGGCCGCAACTGGTCCGCCATCGCCGTCGAAGCCGTGGGCGAAGTCGGCAATCCCACGATCCTCGCCACCTTCGCGGTGATAGCCGCCGTGCTGCCGATGGCCTTCGTCGGTGGCCTCATGGGGCCGTATATGCGCCCGATCCCCATCGGAGCCAGCGCGGCCATGTTTTGGTCATTGCTGATCGCGTTCATCGTCACGCCGTGGGCTTCGATTCGCATCCTTCGTTGGGGAAAGAAGTATTTGACACTCACTGACGGCACGCCATCGGCCAAAGATCTCGAACATCACGACGCCAGCGAGCATCCCGAGGATTTCTTCACGAAACTCTACCGCCGCGTCATGGGGCCGCTGCTGCATCACACCGGCTGGCGCTGGACTTTCCTCATCGGCATCACCGTGTTGTTGCTTGGTTCGATGGCAACCGTCGGACTCGGCTGGGTGAAGGTGAAAATGCTGCCGTTCGACAACAAGAGCGAATTCCAAGTCATCCTGAACATGCCGGAAGGCTCATCGCTGGAGCAAACCGCCGCCGTCGCTCGCGAAATGGCCGCTGCGATCCGCACCGAGCCGGAAGTCACCGATTACCAAGTCTATGCCGGTGTCGCCTCTCCCTACAATTTCAACGGCCTCGTGCGTCACTACTTCATGCGTCGCGGGGCGAACGTCGCTGACATCCAGGTCAACCTCGTCGGCAAACACGAGCGCAAAGCGCAGAGCCACGACATCGCCAAACGCATCCGTCCCGCCGTCACGGCCATCGCGGATCGCTACAAAGCCCGCGTCGCCATCGCCGAAGTGCCGCCCGGCCCGCCGGTGCTGCAAACGCTCGTCGCCGAGATTTACGGGCCTAACGAAGAAGCGCGATTGAAGCTCGCCGAAGCCGTGAAGAGCATTTTCAAGGCCACGCCCGGCGTTGTGGATGTGGATTGGTATATCGAGGCCGATCAGCAAAAAGCCCGCTTCATCATCGACAAAGAAAAAGCCGCTTTGCACGGCATCAGCGCCGCTACGATCTCGCAGACGCTCAAGATCGCTGTCGATGGTGAAAACGTCGATTTGCTCCATCAGCCTGCCGAGAAGGAAGACGTGAACATTCGCCTCGAACTGCCCCGCAGCGCTAAAACCACGCCCGAGGAGCTTCTCGCCCTCCGCGTGCGCTCCGGCGATGCCAACGCGCTGCCCGAACCCGGTGCCAGCGGCTCGCCGCTCGTGCCCTTGCGTGAGTTGGTGAAGGTCGAGCACGTTACCGTCGAGAAGAGCCTTTATCACAAGAACCTCATGCCCGTGACCTACGTCATCGGCGATGTCGCCGGAGTCGTCGAAAGCCCTGTGTATGCCATTTTTCAGATGAACGAGGCGCTCAAGAAGCTCGACACCCGTGAGTTCGGCGGCAGCGGCGCGGAACTGCAAATCCTCAACGCCTCCATGCCCTTTAGCGATGCCGAGCCCGCGATGAAATGGGACGGCGAATGGCACATCACCATCGAAGTCTTCCGCGACCTCGGCGCGGCTTTCGGTGCCTGCATCATCCTGATTTACGTCCTCATGGTCGGCTGGTTCCGCAGCTTCCTGACGCCTGCCATCGTCATGATCGCCATTCCGTTCTCGCTCGTCGGCATCCTGCCCGCGCACGGATTGATGGACGCCTTCTTCTCCGCCACCAGCATGATCGGCTTCATGGCTGGCGGCGGTATCGTCGTGCGAAACAGCATCATCCTCGTCGATTTCATCGAGCTGCGCGTGCGTGAAGGCATGCCGCTGAGCGAGGCCGTCATCGACGCCGGAGCCGTGCGCTTTCGCCCCATGCTCCTCACCGCCATGGCCGTCGTCGTCGGAGCCGCCGTCATCCTCGCCGATCCCATCTTCCAAGGCCTCGCCATCGCTTTGATGGCCGGAGAAATAGCCAGCCTGCTCATCAGCCGCATGGCGGTGCCCGTCTTGTATTTCATGGCGAACAAACATTCACACCCCGAACCCAAACACTGATATGAAACCCAACATCGGAAGCATCGACCGCGCTCTGCGCATCCTCCTCGGCCTCGGCCTCATCGCCTACGGCATCGTCAATCACTCGTGGATCGGAGCCCTCGGCGCTGTGCCACTGCTCACCGCCTTCATCCGCTTCTGCCCGCTGTATGCCCCACTCGGCATCAGCACCTGCGGCAAAGGCGGCAACGACAAAGGCGGCGGCTGCTGCGGTGGCGGGAAATGCGGCTAATTCCATGACTCGCTACCTCATTCCCATCGCCATCGGAGTCACGCTCGGCTCACTCATGGGCTACTTCGGCCAATGCAGTTCCGGCACCTGCCCGCTCACCTCGACGTGGTGGCGTGGTGCCATCTACGGCGGCGTGATGGGGCTGCTGTTTGCTTTCAGTTCACATCGCTAACCCCACTCCATCATGAATCCACGCTACATCGTCGAAACCACCAAATCACCGGCCCAGGCCGTGACCGATCTCGAAGCCTCGGTCAAACAGCACGGCTACGGCGTGTTGCACACCTACGACCTCAAACAAACCCTCGCGAGCAAAGGCTTTGACCTGCCGAACGCCTGCCATATTCTCGAAGTCTGCAATCCCAAGCAAGCCGCCGCCGTGCTCGCTGCTGACATGGGCATGAACATCGCGCTGCCATGTCGCATCTCCGTTTATCAAGACGGGGGCAAGACGTTGATCGGCATGGTGCGTCCCTCGGCGCTGCTGGCTTCGCTGTCAGAGTCGGTTGAATTGAAAACCATCGCCGAACAGGTGGAGAAAGACACCATTGCCATCATCGAAGCGGCGAAGTGAATCACTGCACCATGATCTGGACACTCATCATCGTCACCCTCATCGTTCTCGGCTGGTATTGGTATGAGGGGCGGTGGGACCGGCAGTTGTTCAAGTCAGAGCCCGGCCGCGTTTGCGTAAACATTCACCCGCAGGAGGCCAAGGCATTCCTCGACACGCATCCGGAAACGCAGGTGCTCGATGTGCGCTCCGATGCCGAGTTCAGCGGCGGTGCGCTGCCTGCGGCAATTCATATCTCCATTGGCGATACCGAGTTCGAGCAGAAAGTCGGCAAGCTCGACAAGGCCACGCCGGTGCTGGTGTATTGCGCCGGCGGTTTTCGCAGCCGCAAAGCGGCAGCGGTACTGAAGGCGCAGGGCTTCACCCATATTCAGCATCTGCATCGCGGCTATCACTCCTGGCAGCTGGCCGGACAGCCGGTGTCTCACAGCAGCAAAGATCCATAATATCAAATCCATGAAGAAACTCATCCTCAGCGCCTCCCTCATCTCGGTTGGATTGATTGGCCAAGCTGCGGACCCCAAAATTGTACCGCTGCAAGTGCGCGAGAACCTGCGCATCGTGTACCAGGTCACTGATGACACGCAGCATCAGAGTGTGAACAAAGGCTTGTTTTACGCTCGCAAGCTCATCAATACCTACGAGGAGCACGGCATCACCGCCGACCAGGTGCATCTTCATCTCGTGTATCACGGCGCTGGCATCGCCGCCGTGGTGAATGACGCCGCCCGCAAACGCCTCGGCGCTGGTAGCGCGAATCCGAATGGTGAAATCCTTGTGGAACTCATGAAACGCGGCGTGCAAGTGGAGCTGTGCGAAAACACGATGCAGCAGAAAGGCGTGAAGCCCTCTGAGCTGATGCCCGGCGTGAAACTCGTCGTCGGAGCCTTCCCGCGCCTGATCGACCTGCAATTGCAAGGCTACGCCTACATCAAGTTTGAGTAGAGGACGGCTCACTGGCACATAAAAAGGCGGCATCCCGTTGCCAGGATGCCGCCGTGAATTTTTGGGGGTTGGGAGGGGATCAGGGGCGCTTAGTAGCGACCGCCACCACCACCACCGCCGGAGTAGCCGCCACGGCCACCGCCGCCGCCACCACTTTTGCCGCCACGGCCACCGCCGCCGCCGCCACCACCATATCCGCCGCCGCCACCACCGCCGCCGCCGTAGGCAGGACGATCTTCTTTCGGACGGGCTTCGTTGATGGTCAGGTTGCGACCGCCGTATTCTTTCTCGTTGAGGCCACGGATGGCTTCATTCATGGCTGTTTGGGAGTCCATGGTGACAAAGGCAAAGCCACGTGGGCGACCGGAGTCGCGGTCCATGGGCAGATGGATGTCAGTGACGGTGCCGTAATCAGTGAAGAGAGCGCGGACGTCGTCTTCGGTGGCGGTGAAGGGCAGATTGCCCACATACATTTTGGTATTCATATCGTTTTCTTGGGTTCAGTCAGCCTTCATGAGGCCTGAGTAAGCTCCGAGATCGGATTTAAGAACACCAAAGAAACAACCTGATGAACGACTTAGCTTAGCCTTTATCAGGTTAACTTGCGGCGGATCTGTCGTCTGCTTTGAGGGAATAGCAAATGATTGTTTCGACTGTTTGCGCTTCCGGTCTCAGCCTTGCCGCGACTCCGTACCGTCGATGATCAGTCCCGCCGGCGGGATCGGGCCGACCATGCCAGCCTCTCCGTCCGCATTGGCGGTGCCAGATGCCGGTTTCGCACCTGTGCCGCGCATGTTGATGATCTTCTTCATCAGATCGAACCAGAACTGCGCACCGAGCGCCGCCGCCGCACCGGCCATAAGCCAGCCGAGCAGGCTTTCGAACAACATGCTGACCGGATTCGTTCCCCAAGCCTTTGCGGTGGTCTTGTTCCAGCCGACCGGGAAGCCGGCATCGGCCAGTTCGTTCACGGCTTCATCGAACACGGCACGTGCGCCCTTGGACTCTTCGACGCCGAGTTTGACCGCGAGTTCGCTCTGCGCCTTCACGGACGCCTCGGCCTTTTGCACGAAGGCCGCGCGCAGGTCGTCATTGGTCGAAAGCGCCCGCGTGATGGCGATGGTGTTCAGATTGCAGACCACGGCGAGCACGATGCCGATGCCGAAGTTCCAGAGCTGCGACAGGCGTTTGTACATGCCGGTGGTGCGGTCCATCACGGCATCGAACCACTGCCCGGCGAGGAATTGGAACACGCTCAGCGGCTCCTGCCCGGGCAGCAGATTGCGCTCCGCATCGCGGCTCAAGGCTTTCAAAGAGCCGCTGGCTCCGTCGCCGAGCGTGGCGATGCCCGCCTGCACCTGCTCCCAGCGCGTCTCGGCCTTCGCTTCGACGCCCTTCGTTTCGAGCAAATCCATCAGCACCTGGCTGAACTGCGAGTTCGAGAGGTAGGAGGGGAAATGCTTCGCCACCCCGTCGTTCGTACTGGTTTGACGGTGCAGCGCCGCCATCAGCGGATGCTGCACAAAATCATTCATGGGAGTGACGCTGTTGCCACGCATGCCTTCCGGCAGCATGTGTGAAAGCGCCTTCCACAGCATCTTTCCCCGCGCATTCGACCACGAGAGAATCATCTCGCCAGTGGTCGAAACCAGCACGCTGAACAAGAAAAAGATGAACGAGAGGCCGAGGGCGACGTCGAGTGTCTGGAGCATGGTGCGGGAGGGAATCCTGGGCGTTGAGAGTGATCTGGGCCGCGAATGACGAATGTCGAGATCAGAATGACGAATGAAGTCGGCTCAGATCATTCGGCATTCCTCATTCGGATTTCGTTATTCGGCGCGAAGCGGCGGTTAGTGCATCTCCACCGCACAGTGGCCGAGGCCGCCGCGGTAGTAGTTGAACTGCACGTTCGGATGATCGGCCAGCAGCGACATTGGCACGGAGGCATCAGCGAGGCGTTTCGAGATCATCAGGGCCGTCAGGCGTTGACCGAGCGGATTGTCGTGCATGCCGGCATGCCAGATGCTGACCTTTTCGGCCATCCACGTCTCCTTGGGACCCACTGTGATCGCCATCTTCGGCACCATGGTGATGTTACCACCGCCTGAGGTGCGGGCGTTCTGCGCGAGCGTGATCGGATGCAGCTCAACGATGCGCGTGGTCAGCTTGCGATACTCCGCAGGCGGCGGCGCTTCGTTTTTCCACTTGCCGGTGCGCTTGGGCGGATCATTGAAGGCCCAGTGCTTGATGTCGCCCTGGCCGCCCTGCATCACGGCGCAGCGCACCCCGCTCTGCCAGCTCTTGATGTAATTGGCAGTATCAGCCTTCGGGAAATGAAGCTGTGTGTCGGGCATGCAGAGTTTCTTTTGAATGCGGTCAAAGCACAGCTCGCGGTCGGCCTTCTCAAACGATAGCGGATGCTCCATCGTGACCTCCTTCTTCGTGTCTTCATCATACCACTCGTCCATGCCCCAGAAGTGACCGTCCTTGATCGAGATGCCGAGGTCGTTCACCAGCCGCGCGACGAGCGGAAGCTGCTCCGTCGGACCGATGGGGCCGCAAATGCCCGCTGGATTGTCCGGCGTGGCCTGTTTCCACGCGTGGATGTATTCCAGCGCCTCGGCCAGATAAAAATCCTCCAGCGTGTCATACATCACCACCTTGAAGCCGGGACGCGAGAGCTGCCGCAAATCTCGTTCCGTGAGCCGGGCGGCGTCGTTGATGAGATCGTTTTCTAAAGTGGTGTAGTCCCACCAGTCCGGTGCGATATGGCTGAGTTTGCGCGGCATGGTTTGATTAAGGTTGTTACGGGATAGTCATGGAGAACACTCGTTTTGCCAAGCACTCATCATATGGGGCGAATATTTTCTTGTGAGGGAAGGTCAAGGCTGCGCCGTCAAGAGGTGATCAAGAAGTCAGGACGGCACCCTCTTGACGACTCTTTGACGCCGCCACCGCTCCGCGCTACCTCCAAGCATGGACGAAATGCTCAATCACCCCGATGCCCTCACCCGCCTGCGTTATGTCGTGCACCGTCTGCGCGCGCCCGGCGGCTGCCCCTGGGACATGGAGCAGACGCACGCGTCGCTCATCCCGCATGTCATCGAGGAAGCCTACGAAGTCGCCGATGCCATCCGTGGCGGCGACCCTGCCCAAATTTGCGATGAACTCGGCGACATCCTTCTCCAACCGATTCTCCATGCCGAGATCGCTAGCGAGACTGGAGCCTTCAATCTCGACCAAATGGCCCACGGTTTGACGGACAAGCTCATCCGCCGCCATCCGCACGTCTTCGGCGACACCACCGCCAACACCTCCGATGCCGTGCTCAAGCAATGGGACGCCATCAAGCGCACCGAAAAGGGTGCCGAGCACGAAGGCCTGCTCCATGGCACCGGCAATGGCCTCCCCGCTCTCATGCGCGCGCAAAAGCTGCAAAAGAAGGCCGCCCGTGTCGGCTTCGACTGGCCGGACGCCACACCCGTCTTCGCCAAGATCCGTGAAGAAGCCGCCGAACTCGAAGAAGCCATCGCCAGCGGTGACAAAGCCCACATGGAAGACGAACTTGGCGATCTCCTCTTCAGTGTCGTCAATCTCGCCCGCAAACTCGGCATCGAATCCGAGTCCGCGCTCGCCGCTGCCAATGAAAAATTCACCCGCCGCTTCCACGCCATGGAAACCCATCTGCGCGAGCAAGGCCACGAACTCGGCAAGCTCTCGCTGGAGCAGATGGACACGGCCTGGGATGCGGTGAAGCACAGTGTTTGACGACGCGTTCATGGATCTCGGCCACTTCTCATTTCCCAAACTCTGGATGCAGGTGCGTTCGAAGTCGTGGCTGTGGTTGTTTCGGCGGCAGCACATCGAGGAGGCCGGTCGTTTGCTCAAACATGGCGATGTGGGGCTGGCTGGAGTGCATGTGTGTGCTGAGAACGAGTTGGAGATCATCGCCGGAGTTGGCACGGGGCTGTTCAATTCGGCTTCGGTAACGGTGCATCTGCGGCTGCGTGACGATGACAGCCTGGCCATGACTTCCCACTGCACCTGTGCGGTGGGCACGCTTTGCCAGCATGCGGCCACGTTGATGCTGATGCTTGATCATGATGAAGGGAAGCGCCGCATCGAAGGCATGGCACGCGTGCAGGAGCGTGCCTCGCCAGCGCCGGAAAATGATGCGTCACCGAAGCCTGAAACGGTCGAATTGCCACCCGCCGAGCCGAAACCGCTGCTTCTCGTGCGCCGCATGACGGTGGAGATGCCTCAACTCACGGCGAAGCGAAACATCGGGGCCTGGGTGCCGAAGAGTGTCGCCTTCATTCAGCCCTGTGCCGAGTATGAAGGCTGCCCGCTGCGCTTTGAGATGCTGGTGCGCAGTCCCGCGCATGAATGGAAGGATGAAGAAGGCATGCGACACACCGTGGTGCGCAATCAACGCTCCGAACGCCTCCTGCTGGCTGATTTGTCGGGTCTCGGTTTTAAATCGTTCTCCGAGGCACTGCCAGGAGCCAAGGCGCCCGAGTCAACGCTCGGCTTCATGGCTGTGGCGGGCGATCAGGCGTTGTTTTGGTCACAGTTCCTCAAAGATCAGGTGCCGAAGCTGCGCGAGGCCGGTTGGCAGGTTGAAGTGCCGGACGGCATCGGCTTTCAAATCCACGAAGCGGATGAAGACGCTTGGTTCACCGATCTCGTAGGAGATCAAGGCGGGCGCGAATGGTTCTCGCTCGATCTCGGCATTGAGATCGAAGGCCAGCGCATCTCAATGGTGCCGTTGTTGGTCGATTGCATTGATCAGGGCCTTACCGCAGCCGTTTTGGAACAAAATCTCGATCAGCGCTTCCTTCTCTCACTTGGTGGTGACTGCGGTGATGTGCTCTCCGTTCCTGCCAGACGACTCGTCGTGCTGCTGCGATTCTTTGATGAACTTCTCGCCACGCGGCCCGTGCGCAAAGACGGCAAGCTCCAGCTCGATAAACTGCGCGCCGCGCAGCTCGCGACGCTCGATGGCATGCCGATTCGTGCGCCCGCAGAACTCACCGCTCTCAGTCAACAACTCGGCACGTTCCGCGAGATCGGTCTCATCGACCCACCAGCGACGCTGAAGGCCAGTTTGCGCGACTATCAGCGCGAAGGCGCCTCGTGGATGCAATTCCTGCGAGAGTTTGGCCTGCACGGCATTTTGGCCGATGACATGGGCTTGGGCAAAACGCTGCAAACGCTGACCCACATCCTCATCGAGAAGGAAAGCGGCCGCATGACGCATCCTTGCCTCATCGTGGCACCCACGAGTGTGTTGAAGAACTGGATCAATGAATCCATCAAATTCACGCCCACGCTCAGTTTGCTGCTCCTGCGCGGCCAGTCGCGCAAAAGCGACTTCAAGCATCTCAAGCAGTACGATCTCGTCGTCACCAGCTACCCGCTGCTCGTGCGCGATGTCGATGTCATGCAGGCCCAGGAGTGGCACATCGTCGCGCTCGATGAAGCGCAGAACATCAAGAACCCCAAAAGTCTCGCCGCGCAGGTCTGCGGCGGTTTGAAGGCCAAACACCGTCTCTGCCTGACGGGCACACCGATGGAAAACCATCTGGGAGAGCTGTGGAGCCTCTACAACTTCCTCATGCCCGGCCTGCTGAGCGCCGCCGACACCTTCCGCCAGCACTATCGCAATCCCATCGAGCGTGATGCCGATGTGGAACGCCAAAAACAGCTCAGCACTCGCATTCAGCCGCTGCTGCTGCGTCGCACCAAAGACGCCGTCGCCAAAGAACTGCCACCGAAGACCGAAATTCTCCACAGCATCGAACTCGGCCAAGCGCAGACCGACTTGTACGAGACCATCCGCGCCGCGATGGACAAACGCGTGCGCGAAGCCATCGAAGTGAACGGACTCGATCGCTCGCAGATCGTCGTGCTCGATGCGCTGCTCAAACTCCGCCAGGTCTGCTGCCATCCGAAGCTTCTCAAACAGGAGACGGCTCAAAACGTCGAGGACTCGGCCAAAACCAATTATTTGATGGACGAACTCCTGCCCGAGCTCATCGACGAAGGCCGTCGCATCCTGCTGTTCTCGCAGTTCACCGAGATGCTCGCGCTCATCGAGGCGCGCTTGAAAAAAGACGGCACGCATTATGTGAAACTCACCGGCAGCACGCGGGATCGCGAGACACCGATTCAAGAATTCCAAACCGGCAACGTGCCCGTTTTCCTCATCAGCCTCAAAGCCGGCGGTACCGGCCTCAACCTCACCGCCGCTGACACCGTCATCCATTACGACCCTTGGTGGAACCCCGCCGCCGAAGCGCAGGCGAGTGATCGTGCGCACCGCATCGGCCAGACCAAACCCGTCTTCGTCCACAAGCTCATCTGCGAAAACACCATCGAAGAACGCATCCTCAAGATGCAGCAAAAGAAAGCCGCCCTTGTCGAAGGCCTGCTTTCTGGCCGCACTGACAAACTCCAGCTCACCCAGGCCGACATCCAGGCGCTGTTCATGGCGGAGTGATGTTTTAGATCACAAGAAAGCCCTGCTCATCGAGTTTGAAACCGGCGATAAAGACCGATTGGGTGTCATTGGGCATCAAACCGCTGATACGCACGCCTTCGGGCGTGGATTCAATGGTCAGGCCGGGGAGCAGGCGGCCGAGGGAACCGCTTTTTTGACCGAGCTGGCCACCTATTTCGTCTTCGGGCATTTCAGGGTCGGGGACTTCGGAGGAGATGAGTATTCCGCTGTCTGAGTCGATGTAACCGCACAGGGCGGTGGTGGAGGGCAGGGGAGAGAGGTCGCTCTCGAGGCAGAAGGCGAGGCGTTCCTGGCCGGTGAGCTTGGAAAGGCTGGCGCGGGTGCCAAAGGCGACGACGTGGGCGGCGTTTGCTTCACCCATGTCAGCAATGTATTTGGAACCGGGGATGACCTGAGTGAGCGCCTTGACGGTGCGGTGGATGAGAGTGCCTTCGGGTTCGAGGCTGAGAAGGACATCGCCTGCTCTGCACCATTCGACTTCGGCGAGGCGCAGGGCGTTAGCGAAGGCGACGAGATCATCCTCGGCGTGGTTCCAGCTTTTGCGGCGGAGGAAAGCTTCGCTGCTCAAGGCGAGCATGGCGTGGCGGATGACAGCGGTGGTGGCTTCGCGTGCGTTGAGAGGTGCGCCGAAATGCACCTCGACAGGGTAGCGCAGGTGTTTGGGGCGTTTGGTGAAGAATTTGCCGCCCTGGAAGGAGAAGATGCTGCCATAGAGGCCGTCGAGATAGACGGGCACGACCTGCGCCTCGCCCTGGCGTGCCATGAGCTCGAAGCCTTTGCGCAAGTCATTGACCATGCCGTGGCGGGTGATTTGGCCCTCAGGGAAAAGGCAGACGATCTCACCTTCTTTGAGCGCCGCAGCGACGGCTCGGATGGCGTCTTTCGCGCGAGTGGCGGAGATCGGCACGGTGCCGATGAGGCGCATGAGCCATTGGGTCCACCGCAGATTGTACAGCTTTTCCCACATGACGAAACGCACCGGGCGACGATTGGCGGCGCCGACGATAAAAGCATCGACGTAGCTGACGTGATTCGGCAGCAGCAGGACTCCGCCTGTGGCCGGCACGCGATCCGCATGCACCGCCCTGACCTTATAGACGAAGCGCACGACGGCGAGCATGAGGAAGCGCACGAGATCCTGCGGCAGGAGGCGCATGGTGTAGAGGGCGGCGGCGAAGGTGGGAATGGCGAGCAGCAGGAACTGTGTGGAGGAGCTGAACTCCAGCCATTTCATCAAGGCGACAATGGCGACGGCGACGAGTGTGCCGAGGCAGTCCATCAAATTCATCCCGGCGTGGATGCGTGCCTTCTCCTGCTTCTCCGCCTTGTCCTGCGCGAAAGCATACAGCGGCACCATGAAGCAACCGCCTGCGGCACCGGTGAAGATGATACCGGCATACATCCAACTGCTGCCCAGCGTGGCGAGGCCGGACCAGAGCAGGCCGACGACGAGTCCGAAGCCACCGACAGGGATGAGGCCGAGCTCAATGCGATTTCGGCTGATGTGCGAGGCAAAGAAGCTGCCGCTGATGACACCAATGCCAAGAATGCCGGCAACTTTGGCCAGTTCCATCGGTCCATCGCCATGACCGGTGTCGGGATGCAGTTCCTTCGTGAGCGTGACGAGAATGAAGCTGATCGCGTTCGAGATAAACCAGAAGTAAGTGACACCAAGCGCCGCGAGACGGATGGAACGGCGGCGGAAGACGATCTTCACGCTTTCGAAATGCTCCAGCGCCATGGATTTGCGCCAGTGCACTTCGGGATGCGACGGCGTCTTTTGAATGCAGAGAGCGGCGATGAGTTCGCCGACACCAAAGATGCCGATGATGATCAAGGGCCAGAGCGCGGACATCCAGGCATCGCCGGTGCGTTCGTATTCGGTGCCATACCAGATGCCCCCGGCCCACATGCCGCCAAGAATGCCTGCGAGCATGGTGACCTGCAGCCAGCCGGAAACGCGGCCTAGGCGGCGTGAGCCGGCGAGTTCCTTCATCACGCCCATTTTGGCCGGGCTGAGTACGGCGGCCTGTACGGCGAGGATGAAGAAGCCGACGAGGCAGAGTTCCAGCGAACCGGGTATACGTTCCAACCACAGCGCGAGCGCGAGCCACACGAAGCAGATGATCTGCATCACCTGCATCCAGATGATGACGTTGCGTTTGGAGAAACGATCTGACCAATAACCGGCGAGCGGCGCGAAGATCATGTAGGGCAGAGAAAAAATCGCCCCGAGCCACAGCTCCATGTGGCGGCCCACCCACGAGTCCTTCGCGATGATGATCGACAGCGCGATCAGCAGCATTTTGACAAAGTTGTCGCTGAACGAATTGAGCGCCTGCACCACCAGCACCAGCACGATAGAAATCCAGTTCCGGCGTGGCAACTGCGGTGCGCTGTCAAGATCAAGGGGGTCGGGCATGGCGGCGTTCAGTCCACAAAACGTTGGGCCAGCAGAATGTCTGCCGGAAACGTGATCTTGGGGTTGGGCTCGAAATTTTCGATGACGAAAACGGGTTCGCCAAGATGCTGCACGGCGGAAACTTCGTCGGTGACATGCAGGCCGTCGCGCATGACGGCGTCATAGGCACGCACGAGCAGATCACGGCGGAACACCTGCGGCGTTTCCATGATCCAGGCGTTCGCACGTTCGATGGAATCGGTGATGCGGCCGTCACTGTCGCAGCGCTTGAGCGTTTCCGTCATTGGTCGAGCACAGGCGACGGCGGACTGCGTGCGGGCGGCTTCGATGCAGCGGGTGATTTGATGCACGGAGATCAAAGGACGCGCGCCATCATGCACCGCGACGATGTCGCAGGCTGGATTCAATGCCTGGAGGCCGGCATGCACGGAGAGATGCCGTTCGGCACCACCGGTGATGACCCGGGCGATTTTTTCCATGCCGCCCATGCGCCACACGTCGATCTCCATGCGCAGCGCCTCGCTGGTGACGACGATAATTTCATCAATCGCCACGCACTTTTGAAATGCACCGAGCGTGCGTCGCAGCACCGGTTCGCCGGAGAGCGGAGCCATGAGTTTGTTGAAACCCATGCGTCGGCTGCTGCCTGCGGCGACGATGATGGCGGAGGTCATGACGGCCGGTGAAGTTACGCGAGGCGTTTGGTGACTTCAGTCGAGATCGACTTGCTGTCAGCACGCCCGGCGACGCGTTCTTGCAGCGCTTTCATGACGCTGCCCATGTCTTTCTTCGAGGTGGCGTCGAGTTCGGCGATGACGGTCTCGACCAGCTTGCCCAGATCTTCCGCGCTCATCGCAGCAGGGAGGTATTTTTCCAGTACGACGATCTCAGCCTTGGCGGCGGCCACGGCTTCTGGTCGTCCGGCTTTCTCCGCACCATCCACGGCATCCTGCAGTTTCTTGATCTCCTTGCGCACGACGGCCAGGGCGTCGGTGTCGCCGAGTTCGCCGTCGGCACCGAGCTTTTCGATGGCGGCGTATTTGAGGGCGGATTTGAGGTTGCGGATGACGTTGAGAGCCACGGTGTCCTTGGCCCGCATGGCGTTCTTGAGGTCTTCGGAGATGCTGGCGATAAAGCTCATGGGAGGATGGATTCGGATTGGTTGATCTGGGGCGCGAGCATGGCGTGGCGCATGGCTTTGTCCAGACGATAGGCAACGTCGGATGGATTGCCCTTTGCGCTGCTTCTCCACCCGTGCATGATCGGTTTACTGTGCAATTTCGACATCCCAAACACGACCTCTATATTCCCGACGAAACCGAACCTTGGACCGCGCTACGTCGCGTGACGCATCTGGGCATTGTATCACATCAGGACGACCTCGAAATCGCCGCGTATCACGGCATCACCGAGTGTTTTAAAAATGAAGACCAATGGTTCGGCGGCGTGGTGGTGACGGATGGTGCAGGCAGTCCGCGCAAGGGGCCGTATGCCAAATACACAGACGAGGAAATGCAGAAAGTGCGCCTCATCGAGCAGCGCAAGGCGGCTTACGTGGGCGAGTACAGCATCATGGTGCAGCTCGGCTACCCGAGCGAGGACATCAAAAAGCCGAAGCATGAGCCGGCCGTGGCAGACTTGAGGTTCGTACTGGAGCATGCCCAGCCCAAGATTCTCTATCTTCACAATCCCTGTGACAGGCATGACACGCATGTGGCGACTTTTCTGCGGTGTCTGGAGGCCATTCGCGAACTGCCGCCGGAAATGCGTCCTGAGAAGGTCTATGGTTGCGAAGTCTGGCGCAAGCTCGACTGGCTGCTTTCTGATGACAAGGTGATGCTGTGGGTGGACAAGCACCCACACATGCTGCGCCCGCTGCTGGGGGTGTTTGACTCCCAGATCAGCGGCGGCAAGCGCTATGACCTGGCCGAGGAAGGCCTGCGCCACGCCAATGCGACTTACTTCGACTCGCACACGACGGACAACACCAGCCTGCTCACCTTTGCGATGGATCTGACGCCGCTGACGCAGGATGACAGCCTGTGCCCAGTCGAATACTCAGTGAACTATGTGAAGCGCCTCGAAACGGATGTGCGCGATCGCGTGAAGAAGTTCATGTGATCACAAAAAATGCCAGCCGGAGCGACCGGCTGGCATTTGAGATTTTGAATCGAGGCGTCTGCGGGAAATTATTCCGCGAGCTTGGCGCTCTTGATGATGATCGGCTCCACCGGGACATCACCGTGCTGGCCTTTGCTGCTGGTGGCGACAGCGGCCATGGCAGCGACCACATCCATGCCTTTGCTCACCTTGCCGAAGACGCAGTAGCCCCAGCCGTCCTGGCCGGGGTAGTCGAGGAAGCTGTTATCCTTGAGATTGATGAAGAACTGCGAGCTGGCGCTGTGTGGATTCGGCGTGCGGGCCATGGCGAGGGTGCCTTTGACGTTCTTGAGGCCGTTCTTGGCTTCGTTCTCGATGTTGGCGTCGGTGGCCTTCTGTTGCATGTCGGGGGTGAAGCCGCCGCCTTGGATCATGAAGTCGGGGATCACGCGGTGGAAGATCAGGCCGTCGTAGTGGCCTTTCTTCACGTAGCTGACGAAGTTGGCGACGGAGATCGGCGCCTTGGCGGCGTCGAGTTCGAGTTCGATGGTGCCTTTGGAGGTTTCCATCACGATTTTCACTGGTTTGGCGTCACTCACGGTTTGTGCTGGGGTTGTGCCGGTCAGACCGGCAAGTGTAAACACGATGGCGGCAAGAGTCGGTGCGATTGATTTCATAGTGGTTTGGTTGGGGGCCGCGAATGAGCCACGAAGACCTTGATTTGCAATGATCAAAATCACCACCGGCATGTCAGCGGGAACCGAGCTGTCTGAAAACAACTCGGCCCGGAAGGACCCAACCAAAATCCTTCCGGGCCTTTAGGTGACCAGAGAGACCCCAACCATGAAGCGACTCTCCAGCTCGTTGTGTTTTTCCCCCAGGCGAACCCGGGGAAAGTTTGTGTGGCTTGCGCCCCAACTGAGTTCTTGATAGAGCAGCCGCCGGGCCAAGTTTGGTGACGAAGTTCAGATTTTTACAATCAGGGCGAAGATTCACTCCCGCCGGAGAGATTTTGGATCACAACGACCAGCGGTTCAAAGAGCGCGGTGACGGCGAGATGACCGGTCACGATCAACGTCAGTGCTGTCACCATGGCAGTGACCCATACATAGCGGGCACGTTTGACCGTGAACATCAAAACCGTCGCCAGCGCGGTGAACAACCAGATCACCGCCAGCAGCGGCAGCGCATGGTCGAGCAGCAGGTTGGTCAGGGTGGGCAGCTTGGCCTTCGATCCCAGCATGTCTTCGAAGATCTGCTCAAACTTGGGCGCCACCAGCAGCACGCGTGTACAGTAATAGAGCGGCAGAATATTCAACACCACAAAGACGCAGCGAATGCCAAACGCCCATTCTTTGACCTCGGCGCTCAGCTTGGAGTCATCGCCGGAAACCGCTGTGCTTTCGTTTTGAGTGTACATGAAACAGGCAATACCAAATCCGACACCGGTCTGTCACGCACAAACATCATGCTGCTTCAGCAACGCCGCAGAACATCACTACTTCGGCGTCACGCGGACGATGAAGGCTTTCTTCTCACCGAAGTATTTGGCGGCGACACGCTGGATCTCCTTGGCGGAGATGTCCGCCATGATGCCGGGAAGTTTTTGGAAATGATCCCAGCCGAGGCCATTGACTTCGTTCCAGGCGCAGATGTCGGCCATGCCGGTGTTGCCCTGCTGCGCACGCAGCCATGATGAACGCCACGTCACGCGGGCACGGTCGATTTCATCGACGGTGAGACCGTTGGCGGCGAGATCGTTGATCTGGGCCATGAGTTCTTTCTCGGCGAGCTTCACCTTTTTGGGATCGGTGCCGACGTAGAAGTAAAAGGCGCCTGCACCCATGGCGGCGAAGTTTTGCGCGCCGACATAGTAGGCGAGACCGAGTTCTTCGCGGATGCGGTTGAACAAACGGCTGCCCATGTCGCTGCAAGCTTCGTCGATGAGGTTGAGTGCATGCACATCGCGATCTTCGAGGCCGACGGTGCGAAAGCCGACGACGATGACGGCCTGTTCTTTGTCGAGATGCTCCGTCCATGCGGCAGGTTTGGCGCTGGCGTGGTATTCACGCCCTTGGGCGATCTGGCGGGGGCCGCGGGGAAGTTTGGCGAAGGTTTTTTCGACCTGTTTCTTGATCTCAGCCGCTTTCACGTCGCCGAATACGGAGATGACACCGTTGCCGGTGGCGAAGCTGGCGTGCAGCATGTTGCGGCAGTCGGTGAGCTTCAATGCGGCAACAGTCTGCTCGTTGCCGAGCGCGGTGCGGTGAAACGGCTGGCCGGCGAAGATCTCGCGGCGTGCCTTGCGCATGGCAACGGTGAGTGGATCTTCCTGTTCCTCAATGATGTTGGCGATCTGACGCTTCTTCACTTCGGCGAGCTGCGGCGGTGGCAGGGCAGGATTGAGGATGAGATCGGCCAGCAGGTCGAGCGCGGCGGTTTCATCGCCGCGCATGACATCGGCGCCGAGGATGTAGCGATGCGCGTCGGCGGTGCAGTGCAGGCTGCCGCCGCGATTTTCGAGTTCGGCGGCGATTTGGGCTGCGGCACGCTTTTTGGTGCCTTTGAGCAGCATTTGTGCGGAAATCATCGTCACACCAGCGGTGAGGTCGGTTTCAGCGAGAACACCGGCGAGGAAGTTGGTGCGCACGCTGACGAGCGGCAGACGCGGGTTTTCACCGACGAGCAGGATGAGGCCATTGGTGAGCTTGAAACGCTGAATGGCCGGGCGTGCGGAGTCGGTGGTGGAACCGGCCTTGCTCGCGGTTTCAACCTCGGGGCCGACGAGCACGGTGCTGAAACTGTTTTGCGGCAGATAACGACGTGCGGCATCACGAATCACGTCTGGCGTGAGAGCGGAGATGGCGGCGAGGAACTGGCGCTGGTAATCGAGCGAGCCGGAGAGCAGCCAGCCGTTGCCGAGGGTGCCCGCCTGGCCTTTCACGGTGCTTAACGCACGCACCTGGCTGCTGAGCGTGGCGCACACGGCTTTGTCGAGTTCCGCATGGCCGGGACCGGTGCGCTGCATCTGTGCGATGACTTCGTGCATGCCGCGTTGCAGTTTCTCGGCATCGGCTGGATTGCATTCGGCCTCGATGGTGAACAAACCACACTCGGGCGCGCACCAGGCACCGGCCGAGACGTAGTGCGCGAGGCTGCGCTTCTCGCGCAGTTCTTGATACAGGCGTGAGCTGCGCCCAGCGCCGAGCAGGAAGGCCAGCACGTCGAGCGCGGCCTTGTCGGCATGGCTTTCACCGGGAATCTGCCAGCCGAGCGCGATGCGCGTGAGATCGGTGGCGAAGTTTTTCGCGGCGAAGCGACTGCCCTGCTGGCGCGGTTCGTCAGGAAGCTGCACGGGGTCAAAGGCACGGCGCTGCCATTCGCCGAAGTGGCTGCGGACGGTCTCGACGACAGCGGCGGTCTCGACATCGCCCGTGATGACGATGAAGCAGTTGTTCGGCACATAATGACGCTGCACGAAGCCATGAACATCCGCACGGGTGATTTGATCGAAAACGGCACGATGACCGATGATGGGATGACGCAGCGGATGCTGACGGAAGGCGGTGGCTTGCAGCAGATGCTGGATGGTGCTGCCGGGATCATCGTGATCCATCGCCATTTCGCGGCGGATGACGTCCTTTTCGCGCGTGAGTTCCTCCGCATCGATCTTCGAGTGGCGGATCATGTCGGCGAGAATATCGAGATAGCCGTCCGCGTGCTCGGCGAGGCCGTCGATCCAATACACCGTGCGGTTGAAGGACGTATAGGCGTTCACATAACCGCCGAGCGCCTGGATGTTCTGCGAAATCTGCGCGGCCTCGCGCTTCTCGGTGCCCTTGAACAACATGTGCTCCACGCAGTGCGCGATGCCGGCGCCGCAGTGCTGCTCCTCATGCAAACTGCCGGCCTTGATCCACACCTGCACGCTGACGAGCGGATGCGCGTGATCTTCGCGCACGATGACTTCGAGCCCATTGTCCAACGTGGTCACGCTGGCATCCAGCGGCGGAACAGTGATGGCGGTGGATGCGGAACTGGCGCGGCGCAGGACTTTTTTCATGAAGATTTGGCCTCACGACCAAGCCGGGCGGAGGAAGGAAGAAAGGGTTCGGAGAAGGCGGTGGCGAAATCATAGCCGCCGGCGAAGTCTTCGAGACTGTCGCCGTCGTTTTTGCCGAAGTAGCCGACGGTGATGAGGTTGTACACGATGTTGCCGACGTCTTCGCCGCGCTGGAGGCCCCATTGATTGAGGAGGATGGCAGACATGGGGCCGTATTCGGCCAAAACGTGGTCGCGGAAGCCGGCGAGCAGTTCTTGGCCGCTGACGTGCTGATCGTCGGCGTTTTCATCGCGAAATTTCTTCGCCGCGATGTGCAGCGCATCACGCACCAGCTCATACGCGGCCGGATGGTAGCGTGGGTCTTGATGAATCGAGCGCCGGACGGCCTCGCCAAAGCTGATGGAAGTCATGAGCGGGCAGATGGATGCATTGCCATGAGCTTTAAACGGCGGAAGCACGGGCTTCAAGCAGCACGGCCTCAAAACGCTCGGCCATGCGGCTGGCGCTGAATTCCTGGCGCACTTTTGCCATCGCGGCTTTGGATAATTTCTCACGCAGTTCGTCGTCGTTGAGCAGCGCTTCCAGGGCGTCGGCGAGAGCTTTAGGGTCATCCGGCTTGCACAACACACCACCTTCGGTGGCGGCGATGAGTTCGGGGAAGGCGGCGTGATCGGGCTGCACGACGGGAACTCCGCTGGCGGCGGCCTCGATGACGTAGAGTCCAAACGCCTCGCCATAGGTGGCAGGGACGCTGAAGACGGTAAGGTCGTGGAAGAAGTGAACTTTGTCCTTGAAGCTGAGATTGGGATGAAACTCGACTCGATTCGCGAGTCCGGCGGCCTTGAGCTTGTCCACGAGTCCGGCGACATATTTCTCATCGACGGGTGTCTTGGCGCCGCCGATGCGCAGTTTCACGCGCGGCACGGTGCCGCGCTTGGCGAGATCGATGAAGGCATCGACGAGGGTGGTGAGCCCTTTGCCGTGGATCATGCGGGCGAAGTAGCCAATCACCGGCCAGTTCGGGTCCGGTGATGATGTGGTGAAGGACGACGCATCAATGCCGTTGGGAATGACTTTGATTTGAGTGGGCTCTGCAGCGAGGCGCTGGCGCATGAGATCAGCGTAGTACTGGCTCGGGGCGATGAAACGGCGGATGCTGCGGGCGTTGGTGCGCATGGCGTCCCAGCACTGCTCGCGATACGGATCGGGCAGCGTGTCGAGAAAGGAGTCTTCGCCTTGGAGAGAGCAGACGACGGGAAGGCCGAGTTCTGTTTCAATCGTGGGCGCGAGGCCGGTGAGCAGGCTGTTGGAGAAGGAGACCACGTCAAACTTCGGTTCACTGCGAATCCATTCGATGAGTTTCTGCCACTCGCCCCACTGGCGGCCTTCAGTGCCGAGCAGGCTGCCGAGAGCCATTTCACCAAGGGCCTTGGGGCTGGTCATGCCCATGCGGCGGGCGGCTTTTCGCAAACGATCCGGCGTGTTCAGCCAACGATGGACGAACTTCGGCAGCTTGTGGAACCAGGTGAACTTCTGCTGCAAAAACAGCGAGATGCCGCCGATCTGCACCGGCAGCTCCTGTGTCCCGAATTCGCGGTCGGTGACGAGCGGGAGATACAGCGGCAGCATCATGGCATCGTGACCGCGCGCGCGGAGCGCCTTGATGAGCGCATGGTCACGCAAGCAGCTTCCGCAGTGGAAATTGCCGGTGCCGGGGGTCAGGTGAAGGATGCGCATCGAAAATGACGAATGACGGAATTCAGAATGACGAATGAACGACGAATCCTGAATGTCGGAAACCATTCGTCATTCGACATTCCGCATTCGTCATTTGGACTTACGTCTCAGTGAGGCCGCGGGCCATGACGACTTTGCCGGTGCGGACGGTTTCAACGATGTCGAATTTGCCGAGGAGGCGGACGGCAGCGTCGAGCTTGTCGGTGTTGCCAGCGATGAGGGCGATGAGGCTGTCTTCCTGAAGATCGACGGTCTTGCCGTTGTAGTGCTCGATGATCTGGAGGATCTCGGTGCGCTCGGCAGCGCTGGCGGCGACTTTGATGAGAACGAGTTCTTTGGAAACGGCGTCGCGGTCGGTGTGCTCGATGCAGTGGATGACGTCTATAAGCTTGTTCACCTGCATGATGATCTGGTGCAGGCCTTCTGGATGGCCGCTGATGCCGATGGTCATGCGGCTGAAGCGCGGATCACGCGTCTGGGAGACGACGAGGGACTCGATGTTGAAGCCACGACGGCTGAACACGGCGCAGATGCGGCCGAGGACGCCGGGCTGGTTGTTCACCATGACGCTGAGCGTGTGAATGTTGATGATGTCAGCCAGCGGGGCGGGCTTTTTATCGGAGGTGGCGGGGATGCGGTCGCTCATGGTGGTTTCGGGTGGAGTTGGAGGTATTGAATCTTTCTCTTCCTCTTACTCCTACTCTTCCTCCCTTTCGGGCGTCTCCATCCGGGAGGAGGAGTAAGAGTAGGAGGAAGAGGAGGATTAGCTGAAAAGATCGGCTTCTGGCCGGGAGGAGGCTTTTCGGGGCTTTGGCTTCGCGGCCGACTTGGGGGAGATGGGCGTTTTGAGGCGTTTTTGGGTGATGTGGACGTAGGCCGAGTCTTTTTCGATGCCGATCCATTGGCGTCCGAGGCGCTGAGCGGCGGCGGCGGTGGTGCCGGAGCCGAGGAAGGGGTCGATGACGAGGTCTCCGGCGTCGGTGGAGCAGGCGATGAGCTTGTCGATGAGGTCGATGGGCTTTTGCGAGGGGTGGCCACATTTTTCCTTCGAGTTCCCCTTCAAGCTGGGTACGCGGAGGATGTTGGTGGCGAATTTGCCGGCTTCGAGATGGGCGCGACGGGCGTCCATGTCTTTGTAGCGTTTGTCTCTGAGGTAGGTCTCGATGGTCTTGGCATCGTAGGGGATGCGGACGGCGTCTTTGTTGAACTTCACGCGCTCGCCTTTGCGCATGACGAGCACCATTTCATACTGCGGGGTGAAGCTGTCGCGGCGCTCGTCATAGCCCACCGCACGGTCCCAGATGATGAGATCGTGAAACTGATGCTGCTGAGTGAGCCGTGACATGAGGTGCAGGAAGGTGTGCTCGCGTTTGCCTAGCTGGCCGAAGATGAAGGCGAGGCCGTCATCGCGGAGGACGCGCATGGATTGAGCCACCCACTCCTCGCACCAGGCGAGGTAGTCGGCGGCTGTTTTCCATTGAGTATCCCAGGCTTCATTTTCGAGAACGTTGAAGTAAGGCGGATCGGCGATGATGACTTGGGCGACGGCATCGGGGAGTTTTTGAAGTTCCTGGAGGGCGTCGCCGTGGATGACTTGGTTGGTTTTCATCGGCCATCGTGACGCGCTCTCGCGAGCGCGCCGACACTGCTAGGTCGAACCGGTGGGCTTCTCCATTTTCGTTTTCGGCGTCTCGGTGAGCATGTCTTCGAGGGCGGCACCAGCAGGGATCATGGGGAAGACGTTTTCGAGCTTGATGCACTCGGCTTCGATGATGCAGGGGCCGTCGTTGTAATCGAGGGCCTGCTGCAGGATGCGCTCCACGTCGGCCGGGCGGCGGATGTGGAAGCCCTTGATGCCGTAGGCCTCACCGAGCTTCACGAAGTCAGGGTTGCCGATGAGATCCACGCCGCTCTCGCGATTCTCAAAGAACAGCTCCTGCCACTGGCGCACCATGCCGAGGTAGCTGTTGTTCAGGATGATGATCTTGATCGGCAGCTTGTGGATCGCAGCGGTGGCCAGTTCAAACAGGGTCATCTGGAAGCCGCCGTCGCCGGAGATGGAGACGACCAGCTTGTCCGGGTAGGCGAGCTGGGCACCGATGGCCGCAGGGAAGCCGAAGCCCATGGTGCCGGCACCGCCGGAGCTGAGCCAGTGGTAGCTGCTGTCATTTTTGTAGAACTGCGCGGCCCACATCTGGTGCTGGCCCACGTCGGTGGCGACGATGGCCTTGCCCTTGGTGAGCTGATAGAGTTCATCAATGACCTGCTGCATGCGCAGACCGCCCTGCTTCTTGTAACCGAGCGGGAACTTCTTCTTGTAGCCGTCGAGATGGGCCAGCCAGTCTTCAGTGGGGAGTTTCTCGACGAGCGGCAGCAGATCGCTGAGCGCGGCCTTGGCATCGCCTTTGATCGTCACGTCCACTTTGATCATCTTGTTGAACTCAGCCGCGTCGATGTCGATGTGGATGAGCTTGGCGTTGCGGCCAAACATGTGCGGCTTGCCGATGATGCGGTCATCGAAGCGGGAGCCGACATTGAAGATGAGGTCGGCCTCGCAGATGGCTTTGTTGGCATAAGCGGTGCCGTGCATGCCGAGCATGCCGAGGGAAAGCGGATGTGTTTCTGGGAACACGCCTTTGCCCAGCAAGGTCGTGGTGACCGGGCAGCCAATGGTTTCAGCCAGCGTGAGCAGTTCCTTGTCGGCACGGGCGATCATCGCTCCCTGACCGGCGAGGATCACGGGGCGCTTGGCTTGGGAAATGAGGCGCGCGGCTTCTTTAATACCAGCCTGATCAATCTTGAAGTTCTCTTCGGGATGGTAGCCGGGCAGATCCATCGGCTCGTCAAACGTGCCGGTGAAGGGCCCTTGGCTGATGTCCTTCGGAATGTCGATCAGCACCGGACCCGGACGGCCCGTGGTGGCGATGTGGTAGGCCTCCTTGGCGACGCGGGGCAGCGCGTTCGTCTGCTTGACGAGGAAGTTGTGCTTCACGACGGGGGCCGTGATGTTGAAGATGTCGGCTTCCTGGAAAGCATCCTTCCCAAGCATCCAGGTGACCTGCTGGCCGCAAAGGATGATCATGGGCACGCTGTCCATCTGCGCGGTCATGATGCCGGTGACGGTGTTGCCAGCCCCAGGGCCGGAGGTGACGAGAACGACGGCCGGCTTGCCGGTGGCGCGCGCGTAACCGTCCGCCATGTGAACAGCACCCTGCTCATGGCGGACGAGAATGAACTTCATGTCCGTCTTCACGGTCTGGAGGGCGTCAAAGATCGGGATGGCCGCGCCACCGGAGTAGCCGAAGACGTACTCGATGCCGAGATCGGCGAGGGTTTTGATGAGCGCCTGCGCGCCGTCCATTTTTTGCTGGCTCATGATGGTTTGGGTCAAAATTGCGATTTGGACGGTCAAAGTGGGGTTAAAAGCCAAAACAGCAAGGTGAAGTTTGGTCATTTTTGGATAAAACAAGTCATCATGCTAGTTGGTAGGGTGTAAAATCATGTTTTTATGGCCATAATGACCAAATTGGAATGTTTTGGTCAAAAAAGAGATTTGGCGAATATAGGTCAGTTCCACCACCAAAAAGCTCCTCCGGCCACGGCCAGCAGGATGAGCAAAATAAGGCAACCCGTCCCACAGCGTACCCATGATCGCCTTGCGTTCCGATCCCACTCTGACTCGCCGACTCTGGAATTTTCGGTCATTGATTTGTCTGCGGACCAGATGGTCGCGAACAGCTCAATGATGGCGGCGATAAAGTCGGACATACTGCTAAGGAACAGGTTTCCATCAACGGATGGGGCATCCGCGTACTGTTGGCCACCTACTTCTTGATCCGATACAGATTCGCCTCGGTACGGATGAGGAGATCGGAGCCGATGACGGCGTAGGAGGCGAGGGAGCGTTCGGCGAGATCGTTTTTGGCGAGGATTTGGAAGGTCTTGCCGGGTTTGACGACGACGCCGAGACCTTTTTCATCCTGAAGGTAGAGTTTGCCGTCGGCGACGAGTGGGGAGGCGGAGATGGGGCCGGTGCAGCGTTCCTGGTAGTGGACTTGGCCGGTTTTGGCATCGACACAGGAAAGGATGCCGTTGTCGGCGATGAAGTAGAGTTCATCGCCGATGACAACCATGCTGGGGTCGTGCGGGGCGGCTTTGTCGATGCTCCAGGCGAGATGCGTGGCGGTGACATCGCCTTTGCCATCCGGTTTGATGGCGAGGACGAGCGGTTTGTCGAAGCCGGTGCTGATGAAGATGAGGCCGTGGGCGAAGATCGGGCGCGGGACGACGGAATAGCCCTGGTCGTAGTTGAAGCGCCAGATTTCGGTGCCGTCCTTGGGGTTGAGAGCGTTCACGACGCCGCTGCCGGGAGTGATGAGCTGCTTCTGGCCGTTCACGTCGATGATGAGCGGGGTGCAGAAGGAGAACTTCTTTTTCGCCTCCGACTGCCGTGCAAAGGTCCAGCGCTGCTTGCCGGTGTTTTTGTCGAGCGCGATGACTTTGGGTGCGGTTTCGGCATCGGCAGAGAAGATGAGGAGGTCTTCAAACAGCACGGGGCTGCCGCCGTTGCCATGCACGGGCGAATACGCGAACTCCTGCGTGGCCCAGATGGATTTGCCGGTGGTTGCATCAAGGCAGGCGGTGCCAAGATGGCCGAAGTGGACATAGAGCCGACCATTTTCAAACACCGGCGTCGGACTGGCATGGCTGTTTTTGCGATGTGCTCGTGGTGCCGTGGCGGTGAAAAGTTCCACGTCCCAAACGGTCTTGCCGGTGGTGGCATCGAGCGAAATCACCCGAAGTGACCGATCCGCTGTGGCCTCCTCCTTGCCGTTCAGTGAGACAGCCGAAGTAAGGAAGATGCGCGTCCCAACGACCACAGGTGAAGACCAGCCAATGCCTGCCACGGGCGTTTTCCATGCGACATGCGAGTTCGGGCTCCAAGTCAGCGGCAGATTGGTGGCGTCCGAGTGGCCTTGGGCGGCTGCACCGCGGAACTCCGGCCAGTCGGCGGCGGAGAGGTTGGCAGCAAGAGCCAGCGTGAGACTGGTGACGGCAAAGAGAGTGGGCTTGGAAATCATGCGGCGCTTCATACGAAAGATGGAGCGGTTGACGATCAAAAATGATGCACCTGAGATGATCCCGGAGGGATCGAAGATGGTAGCCGGGGGTCAACTCGCGAAGCGAGTGCCAACCCCCGGATTCATATCGCACATTCGTCTGCTCAAGGTCGCATGCCGGAGGTATGCGAGAGGCTTGGCATTCCCGGCGCTGACGAAGGAACCACAAACGCTGCTGGCATCCCTGCCGGGATGCGCCCTCGAAGGATGATTCGTGCGTTTCGGCATTCCAGGGGTCATTCGACCCCTGGCTACCGGCGGTGATCCCTGGCGGGATCGAATCACGCCCCTTCCGGCAGCGCCACATACGGCGCCTCATTCAGCACGATCTTCTTCGAGCCGCTGAGGAGCTTGATCCACTCGCGCAGGCAGCCGAGGAAGATGATGGCGACGGCGAGGAGGAAGAAGGCGGTGACGATGGTATCGACGGTGAAGTTGAACTGCTGGGCGGCCCACTCCTTCATTTCCGTTGGCGTGCCTCCACCGGCGATTTTGCCGGCGTAGAATTTGGTGGCGGAGATGAAGCCCATCTTGGGGTTGGCATCGAAGAGCTTGATGTAACCGGCGGCGAAAGTGACGCTCATGAGGAACAGCAGCGGGATGACGGTCACGGCCAGGTAACGCGCCTTGCCCATCTTGATGAGGATGGTGGTGCCAAGGCAGAAGGCGATGACAGCGAGAAGCTGATTGGCGATGCCAAACAGAGGCCACAGCGTGTTGATGCCGCCGAGCGGATCGACCACGCCCTGATAGAGGAAGAAGCCCCAGGCGGCGACGAGCACGGCACTGGCGAAGACATTGGCAGGCAGGCTGCGCGTGTTGCCCAGCGGCTTCCAAATGCCACCGAGGAAGTCTTGCAGGATGAAGCGCCCGACACGCGTCCCGGCATCAATGGTGGTCAAAATAAACAACGCCTCAAACATGATGGCGAAGTGATACCAGAACGCCATCCACCCCGGACCAAAAGCGCGTGCAAACATCTGCGCCATGCCGACGGCAAAGGTGGGCGCACCGCCGACACGGCCAAACATGGTCTTCTCGCCGATGTCGGCCGCCAGTTTGTCCATGCCGGCAACGGTGACGGGAAAACCTGCCGTGGTGATCATCTGGGTCACGGCAGCAGCCTGGGAAGGATCGGTTTGAACGATCTTGGCGGCACCGGCATTGATGGCAAAGTACTCACCGGGCTGCAGCGCACACGCGGCGACAAGCGCCATCAGCGCGACGAGCATTTCCGTGATCATCGCGCCATAGGCAACGCTGCGGATCTGGTCCTCGCGGTCGAGCAGCTTCGGCGTCGTGCCGGATGAAATGAGCGCGTGGAAGCCGGAGATGGCGCCGCAGGCGATGGTGATGAAGACAAAGGGGAAGACAGTTCCCAAAAAGACGAGGCCCGTGCCGTCGATGAACTGCGTGAGCTTCGGCATCTGCAACTCGGGAGCCACCCAGATCACCACCACGGCCAAAACGGCCACCGTGCCGATCTTCATGAAGGTGCTGAGGTAGTCACGCGGCGCGAGGAGCATCCACACCGGCAGCACCGAGGCCGCAAAACCGTAAATCATGATCGACCACGCGATGGTCTCGCCTTTGTAGTCGAAGAAGTGCTCGATGCCCCATTCCTTGAGGTTGCTCCCAGCCCACACACTGACAATCAGGCCGACAATGCCGAAGATGGTGATGTTTCGCACGCTGACTTTGAAGATGGTATGACCGAAGCCCATGATGAAGGCCAGCGGGATCGTCATCGCGATGGTGAAGAGGCCCCAGGGGCTTTCGGCGAGCGCTTTGACCACCACAAGGCCGAGCACGGCGAGCAGGATCGTCATGATCGCCAGCACGGAAACCATCGCCACGAAGCCGACGAGGGGATTGACTTCTTCCTTGAGCATCTGCCCCACCGATTTGCCGCCGCGACGAATGGACGCGAACATCACGATGGCGTCATGCACACCGCCGCCGAGCGTGGCCCCGATCAAGATCCACAGCATGCCCGGCAGATAACCAAACTGCGCGGCGAGCACCGGTCCCACGAGCGGTCCTGGCCCTGCGATGGCGGCGAAGTGATGGCCGAAGACGACCCATTTGTTCGTGGGCACGAAGTCCTTGCCGTCCTGCTTCGTGTGCGCGGGCGTGGCGCGCTGACCATCCAGCACGAGCACCTTGGTGATGAGCCACTTGCTGTAAAAGCGATAGGCAACCGCGAACGAGCACAAACCGGCGACGACGAGCCACAGGGCGTTGATCGTTTCGCCTTTGTGGAAAGCGGAAAAAGCGACGGAACCGGCTCCGAGAGCGGAGATGGCGATCCAGATGAGAATTTTCAAGGGGGTGAGCCCAGGCGTAACTGGCACTCGATTGGGCCGAGTCGTGACAGAAAGGCTATTGTCGAGGATTTCGGCCTCAATGAGAGTTGGTGGTGGCTTTGACATGGCTTGGAAAGTAGCCCAGTTGCGCTGCAACTGGGGCAGAATTGGACTCTAAAAAGAAAAGGGCTAACTGAGGAGGGACCAGTTGCGGCGCAACTGGACTACTTACTTCTTCGCAGGCTTTGGCGGTGGAGGCTCGACGTAGGGCGGGTTGGTGAGCGCTCCGGGGGCGGTTTCTTTGAGGTTGGGATAGATGTCGGCTTGAACGTCGCCCAGCGCCCATTTCACGCCGCCGACGAGGATGTTTTGGAAGGTGGGATTGGTCCAAACGTCCTCGCGATGGCCCATGGCGGTGTACCATACGCGGCCATCGCCCTCTTTGCGTGCCCATGTGCTCGGAAAGGCGGGGCGTTCGTATTCTTTGCCGGTCATGGCTGGGGAGTCGATCACGCTGAGCACATGGATGTCAGGCGTGAAGTCTTTGAGCGAGTACCACTCTTCCTGAAAGCCGTATTCGGCTCCGACATTCTCAAAGCCGGGGAATTTGGGGTTGGTGACGGTGTTTTTGGCGACCTGCTGAGCGCCATGCTTGATGAACTCGCCGCCGATGAAGCGCACATAGGGATCAGCCTTGTCACCGTGGTTCAAATAACGCTCAGGGCCTTTTTTGGACTCGTTGTCGGTGTGGAAGGTGTCGCTGGCGGAGTGGGTGCCGACGAAGCCTTTGCCCGCTTTGACATAATCAAACAGCGCCTGCTTGCCCTCGGGGGACATCGGCGGCTGCTTGTCGGTGCCTTCGCTGCAAAGATCGCCTGTGGTGTAGAAAAACACGGCGTCAAACTGGTTCAGGTAATCCTTGCTGAACTTGGAGCCGTCCTTGGAGAACTCGAAGTCCCAGCCGTTTTTCGCGCCGAGTTCCAGCAACACTTTTTCCGCATGGCTGGGCTGGCCGTTCTTCCATGAGATGACGCTGTGCTCGAAGCCGCTGGATTTCGTGAAGAAGAGAATTTTACGCTTGGCGGGAGCGGCGGCGAACGCGGCGACGCAGACGACAGCGGCAAGAACCAGAGGGGCGACGAGTTTTTTCAGCATGGCGGGCGATTCTGGCGGAGCTTTGAAAACAAGGCAAGGCAGTGTTGCGTGCCTTGTCATTTCACAAGTGCGTAATACGATGGCGGCGATGATGCGACTTTTCCTGAATCTTCTTCTACTGCCGCTGTGCGTGCTGCTCTGCCAATGTGGCTCCAGCGCCGGTAATCGCTGGGAGTACAAATATGCGCCGGGCAAGACCGCGGTCATCATCGGCGGCCGGGCCGTGCCGCCGGCCAATGCGCCGGCCGATGTGCTGCGGGCGATCACAGCGGGCAACCGCATCTGCACGAAACCGTATCGTCGCGGCGGCGGCCACGCCAAATTTGAAGACAGCGCGTATGATTGCTCCGGCACGGTGTCGTATGTGCTGCATGCGGCGGGCGAACTCGACGAACCGACAGTTTCATCGGCTTTTCGCAGTTACGGCCGCAGTGGCAAGGGCAAATGGATCACGGTGTATGCGCGCAAGGGACATGTGTTTCTAGAGGTGGCCGGATTACGACTCGACACAGGTTACAGTGACGCCGACAGCGACGGTCCGCGCTGGAGCAGCCGTTCACGCCCCACGAAGGGGTATTCCATGAGGCATCCTTCCGGCCTGTGATGATTTTCAAACCATGATTCCCGCCGAAGCCATCGTCTATCGCCCGAACGTCGCCGCCATCCTGCAGCGGGCGAACGGCGACATCTTTGTGGCCGAGCGCATCAACATTCCTGGCGCGTGGCAGTTCCCGCAGGGTGGCATTGACGAGGGCGAGAACGCGGAGCAGGCGATGTTTCGCGAACTGGCTGAGGAGATCGGGGTGAAACGTGAGTTGCTGGAGATCGTGCAGAAGCGTGAGGGTTATCGCTATGCGTTCACGAAGGGGCGGCTGAAATACGGCATCTACGGCGGACAGGAACAGACATACTTTTTGTGCCGCTTCCTGGGAAAGGACACTGACTTCAATCTCGCGGCCACCCACCAGGAGTTTGCCAGCTTTCGCTGGATCAAACCGTCCGAGTTTCAAATGGACTGGGTGCCGAAGTTCAAACGCCACGTCTATCGGCAGGTGATGCTGGATTTTTTTGGCATTGAGTTCGTGTAGCGCTCTCAATTCAACCCGAAACGCCGTAAACCCGGCAGCGATGGCTTGAACCAGCGCATCTTTGACCGGAACTTCGCTGCCTGCACGCATTCTCCAAGAGCTTGCTCCATGAGCAACGAAACTTCGAAGCCGGTCGAGCCATCGGTGCGGCGCAGTGGAGGACAGGCGACGACAAGCCCCTTCAGCATGACCCACTTCTGTCCCAACCCTGCCATGGCGTGCAGGGCTGGTGGCAGGGCGGAACGTTTGATGCGCACCTGAACCTCGGCACCGATGTCAAAACGCTGGCGTGACCAGAAGACGAGGCCGCAGGCTGAAATGTCACAAAGCTCGACGATGGTCTGCCTGCCTCCGCTGGACGACTGGTTCTCGTTCGCGGAGGTTTCCTGCTGTTGCTGGCCGTGTTTAGCCATACGAATCGCGGAATGACCGCGAAAGGAGGCGCAAGAGGCGCGGAAAGTCAAACGTGGAGAGCCGAGCGGGAGACGGTCATGGAGTCACGCAGGTCAAGAAGGCTTCACTCGTCAGCATCGGCGGCTGGCGCGGCTTTCGACGAACCCTTCTCCGCAGCAGCGCCTTTCTCGGCCTGCTTGGCTTTCACGGCGGCTTCGATCTCGGCATAGACGGTGGCGTCGTTGCGGAGGACTTCCTTGGCGGCATCACGGCCTTGGGCGAGCTGGGTGCCTTTGTAGCTGATCCAGGAGCCGCGCTTTTGCAGAATCTCGAAGTCCATTGCCAGATCAAGCAGGGAACCGACATTCGAGATGCCCTCGTTGTACATGATGTCGAATTCGGCCTCCGTGTAAGGAGGTGCGAGCTTGTTTTTGACGATTTTGACCTTGGTGCGGTTGCCGGTGACGACACCGTCGGTGGTTTTGATGGCGCCGATGCGGCGGATGTCCACGCGCACGCTGGCGTAGAACTTGAGCGCCTTGCCACCAGGGGTCGTTTCAGGATTGCCGAACATGACGCCTATCTTTTCACGAATCTGGTTGGTGAAGATGCAGCAGGTGCGTGCCTTGGCGATGATGGCGGTGAGCTTGCGCAACGCGGCGCTCATGAGACGTGCCTGGGCGCCGACGGTGGAGTCGCCGATGTCGCCTTCGAGTTCCTGACGGGTGACGAGCGCGGCCACGGAGTCGATGACGATGACATCGAGCGCATTGGAACGCACGAGTGTTTCGCAGATGCGCAGGGCTTCCTCGCCGGAACTGGGCTGCGAGACGAGCAATTCATCCATTTTGACACCAAGACGGCGGGCATAAGCAGGGTCAAGGGCGTGCTCCACGTCGATGAAGGCGGCGAGGCCGCCAGTTTTTTGCGCTTGGGCGATGACGGTGAGCGTGAGGGTCGTTTTACCGGAGGATTCCGGGCCGTAAACTTCCACCACGCGTCCGCGTGGAAAACCACCCGTGCCGAGCGCCTGATCGATCAAGAGATTGCCGGTGGGGATGACGCTGATGTCGGACTTCAAGCCTTCGCCGCCCATGCGCAGGATGGCTCCTTCGCCGTAGTCTTTCTGAATCTGCTGGATGGCGAGATCCAGATTGCGACCGCGTGCTTCGGCGAGTTTGTCGGTCTTGGCGGCGGTGGGTTCAGCGGATTCTTTGGAGGGGGATCTGGCCATGGTCGTGGGTGGTAGGGGAGTGAATAAAAGCTGTTCGGTCGAACAGAAAGCGCATTTGAAGCATGCCGTAAAGCACTTTCACCTGCTGATCGCGATTTATTTGTGCCAAGCGCCCCTCAAAGCCCCTCGATCTGCTTCATCATCCCGCCGTAGTAGCCGCCCATCATGGCGATGATGCGGTAGGACACATAAACGACCACGATGCCGTAGGCGATTTTGGGCAGCCATTGCGCCGCACGTTGCACGGCATCGCCCGCCTCGATGGTTTCGGCGGCGGCCCAGCGGTTCATCTCATGATCCAGCGTGCCTGACTCCTCCGCTGTGGCGGTGCCATGCACAAACACCATGGGAAAACCATGCACATCCGCCATGGCACCGGCGATGGTTTCCCCGGCGGCAATGCGCTGCGCCGCATCCTCTGAGGCGCGCCGTAACATCCCGCTGTGCGAAGCGCCTCCCGCGAGCAACATGCATTCCGTCATGCGCATCGAGGCGAGCAGGCAGGCATGAAACACCTGGGCGAAACGGGCCAGCGCCCAATGCCTGCGCACACTGCCGATGAACGGAATGCGCCCAAGCCAGGCATCCACGGTGGCTGATTCAGCTCCCAGCCGCGACAGCCAGCGCCAGAGCAGGAACAGTGACAGCAAAATCAACCACAACACCGCCAGCGGCATGAACACGCCCCGCAGTGAAGCAGATTCGCCCTGCATGGAGGCAGTCACCATCGCAGGCAGTTCCGGCAGCACGATGCCGAGATGAGCCAGCACCAGCGGATAGATCATGGCCCCTACCGCTTGCCGCACCGCCAGATCCCAGGCCTCAAAATAGCGCGACAGATGGCTGAATGCGTCGCTGAGACGCCCGCTGCGCTCACCTGCATCAATCAGCGCAAACTCCAGCGTGCCGGAAAAGGCGCCGCAGTGGGCGGTGAGCGAGTCGGCGATGCCTTTGCCCTCGCCAAGTCCTCGTTGCAGGCCTAGCAGCCAGGTCTGGCGCGCGTGTGAAGGCTGCTGCTTGAGCAGAAGGTCAATCGAGCGGTCGAGATGAAAGTCCGCGCTTACCAACTTGGCCAGTTCGCGATAGAGCAGGGCTTTTTCAGAGAGTTTCATCCGCAGCGGCAAAGTAATGCCGCCACACCATCTGCGGCGAGCATAAACTTCTTACTTCTCAGCGCTGCGGCAGTGCTTATCATGCATGCCCGCATGCCGCCTCCCACTGACAAAAAAGAAACACCCGACCAGCGCTGGATGCACCAGGCTCTCGATCAGGCGCAGCGTGGCGTCGGTCTGACGAGTCCGAATCCACCTGTGGGAGCCGTCGTCGTCGCGCAGGGCAAGGTCATCGGTCAGGGCTATCATCGCAAAGCCGGTGAGCCGCATGCCGAGGTGGAGGCGATCCGGGATGCGCAGCAGTCCAATTCCAAGCTGTTGCCTGGAGCCACGATCTACGTCACGCTCGAACCCTGCTGCACGCATGGCCGCACGCCGCCCTGTACCGAAGCGATCAAAGCCGCAGGCCTCAAACGCGTGGTCTATGGCGCGAATGATCCGAACCCGCAGCACGCCGGGCGCTGCCGTGATATGTTTCTGCTCGCTGGCATCGAAGTGACCGGCGGTGTGCTGGAGGCCGAGTGCCAGGCGCTGATCCGGCCCTTCACCAAATGGATCACCACCAGCATGCCGTATGTCATCGCCAAGGCGGGCCAGAGCCTCGACGGTCGCATCACGCGTCCTGCGGGCGAAAGTCAGTGGCTCACCAACGATGCAGCGCGCGCTCATGGCCGCAGGCTGCGCATGCGCGTGGACGCCATCATCGTTGGTGCGGAAACGGTGCGGAAAGACGACCCACAACTCACCTTGCGTGATGGCAGTGCGGGGAGTGGCAAGCTGCAGCCCTGGCGCGTCGTTCTCACTCGCAGCGGCGAGATCCCGCCGCACTCCCGCATTCTGACGGATGAGTTCAAAGACCGCACGCTCATCATGCTCGGCAAGGATCTGCCCGAAGTGCTCAAAGACCTCGGCAAACGCGGCGTGATGACGGTGTTGATTGAAGGCGGCGGTATCATTCTCGGTCAGGCCTTCCGTGAAAAACTCGTCGATGAGGTTTATTGGTACATCGCGCCCAGGTTGTGCGGTGGTGGTCGCCCTTCGCTCGCTGGATCGGCGCTGCCACGATCCATTGAACTCGATCACGTCACCGTCCGTCCCATGGGCGACAATGTGATGGTGCATGGCTTTCCCATCTGGCCGGAAGGAACGTAGCGCTCCCAAGCGGTTCCTTTCACTTTCGGCATCATCGAGATTCTGGCACGCCTGATGCTGTGCTAGTGGAGGATTTGACATGCCATGATTGAATTTGCCCTGGAGCAATACCCTGTCCGCCAGACGTTGACCAACGGCGTGCAGACGCTGATCCGTCCCCTACAGGAGGAGGATGGACCGGCGTTCACGCGGTTTCATGACGCCATTCCCAGCGGTGAGCGCTTTCTCCTCAAGCACCGTCTGAACGGCACGGATGAAATCGAGGCCTGGTGCCATGACCTGAACTACGAGAAGCGTCTGACGCTGCTGGCGCTGGCAGACGGTCAGGTGGTGGGGCATGCGACGCTGCACCAGCGGCCCGGAGGCTGGAAACGGCACATCGGCATGGTGGATGCGTTGATTCACCCAGATTTTCGCGGCTTGGGCGTGTTGCGGGCGCTGTTGGGCGGTCTGGTGGAGGCGGCCACCCATGCCGGGCTGACGCGGCTGGAGGCGGAGTTCAACGGCGAGCGGAAGAACACGGTGCAGTCCTTCATGAAATGCGGCTTCGTGGAGCTGCTGCGACTGCCCGACTACCTGCGGGACATGCAGGCGCAGCCGCATGATTACGTGCTCATGGGTCTGAACTTGGCGGTGGACTATGAGAATACCGGGGCAGGGGATTAGCGCGCCGTCACTAAGCGCATTTGCATGACGAATCAGAGGTGATGATGTCCGCAAAGATGTGTTTCCCTGCCGCTGCCGAGCGGCTATGCGTGCGCCTGCATGCCCACCGGAACCCTGCCTCGCCCCGCTGTTTTTTTTGACCGTGATGGCGTCGTCAACCTTTCACCTGGCGATGGCTACGTGCTGCGCTGGGAGGATTTCCATTTTGCTCCTGGCATCACCGAAGCCCTCGCGCTGTGCCGTTCACGTGGTTACGCCACGATCCTGGTGACGAGCCAGCAGGGCGTGGGAAAAGGTCTCATGACACAGGACGATTTGAACGATCTCCATGCGCGCATGCAGGAAGAACTGGGTCGGCACACCGCCGCCTTCGATGGTGTCTATGCCTGCACGCATCTCTCCGGCACCTGCACCTGCCGCAAACCGAGTCCTGAGATGATTCAGTGCGCGCAGAGCGATCATGGCCTCGATTTGAAGCGAAGCTGGCTCGTTGGCGACCACGACCGGGACATACAAATGGCGCGCAATGCCGGCGTGCCACGTACAATCCGCATCTTGAGCCATCATGAGCCCCAGGTGGCGGCCGATTTCACGCTGGAGAGCACCGCGGAGCTTGCAGCACTGCTAGCGGCAGAACTTCCGGCAGGAGCGGGATCATCCTGATCCCAGCATCCACCCAAACGGGCCAGGATGGCCGCGCTCTTTTAGCTCAACGCTTCGCCATCGCCGTTTCGAGCGCCTTGCGGTAGTTCACCACGGCGTCACCGATGGCAGCGGAAACCTGCTGGCGGTAGGTGTCGGAGGCCACGAGGAGGCACTCCTTGGCATTGGTGACGAAACCGCCCTCAAACAGGATACCAGGTCGTTTGCAGCCGGTGAGCACGCTCCACTGCGCGCGTTTGATGCCGCGATCGACGAACTTGAAGCGGCTGATGACATTCGCATGCACCGCCGTCGCCAGCGCGATGTTGGCGGAGTCCTGTTTGTTGCCAGTGACGCCGTTCACATTGTAGCCGCCGCCGCGCGGGATGGTGGCTGCGGCGCTCTGCGGTGTCAGAGCCCAGGTTTCGATGCCGGACGCGGCGGAACCGCCGGAATTGAAATGGAAGCTGAGGAAGATGCTCTTGGGCGTCTGGTTGGCGATGGCCACGCGTCCGCCCAGCGTGAGGAACCTGTCATCGGCGCGCGTCATGATGACCTTGAAACCGCGCTGCATGAGCGCCGTGCGCACAGACATCGCCATCTTCAGCGCGAAGTCCTTTTCATAGCCGTAAACACCGCGCGCACCCGCGTCATGGCCGCCGTGTCCGGCATCGACGACCACGGTGTCGAAGTACTCGGCGTTCTGAATGTGGCTGGGATACAGCACCGGGTCGATCAGCTTGCACAGATCCAGGCGCGAGAACAGCACCTTGCCGTTGTAGGACTGCACCGGGAAGCTCAGGATGAACTTGATATTGTTGATCAGCAGATCCTGCGAACCGATCTGCGCCTTGAGGATGAGCTTCGAGGAGCCGAGCCAGAAATGATTGCCCTGCAGGCGGAAGGTGGTGAAACCATAGACCGGGTTGTAGAAGTTCCGGATGCTCTCGGCAGTCACGTAGTCGCGTCCGCCTATTTTCACGATTTCCCAGCCGCCATTGGCGGGAAGCACCGTCACTGCGTCCGGTTTCACCGTGCTGGCGGTCTTGTCATCGTCGTCGGCTTTGAATTCACCCTTCATCGGGGCTTCGTTGTCCTTCGCCACGGACTTCGTCACATCCCTGATCGGTTCTGGCTGTGTCTTGGGCGTTTCTGCTTTGGGGGCGGTCGTGGGCTTGTTGAGCTCCACCTTCTTCTTGGTTCCGCCGGTCGTGGTGATGATGACACGCGGCGGCCTGCTGGTCGTCGGTGCGGGAGTCTTCGTGGTGGTTTTGGCCGGTTCCGACTTGGGCTTGACCGTCGGGGCAGGCTTGGGCACCGGCTTAGTTTCGGGTGCGGGCGGAGTCTCCTCCTTGCCGCCTCCGAAGAGCTTTTTGAAGAACCCCGGCTTCTCCTCCGCACATGCCGTGTCGAATGACACGGACGCCAAAGCGAAAACGAGGGTGGCGATGACGGCCTGGGGGAGTTTGGAGTGCAGTTCGGAAGTCATGACGGGAATGACGGCGAAAATGTGGAAAGGCGGCCTTTTATAGTCCGAGTCGGCCCCGAGCGCAAACGTTCTGACGCGGGCGGGGGGGAAACAAGGCAGGGAGGTCAAGGATTCGTCAAGTAGTGGTCAAGGTGGTCAAAATGGTGCTCCTTGGCCCGCTTGACCGGCGCAGCCTTGACCCGGCCTTGACGGCGAAGCCGCCTTGACCCATTGACCATTCATCCATGACCAAAAAACCCGTTGTTCTGATTATCCGTGATGGCTGGGGCATCAACCCTGGCGGCAAAGCTCAAGCCGTTGCCAATGGCGACGCCACGCTGCTCGCCAAGACCCCTTTTCACGACCACCTCTACGCCACCTACCCAAGTGGCACTGTCAGCGCCAGCGGCGAAGATGTCGGCCTGCCCGAAGGCCAGATGGGCAACAGCGAAGTCGGCCACCTCAATCTCGGTGCCGGTCGCGTCGTTTATCAAGACCTCACCCGCATCAACAAGAGCATCCGCGACGGCGAACTCGCCACGATGCCCGTGCTCGTCGAAGCCTTCGAGAAAGCCAAAGGCAAGCGCCTGCACTTCCTCGGCCTCATCAGTGATGGTGGCGTGCATTCGCATCAGGATCACCTAGCCGCGCTTTGCAATGCCGCGAAGACCGCTGGCGTCACCGATTTGATGGTCCACGCCATCACCGATGGCCGAGACACCTCCCCCACCGGCGGTGCTGCCTACATGGCGAAGCTGGAAAAAGATCTCGCCCCGAGCGGCGCGAAAATCGCCACCGTCATTGGCCGCTACTACGCCATGGACCGCGACAAGCGCTGGGAGCGCAACAAGCTCGCCTGGGACGCCATCGTCCTCGGTCGTGGTGAAGTCCGCACCGATTTGCCGAGTGTCGCCGTGCAGGCCGCGTATCCGAGCGACCCGCGTGGCGATGAGTTCATGCAGCCCATGATCTTCTCGAACGCCAACGAGCAGCGTATTCGCGATGGCGATGTCATTCTGTGGTTCAACTTTCGCGCCGACCGCGCCCGCCAGCTCAGCGATGCCTTCTTGAAGGCCGACTTCGCGGGCTTCGATCGCGAAGTCACGCCGAAGACCGGCTACTACACGCTCACCGAATACGACGCCACCTACACCGACTTCGGTGCCCGCGTCATTTTCGCTTCCGAGAGCCTGAACAACAACCTTGGCCAGATCATCGCCGCCGCTGGTCTCACGCAGCTCCGTGCCGCTGAAACCGAAAAATACCCGCACGTCACCTTCTTCTTCAACAGTGGCGTCGAAGAGCCAAACCCCGGCGAAGACCGCTACCTCGCCATTTCGCCCAAAGAAGTGCCCACCTACGACAAAAAGCCGCAGATGAGCGCCCCCGACCTCACCTTTGAGGTGCTGCGTCGCTTGGAAAAATACGACGCAGTCATCATGAACTACGCCAACCCCGACATGGTCGGCCACACTGGCGTCGTCGAGGCGGGCGTTCATGCCTGTGAGACCATCGATCTCGGCGTGCGCATGATCGTCGAAAAAGTGCTCGAACTCGGCGGCAAGCTCTTCATCACCGCCGACCACGGCAACTGCGAACTCATGCGCAACCCCGACGGCAGCCCCAACACCGCGCACACCACGAATCTCGTCCACGGCATCTACGTCGCCGCCGATTCATCGAATTACACCGTCGACAACGGCAAACTCGCTGACATCGCCCCGACGCTGCTCGATATGCTTGGCGTGGCGAAGTCTGCGGAGATGACGGGGAAGAGTTTGCTCATTCGCAAGTGACCCGCCTTCTCTTCCTCTGCTCCCGCAACCAATGGCGCAGCCCGACTGCGGAGGCCGTTTATCAAAATGATCCACGTGTTGAGGTTCGCAGCGCGGGAGTCAGTGCTTCTGCTCGACAGCGTGTCACGGAAAAGCTGCTGTTGTGGGCGGATCGGGTGCTGGTGATGGAACACGAGCACAAGCGGCGGTTGCGCGATCAGTTCCCAGCCATCGCTCACGATCTGCGCATCGACGTTCTCGACATTCCTGACGATTACCCGTTCATGCACCCGGAGTTGGTCGCGCTGATTCGCGAACGCGTCGAACCGCTGCTGGCCTAAACGGCCTTGCGAATCGGGACGAGTTGCCACAACCCGACGACATGCTCCCAGCGGCGAATGGCGGTGTCGATGAGGAAGATGAACAGCAGCGCGAGCAGCAGCGGCGGCCAGAGTTCTTCGTGTTGCACGGCCTTGGTGGTTTCGAGATTGGGCAGACGCGATGAATCGACCAGATAATCGCCTCCGGTGATGCGGGCGGCTTCTTGGAGCAGTGTTTCATTCACGGTGCCGAGACTGGATTCGGTGGAGGGATTGTGAATGAGGCCGGTGGTGACCATTTCGGCTCCCGATTGGGCGCGGATGAGATACACGCCTGCCTGAGTCGGTTTGAAATCGCTGGTGTAGGTGCCGGGCGCGTCCTGCCGCAGCGCGAGCTTTTGCACGGCCTTCATCGGTGCGCCGAGCGCATCGGCGGCCACATGAAAAACCTCGGCTTCGACGACGGCGTTGTTCGCCCGCGTGCCGGCATCGGCGAGGAGATCGACGCTGATGCGCGCGTCATCACCTTCCATGCGTGCGGACAAATCCATGAGCCGACCTTGCGAGGCGCGGGCTGTTTCACGCAGCACCTGCGACCAGAAGCGTCCGTAACCGCTCCAACGCGCGATCCACAGTGAGGCCCAGCGGCTTTTCGCATCGGAAGTAAACGCAGTCGCCTTGCCGAGGCCAAAACGCCAGTGCGCGAGCAGCGGATCGCCGGTTTCAGTGACGAGCGGCACTTGCGCCGAGGTGCGGCGCGTGGTTTTGACGTAGCCGAGCAGCGTGGGCGAGTCCCACTTCTCGAATCCGGCGAGGATGGAGTGTTTTTCCTTCAGTTCAGGAATGAACGGCTCCTCCCGGATCATGCGGCCCGTGTGCATGAGCGTGTCCTGCGTGAAGATGCGCGTGATGCCGCTGGCATCGATGGTGGAATAGGACTGGCCAGCACCACTGGAGGCGATGGCCTGGAGCAGCGCCACGTGCGAACCTTCGCCGATCGCGACAGTAGAAATGGTGAGACCTTCGCCGCGGCATTGCGATGCGAGCTGTTCGTAACCTGCACCGGCGGTCTGACCGTCGGTGAGGATGATCATGTGTTTCACGCGTGCCTTTGTTCGCAGCAGCGCCTCACGGGCGAGTTGAAACGCGGGCTGCAAGTTCGTGCCGCCACCGGAGGCCACAGCGGCGATCTGTCCCGACACGGCGTTCGTTGAAGTCAGTCGTGTCATCGGCGCGACGACGTGCGCTTCGGAGTCGAAGGCCCACACGCCGAGCGAATCGTTGTGTCCGAGCACTTCAGCCGTCGCAATCGCCGCGCTCTTGGCCATTTCGAGTTTCTCACCGGCCATGGAGCCGGAGCGGTCCATCACGATGGCGACAGCCGCGCTTTGTTTCTCCTCTTCATCCGGTGCTTTCAAGCGCACGGGCAGCACATCTTCAATCGGCGTTCGGTAATACCCTCCCACGCCGAACGACCCCGGTCCGCCAAGCATCACAAGGCCGCCGCCGAGTTTATCGACATAATCGCGCAGCGCGTTCATGAGCGGCTCGCCCAACTGATGCGCGGGCACATCGGAGAGGATGACGCCGTCGTAACCGCCGAGTTGATCAAACGTGATCGCGAGATTGCCCGGCTGGCGCAGATCAAGCTCGATGCCCTCCTTTTCCATCGCCTGCATCAGGTAGCGTGCCTCGCTGGCATCGGACTCGATGTAAAGCAGTCGCAACCGCCCGCGCACATCCACGATGGCCAGCGCACTGTCGTTTCCAGGCAGCGTGTCGCCTTGAATGCCCTCCAGCACGGCGCGGTATTGGAAGGTGTTCCGCGTCGAAGGTGTGCGAGTGAAGATGATCTCCTGCGTCGCGCCGGGTTTGAGCGTCACAGGCCGCTTTTCGACCTCGATGCCGTTTTCGTACAGCTTCAGCGTGCCGCTGCCTTCGATGGTGCTCTCAAACACGGCCTTCAGACTCAAGCTCGCGCCTTCAAACAAGCGCGTGCGGTTCGGTGTGAGCGCAATCATGCGCGCATCCGGCCTGCGCTGCCCGGAAACTGGCAGCGCGTGCAGTTTGATGCCAGAAACAGCCGCCTCGCGTGCTGCATTGAGCAAACTTCCGCGTGTCTCGTGGCCGTCCCCAATGATCAGGATGTTGCGGCTCACTCCGGGAGGAAACATGGCCTCCGCATACTCGATGGCGGCGGCGTAGTGGCTGTCGCCGCCGTTTTTCTTCTGCCACTCAATCTGCATCGCCGGGTTGCTCGCTTCGGGCAGAAGTTCCGGCTGCGAGCCAAGTTGGACGACAAACGAATCAATCCCGCTGCCGAGAGCCGAACGCACACGGGCGGCTTCGGCGAGGGATTTGGCCAATCCTTCCGTGCCCATGCTCTGGCTGGCATCCACGACGATGCCCAACGCCTTCCGGCCCGTCTGTGTCACACGCGCCGGACCCGCCAGTGCGGCGAGCGCCAGCATCACGCCAATGGCACGCGCCACGAGCAGCAGCCGCTTGCGCAAACCGGACATCGGATGCGATGAACGCGACTCGATCCACAGCAGCAGCGCGACTGCGGGCAGGATGAGCAGGAGGAGTTTTGGTGATTCCCAGTCCAAGAGATGCGTGAGGTTCGGTGGCGGGCGCTATTTAGAGCGCGCAACGCAGCGTTGCCAGCAGCTTCTCGATGTCCTCTGCCGTGTTGTAGCCGTGGACGGCGATGCGGATGCGGCCGACCTGGTGCATGACGTGGATGTTCTGGGCGAGCAGGGCATCGTTGATCGCCGCTGTGTTTTCGTGGCGAAAGGCAACGATGCCACTGGAGCAGTCGGGCTGCGCGGCACACAACGTCGTGATGCCCAGCTCCTTCAAACCTGCATGCACGCGCGCGACGAGAGGATCGGCATGCGCGGCGATGCTGGCGACGCCAATGGCATCGAGATAGCGCAGCGAGGCATTCAAGGCGTAGAGAGCAGCGAAGCTGGGCATGCCGACGGAGAAACTGAGCGCGCCGGGCTTGATGCGGGCGCTTTCAAAGCGGTCGGCATCGAAGGCATTTGCGATGTGATACCAGCCGCCGGCGCTGGTGGTGAGACGTGCGGCGGATTTTTTCGGAATGCCGATGATGCCGCCACCGTGAATGCCGAGCGTCCACTTGTGCGTGCTGGAGATGAGGATGTCCGCGTCCTGGCAGTCGAGCGCGACACGTCCGAGCGCCTGCGTGACATCGACGGCGATGAGCGCCTGCGGTGCGAGCAGACGAATCATGTCGCGAAGGCGGGGAAACGCGATGCGGTGGCCGTTGTAGAAGCTCACGAGGCTGACCTGCACCAGCGCGGTGCGTTCGTTGAGCAAGGATGCGAGGTCAACGAGGTTGAGGGCGCCATTGCTATTCTTCCACAGCCTGGTGACAGGTCGCGAAGCTTCCGGCGCGGTAAGCCAGGGCGTGGCACCGGCGGGGAAATCGAGATCGGTGACGACGACTTCGTCCTTTGGCGTGAGTTGCAGGGCGTTGGCGAGCAGGTTGTAGGCTTCGGAACTGCACGAGCAGAAGGAAACCTCGTCCGTGGCGAGTCCGAGATGATTGGCGGTGATCTCGCGGCATTCCTCGACGCGTGGGAAATGAAAGTCGCGCCCGCGCATGCCCAGCGATTTGTGCTGCATGTATTCGGCCACCGCTTCATTCACACAGAGCGGCGGGATGCTTTCGGCGGCGGTGTTGAGGTAGTGGATGCCGTGGAGGCTGGGAAAGTCGGCGGCGCGGGAGGAGTCGGTGAGCATGTGGGGAAAGATGAAGGGATGAGGCGATTCGGCAATCTACCAACGCCCCTCACCCCGGCCCTCTCCCCGAAGAACCGTTGGATGAAATGAATTCTTCGGCGGGGAGAGGGGGAGATTCTGGTTCCCTCGCCCCTTAGGGGGGAGGGTTAGGGTGAGGGGTGATTTGGTATCGATCTCAGTTCTCTCGCTTCAGTTCAGGCGCACCGTCTGGCACCTTGATGAGCGGTTCGCCGCCAAGGTAGCCGAGCGAAGCAAGGAACTCGTCCATCTTCTTTGCCGTGACTTGCATCCACGGCTCCTTGTTGAAAAAGCCATGCGGCATGTCGGCGGCGGACCACATCTCGGCCCGCAGGCCGAGCTCGGTGGCTTTTTTCACATATTCATCGCCGCCAACCTTAAGTTTGTCGGCGGTGCCGAAGAACAGAATGGCCGGAGGCGTGTCTTTGCTGACAAAGTTGTTCGGCGTGATGGCCTCGGCGATGTCGAGCGTGATCGGGCTGTCGCCCGTTTCGCGTTGCTTGAACAGCGTGGCGATGTTCAACGCGGGATTAAAGAGCACCATCGCGTTCGGTTTGGCGGAGATGGATTTGTCGTCGGATTCAGCGTCGTAGGCCGTGACGAGCGCCGTGCAGGCGGCGAGATGGCCGCCGGCGGAACCTCCAGCGGCAATGACTTTGTCAGGATCAATGCCCAGTTCGGTGGAGTGGCCACGCACCCAGCGGATCGCGCTCTTAGCGTCTTCGACACATTTGTCCGGTGTCGTTTTGTGGATGCTGGCGATGCGGTAATCGGCACTGATGGCAATGATGCCTCGGCTGGCGAGGTATTCGGCCTGCGGGACGAATTGCAGGTAAGAACCGCTCTTCCAACCACCACCGAAGAAGAACACGATGCATGGGCGCAGGGCCGCAATTTGAACTTCGCCCGCTGGAGAGAAGACGTGCAGCTTCAGTTCGCCCTGCGGCGTGGTTTTATAGACGATCTCCTTCGTCGTGACCTCGGCATCGGTCAGTTTGATCGTGGGCTTCTTCTTGTCGCCCTTTTGGGCCAAAGCGGGCAGTGAGAAGGCGAGGAGGAGTGGCAGGATCAGGCGCATGGTGCGGGTGAAACGATGGGGAAGGTGCGAAGTTGCAGGCGCGCGAGTATGGCGAAGCCTACTCGCCTGTTTTTCGGTGATGCGTTGGCGCTGGGACTGACAAGTGGCGAGTAGGCTAAAGCCATACTCGCGCTCCATGCGGCGGGGCGTTGCGTTACTTGAGCGTCTGCAAGTAGGCGACGAGATCGGCCAGGCCTTGCGGGCCAATGGCTGCTGCGAGGCCGGGGGGCATGAGGGAGTCCTTCATCTCCTCCTTTTTGACGATGCTGGTCTTCTTGATCGCCTGCGTGGCACCACCGGCCATTTTGAGCGTCAGTTCGACGTCGGTCTCGCTCACGACATAGCCGAGGACGGTTTGACCTTCCTTCGTGGTAACGGTGAGGCCGCCGAAGCTGTGCTCCACAGCAGCGCTGGGATAGAGCACCGCGGTGAAGAGGCCGTCTTTGCTCAGCTTGTTGCCGATCTGCGTGAGGTCGGGGCCGAAGTTGATGAACTGGCCTTTGACCTGATGGCAGGCCACGCAACCGGCCTGCATGAACATCGCTTGGCCTTTGGCGGCATCGCCTTTGAGCTTCATCAAGTCAGCGAGCGGCGGGAATTTCTCGGCGCCGAGGGCGGCGGGCAGCGGGAGTTCGGTGGCGGCTTGATTGCGCAGGCCGGCATCGGTGCTGCGGCTGAGGGCGAGCGCGGCGGTGGTTTTGACGGTGTCGGGCAGTTTTTTCTCGCTCTGCCATTTCAGCAGGGCGCGTCCGCCTTCGCTGCTGAGCGCGAGGGCCTCGACGATGCTGCGGCGCACGTCGTCGCGCTTCTCGGGCCAGAAGGCCTGGTTCAACACGGCCACGCTGGGCCGGTCGCTGACCTTGCCGAGCGCGGCGACGAGCTTCTTCGCTGATGCGGCGTCCGCCTTTGTGAGGAAGGCCACGGTCTTGCCGGTGTTCGCGGCGAGAATGCGTGCGGCGGTGATGGACTCGCCCGCATCGGGATGCGCGGTGATGTAATCGACGAGTTCCTGCTCGAACCCGGTCAAATTGAGCCGCTGCACGAGGTCGATGAATTCGGGTTTGCCGATGACGGGCTTTAGGAGTGAATCAAGCCGCGCCTTGGCCTCGGGATTGGACGCGATGACATTGCGGTCGAGCAGTGCGGTGGAGGCGAGGGCGGTTTCGGCATCGGCTTTGAGAAAGATGGTCAAAGCGGCCCTGGCTACTTCACTAGAGGCCGTTGCAGGTTGGAACTGAAGGCTTCGAAGAAATCTTACACCATTCCGGTTAGCCAATTTATATCCGCTATCCGCAGGATCTGTTAATGCATTAGCCAGGATGTTCGGGATATTGTTTCCGCGGGCTCGAAGCATTAAATCAACCATTGCTGATTCAAATGCTTCGGATATTTCAGGTGCTTCTCCTGTGGATGTCGAGGCCAGTCGTTCAGGCCAGCACTTCTCCGCTCCAATTCCCATGGCTTCTGACATGAAGCGATCAGGTCGAATATGTTTTCGTGCAAGTTGTCCCCAAAGTGTATTCGACCGATCACTGACATCAAATCGCAGCGCAATCGCCGCTTCGCGGCGAACCGCAGGCGAAGCATCCTTTACGACCTTAGCGATCACCTCACGCAGCATTTCGGGATGCGCTTGCTGGACGAGACGACGAGCGACGCGGATGGCGGTGATGCGGATGTTGGGGGCGGTGTCGGCGAGGGCTTTCGTGAGCGAGTCGGGCAGAGTCAGGTCATGCGGGTTCGGTTTGTCGGCACCGGGATTGATCCGCTCCCATTCATGACCAGCAAGCAGCCACAGCGCCCGAGCGCGATGCTGCGGGAGTGATTTTTTGTCGTCGAAGAGTTTATAAAGCTCAGGCTCGGCTTCGGAGCCGATTTCTTCGATCTTCTTCCACGCGAGGTAACGCTGCTCCTCATTCGGAGACTTCAAAGCCGCCACAGCGCCTTCAACGGTGTCCAATTTGAAATCAGCGATTTGATATTTCAGAGCAGCCTTCGTCGTCACGCGGAACAACCGCCCGCGCGTCACATCGCCCATCCCATGGCCGCCGACGCCGGGATCGTACCAGTCGGCGACAATTAAAGAGCCATCGGGGGCGACGGCGACATCGCTGGGGCGGAACCAGCGGTTCTTGGTGCCTTCGAGGATGTTGACGATCTCGGCCTTGTAACCGGCACCGTCGGGCTGGGTGATGTAGGCGCGGACGACGTTCGGTCCGGCATCGCAATGGATCGGCTGGCCGTGGAAGACGCTGGGGAGGAGATCGCCTTCATAGATTTGCATGCCGGTGGGAGAGCCTGCGCCGGTCATGAGCATGTTCGGGACGACGCCGGGGTCGTTTTGATGCCAGTGACGCTGTGGGATCTCGCTTTCCCAACCGATGCGCGGGATCTGCCAGCCTTCGCCGGTCATTTCGTCGGAGTAGCCGTAGTTGCCGAACTCCATGACGTAGTTGATGCGCACGCCTTTGTTGCCGTCGTCGTCGTTGTCGCTCTGCCACAGGGTGCCGAAGCTATCGACGGCGACTTCCCAGTTGTTGCGGAAGTTCCAGGCGAGCACCTCAACGTTGCTGCCATCCAGCTCGCAGCGGAAGACCATGCCCTGCTGGTAGGGGCGGTTGTTTTGATTGGTGCACTTCACGCCGTGGATGTCGGTGATGAGATTGCCGTCCTTGTCGCAGAGCTGTTTGCCGGCGTTGCCGAAATTGAAGTAGAGGCGGCCATCAGGGCCGAAGTGGAAGGCATGAATGCCGTGGTCGTGCTGCGCCCCGCCGATCTTGGTGAACATGAGTTCTTTGCGGTCGGCTTTGTCGTCGCCGTTGTCGTCGATGAGCCAGAACACATCGTCGCCGCAGGAGATGAGCGCTTTGTTGCCGAGCACGCAGATGCCGTGGGCGCTGTCCACATCGCGGCCCTGATGGAAGACGGTGGATTTGTCGGCCTTCGCGTCGCCATCGGTGTCTTCGAGGATGAGGATGCGGTCGCCCTCGGCGCGTTCGCCGTTGTGCTTGCGGTAATTGACGACCTCGCAGACCCAGACGCGGCCACGCGCGTCGATGTCGATGCTGGCGGGCGAGGCCATCATCGGCTCGCTGGCGAAGAGCTGGACCACGAGTTCAGGATGCACGTCGAGCTGCTCGGTGGAGTCCGCAGGCTCGTGCGAGGCTCCCGCAACGGCGCTGGCTTTCAGCGGGCCGGGATTCTCCGTGTAAACGCGGAACTCGACGCTGGTACCGCCGCCCTGCTTCGTGCCGCCTTCATCGAGTGCGCCGCGTGCTTTGAAGCGTTTCACGCCTGCGGGGAGGTTGAAGGTGATGACGCTGTTGGCATGGGTGCCGATGCCGTATTCGATGGCTTTGCCTGCGGAGCGCAGTTCACCGCCTTTGACGTTGGAATTGACGCGCACGTCGCCGAAACCGGCTTGGGCGGACTTCCACTCGATCTCGGTGAGTTTTTTCTCACTGCCATCGGCCAGGAGGAGTCGCGGCTCCGCCCAGTCCGCCCAATCGGCACCGAAGCCGTTGCCGCCATCGGTGACGACGAGGAAGAGTTCTTTCGCGTTGCTGACATCGACGTCGATCTCGACGCTGTGGTTCGGCGTCTTTTCGTCGATGACCTTGGATTGGAAAAGCGGCTTTGGAGCGGCGATGGCGAACGCGGGGGCGAGGAGGGCGAGCAGGATGGATTTCATGCGAGGGCGGAGAGTACGCAGGTATGCGGAGTGCGCTATCGCGGAGATATGGGGTGCGGCGGCGGTGGACGGAACACCGTTGGTGTTCGGCCTTGGGGGAAAAGGAGCGCTGGGGGTGAACCCAAGGGAGCACTCGCCGAGGCTCGGCACCCTTGGGCTGGATGACGCAAGCCCGTTGGGCTTGGGGATGCGGTTTGTGAGCTGGACAAGTGGTCGTAGGTCTGGCGCAGCTTTTGCAAGCGGTGCTTGACCAGACCGCACACGGAGTGTGCGGACCACTTTACTTCACATCCTCGCCGAGGTAGGCGGCGAGGTGTTTGCGGAGTTCGGTGCGGGCGCGGAAGAGGAGACTCTTCACGGCGGGGAGGGACATCTTTAATGCGGCGCAGATGTCCTCATAGGGGCGCTCTTCGTGGCGGCGCATGATGACGGCGAGGCGCTGCTTTTCGGGCAGGGCGGCGATGGCTTTGTCGAGCGCTTGCTCAAGCTCGGCCTGCTGCGTGATGTGATCGGCACCCAGGATGCTGTGATCGGCGAAGTGCTTCGGCGGATCGTCCTCGTTTTCCTGCTCCATGCTGACCTCCTTGCGGCGGGAGCGGCGACGTGTTTCGTTGAAGACGAGATTGCGGGTGATGGTGAAGAGCCAGGTGGTGAACTTGGCGGTGACCTCGTAACGCGGGGCGCTGCGCCAGACGCGGATGAAGACCTGCTGCGCGATGTCGTGCGCGTCGTCGATGTTGTTGAGCATGCGTGCGCAGGTGCCGATGATGGCGCTTTGATGCAGCTCGACGAGACGCTCGAATGCTTTCACATCGCCCTCTTTGACGCGAAGCATGAGCCGGACGCTTTCCTGATCGGAAGACTCCTCCACGCCGTCGGCGGCAGCCTGCGGCGGGGAAATGGGAGCGGTCCGTTCCGGTTCGGGCATGAGGTAGGCTGGCAGTGTGAGCGCCATGCTAGCGAGGGTCATGAGCGCTGTAAACCACGGGAGGTGTGGAATGGTTGCGCACGAAAGTTTGACGCTCCCTGAGGCACCGCTAGTTTCGGGAACGATGAACGATCAAACTTGGGACACGACTTTCCGCGAACTCTTCGAACGCTGCGTGAAACTGCATCGGGGAGGGGATTCGAAAGGAACAAAGTGGTTCACGGCGGCGGACAAGGCGTTTCTGGATGGCATCGGCTACACGACGCATGAGTTTTTCGACTTTGTGGACGATCACTGTCGCTATGGAGCCGAGGGGCCGACGCTGGAAACGGCGCTGCTCGTCGCGGCGGTGCGACGAGATTACTTCCGCGTGGTGCAAAACGGCAAACGCAGCGGCAAAATCGTGTCGCCGAGTGAGCTGCCCCCCAAACCGGCGATGGTGGACGGGATTCCGTGGCTGCCACGCTTGATCGTGAAGGCACGGGCGAAGCTGAAGGGCGAGATGGACCCGGACACGATGTTTGGCTGCGGAGGAGATCGTGCGTTCTTTGAAGAGCACAAGCTGCACCCGGCGGATTTTCTGCGTGTGACGTGGGCGGCAGGGGACGATGACCGGAAGATCATCGACTTCGTGAAAACGGGGAAGATGTGAAGCAGGGAGCGCGGGCTTCAGCCCGCAGCACGCCGCCAAACATCATTACGCCGAATTCTATTTGAGCGCCGTCATCTCCGACGACCTGCTGCGGAATAAATTCCACGCTCCGTTTACTTCTTCGGCTCGACGCCGCCTTCTTTGGCGACTTCGTCCTTTTTCTTCTGCACTTCAGATGAGGCGACTTCGAGGAGTTTGGGGGCTTCGCCGCCTTTGGCGACGAATTTCAGGGCGACGCCGTTGATGCAGAAGCGGCGGTCGGTGGGGGTCTTGAAGCCTTCGCCTTCAAAGACGTGGCCGAGGTGGGCATCGCAGCGTTTGCAGACGGTCTCGACGCGGCGCATGCCGTGGCTGATGTCCACTTTTTCGAGGACGCCCTTGGCCTTGGACGAATCATAGAAGGACGGCCAGCCGCAGCCGGAGTGGAATTTTTCCTTGGAGGTAAAGAGCTCGGCGCCGCAGCACACGCAGTAGTAGGTGCCTTCTCCCTGCTTCTCAAATTCCTCATAAATCTTGCCGAAGGGACGCTCGGTGCCGCGTCCGCGAGTCACTTCGAATTGTTCGAGCGTGAGCAGTTTCTTCCAATCGTCTTCAGACTTCACGACTTCAGGCTTGGGCATGGCTTTGGGGTCAGATTTGGGTTTGTCCTCGGCATTTACGATGCAGATGGCGGCGAGGAGAGCAGAAAAGAGGGCGAGGCGGAGTTTCATGGCGTTGGGGTTGCTGATACGTGGGAGAGGGGGCGAAGATTGCTTATTCCCGCAAAAGAGGCGGCCTCAATCCTCATCTGCACGTGCCATCTGGCCGATGTTCCAGAGCAGCAGGCGGAACCCGGCATCGGGGTGGCGGTCGGCGGCATTCGCCTGACGGCGGAAGGAGGCGAGAAGCTCCTGGCGCTCGGCGGTGGTGAATGATCCGCCGCGCAGCACGCCCAGGTCCGGCATGTCCTTCCAAGGATCAGAGACCCATTCCCACACGTTGCCGGAAAGATCGAACAAACCACGGCCATCGGCGCGGAAGGAGCCGACGGGCGATGCCTCGGCAGCGCCATCGGTGTAACCGGGAATGGCTTTCTTGCCGGTGCTGTCGGCCGTTTTGTCGAGGTAGTTGCCGGATTTGGCCGGAGGCGGCCAGATGAAGCCCCAAGGGTAGATGCCTTCGATTTTCAGGCTGCGCTCGGCGGGTGTTTTGCCCACTTCACGGGAGAGGTAGGCGGCCATGCTCCATTCGTCATCGGTGGGCAGGCGGTATTCCTGGTCGGGTTCGAGCAGGCCTTGCGCGCGTTCGCGATCGGTCAGCCAGCGACAGAACTGCTCCGCTTCGGAACGATTGACCATGGTGACGGGAAAATCGGGGCTGGCATCGAGCACACGGCCATCGATGGGCGGCTGATTCGTGGCTTTGGCGAATTCGGCGAAGTCTTTGCGGCGTGTTTCGGTGCTGGCGAGCATGGCCTTACCGAGCGGCACAAACTTGATGGCGAGGCTGTTTTGCCATGGCTTGCCAAAGACGACGGAGCCGGTGGCTTTCAGGCGCAGATTGAAGCTGATGCTCTGACCTTCTTTGAGCTTGCCGGTGGCCGCGTCCGGTTTGTAGCCGGGCAGCCGGACTTCGTAGTTGAAGCTGTCCGCGCGCACTTTGGGCAGCGACAGCGGCGTGCGGCCCATGAGACGCTCACCATCAAACACGTCCGCGCCTGCGGGTGTGCTGGCAATGTTCAGGCTGCCGAACTTCACACTGATGATCTCACAGCGGATGGCACTGTGGCCGGGCTTGGGTTTGGAAGCACCCGGCATGAGGGGGATGTTCGCCAAACGCCAGGTGTATTCGTGGTCGGTATCGAGCCGGCCGGACTGGCGTTCCATCGCGGTCATCCAGGCGCAGAATGCGTCAGCCTCGTCCTTGGGAATCACGGCAGCGTACAGCGTGGTCTTGTCCGGCATTGTGACGGGAGTCACTTCGTACTCGGCGGCGCCATAAGTGGCGTCGAGGAAGGTGCGGAACAGATCCGCGTTTAGCGGCAGATCGGCGACATGGCGGTCCTGTTTGTACGTGAACCACTGCTTGAGCCGGTTCTGCCACGGTTTGCCCGGTGTGGGCGGCTGGGGACGCGCGGGAAGCACTGGCTGCGGTTTGACCGGCAACGGAATGTCATAGGCCCATTCGCGCTGATGCTTCGCCATCACGAGGCCGCTGGCGGCGGTGAATGAGGCGAGCAGGGTGATGATGGCCGCGCGGCTGAAACGACGGATGAAGTTCTCCGGCTTTTTGTCACCCACATGCTGGAGTGATTCTGCAAACTCCGCTGCGGTGGCAAAGCGGCGCGTGAGATCGCATTCACAGGCCTGGCAGATGACACGATTGAGATCCAGCCAGAAGGGCCATTCTTCATCGGAGAGATTGTCCGGCACCTCGGGGAACTCCATGCGGTCTTTGCCGCTGCTCATCTCGTAGAGCACCTTGCCCAGGCTGTAGATGTCCGCCTGCGGCGTGCCGGGGCCTTCGGGCGGCACGAAACCTTCAGTGCCGACGAACGTGCGCTCCCCGAACGCGGCGACGAGGCCGATGTCCGCCAGTTTGCACACACCTCCGACGAAGATGATGTTCGAGGGCTTGATGTCACGGTGGGTGAGGCCGTGATTGTGCATGTAATGCAGCGCGTCGGCCATGTACACGCCGGCATCACGGCAGAAGAACGGGTCCAGCCGCCCGTGGCGCTTCATGTCCGTGGTGAGTGTGCGCGGGACGTAAGTTTGGGTGCTGGAGATGTTCGCGCCTTCTTCCGCGTCATCGGCCAGCTCCATCACGCAGTAGTAGAAGCCGCGCGTTTCATTCCAGCCGACGTGCAAAATATGCACGAGGCATGGATGGCCGCGGGAGATCGGCTCGAACTGCTGGATGCCCTGGAACTCGCGGTGGAAGGTGCGTGTGAGTTCAAAATCCTCGCGCCAGACGATCTTCACCGCGCGCAGCGCTCCGGTCACGCTTTGTGCCAGCCACACTTCACCGTAGGCACCGGAGCCGATGCGTTTGATCAATGTGTAGTCGGGAATGACGATGTCATCGCGGTGTGAGGGCGGACCGTTCTTGTCACGGCTTTTCACCTTCTGCTGGGCCGTGGGCGGGGCGATCGGCGGCGCGGGCAGCTCCATGCTGGCAGAGTCTGTCGGCGGTGATGATTCCCCGTCCTCGTCGTTTGCTCCGGCCAGCAACGGCACGTCAGCTTCCTCGTCCGCGATCTCGGACGGGGGAGGTGGTGCGGCTGGCAGGACGGCGGGATCGCTCATGAAGCTGGCGTGGGAGGAGGGGGGCGGCATGCCCTGGCCTGTTCAGCCAGCGCAAGCGCCCGGAAGTCTCCCACTAAAGCATCGTGTTCTCAAGCCCCTGAACTTCTTTCTTTACCAGAGCCCCGACGCGGTGCTTGGCCAGATAGACCTGGGCGGCGTTGATGCCGAGGGCTTCGGAGGTCTTCTTCACACCCCAGCCCTTCATCACGTAGCAGTCGAAAATTTGAAATTGCCGTGGGGAAACCTTGGCCTTCACGCGTTCGAGCGCGGCGGCGGTGATGTTGTCACGCCATTCGCGGTCCCAGATTTTCTCCAGCATGTTGTCCTTGTCCTGGGAGAGGCGGTCGATCACCTGCCCGCTGGTGTCCTCGCTGTCGGCATTGCCCTGGTCCGCGAGGGAGGGCTGGCGCTTGCGGGCGCGGAACACATCGAGAATGCGCCAGCGCGTCATCTGCAGCAGCCAGGCCTTGAACGAGCCGGCGCGCGGATCGTACTGCCCCTTCTGCACCTGACGGGCGATGGCGATGACGGTTTCCTGCACCACGTCGAATGCTTCCTCGCGGGTGAGGCCCGCCTTGGTGCCGACGCTGAAAATCAGGCGCCAGTAGGTCTGGTAGAACTCATTCCACGTCTTCTGGTCCTCCCAGTTGTTCAGACGCTCGATCAGGCTCTTGCGGGTTTTCTCCCACAGGCCTTTCTCTTTCTTCACGTCTTCCGGGATCGGAATGTCTGGTTCTGGCTCCGGCTTGCTCATTGCGCGCTGATTCTCAGCGGATGAGCCGCCCTGTCAAACCTTAGGAACTCAACAGGCGCAGAGAATTTTGACGAAAGAGAAATGCCTCGCATGGCGGGGGACGGCTTCAGGCATGCATCAGCGCCGCAGCATCACGATCAGCTCATCCATCTTGTCCGCGATCTGCTGTACCTCGCTCTGCGTGGGTGGATCGCTCACTGTTATCCCGAGCGTGGCCACGTTGTTGCTGTTGCTGCTGGTGGTGGAGATGGCGTAGGTGAGCTGCTGGAGCGAGACCTCACCGGGAGCGCCCGGCAGGCCTGGCTCACCCTGGATTCCCTGCTGACCCTGGCCGCCATCGCTGCCGCTGCTGCCCTGCGGCCCAGTTGGGATGCTAAACGTGAATTGGATCGTGCCACCCACCACGCTGAGCGTCACCGCCGCCGGTTCTCCCGCAGGCAGCGTGTTGGTGGCATCGACTTGAGCCGCCGTGATTGTCTGGATCGCGTCGATGAGGTCTTTGAGGCCGTTGAACTGGCCGCGAAATGGCGGGGCTTCGATCAGCGCATGATCGGCAGGAAAGTTGGGGTCGTAGGGCATGATGGTTGAAGACTAGGGGGACGTGGAGACTGGGAGACTTGGAGAGGAGAACTTCTCCCGAGCGAAGCGAGTCTCCAAGTCTCCCGCGCAGCGTTTCTCCAAGTCTCTCTTAACTCACGGTGCCATGCAGACGATTTCGCTGCTCCAGGGGCTTGTGCCTGCCGCGCCCACGGCGGCCATGCGGAAGGCGTACTTCTTGCCGCTGGTCAGGCCGCCGTTGTCTGATTTGCGCGGGCCGACGCTGCATTGCACCCATGCCGTGCCGTCGATGTGTTCGCGGCACTCCGTGAGGTAGGTTTTGGCACCGTCCTTTGGCTTGCAGGCGGTTTTGACCACGCCGGGGAAGTTGCTCATCACCGCCGTCACGTTTTCCGGCGCGGTCAGCGGGCCGATGGGCGTGCCGGGGGTGCCTGCCACGGCAAAGCCGCTCAGCGGGATCTTGGTCGGATCACCCTCGCTCGTTTCATCCACGTAGGCGGCGCGGTCGCGGATGCTGTCCTCGTGATTCTCCACCAGCACTGGCAGATTCGCCCGCGCGGCTTCCAGTGCTGACTCCAATGAGGCGATCAGGTTGATGCCCGTCCCCAGCGCATTGTGCGTCAGGTTGAAATCCACCACGCTGGGCTCCGGCGTGGCGTAGATGGCCACCCCCGCAGGCAAGGCGATGGTGGCGATGAGGTTCGTGGAGTAAGCAAAGAGTTGCTCCGGGTTTTTACCGTCAATTCCGAGTTTAGCTCTGGCCATGGTATGCTTTCGTTTGGTGGGAGCAGGTGGCACCGGAGCTTCATCGAAGCGCGCTGAACTATCGAACTGCGCTTGCCCGAAATACGCCATTGCCGTCGTCCCGTGGGTTGGTCGTTGGATGTGGCGTGGCACCCGGAAGGGCCGAGCCACACTAGGTGACATTCGTTGCCAGTCGGGCCGTGTTTTAATTCAATTATTGACTAGGAAACAACAAATATATTTTGCCATCCTCGGCTCTTTTGCCTAATTCATTGAATGCCTGCGCATTACAGAGGCAACTATTTCTGCGCGCCGTCTGTGCTCGGCCAAAAACAAAAGAGGGTGAGACCAGCACCATCTTTGGTCGCGCTAGAGCCATCCATGGAAACGCTAGAACCATGCAAGGCAGCGCCGATACCATCCATGGAAACGCCAGTACCATGCAAAGTAGCGCCGGTACCATCCATGGTAGCGTCAGTACCATGCATGGTACGGCCAGAACCAGGTATGGAAATTCGGTTTTCACCCCTGGAAATGCTCTTGGAGCGCCTGATTGGCCTCAAAAGTGAGAAACGATGTCAGGCTGCAACTGGCTGACAGGAAAGAGGCAGGTGACGATGCGTGACAGGGGAGAGGAGGAGGGCGGAGACGGGGTGACTTTGAGACTTTGAGAATGACGAATGTGGAATGATGGAAGGCAGGAATAAGGACAGGCTTAGTTGCGTTTGTGCCCCCGCGCCGTTGTGTGCAGCACCCCGATGACCATCCGCAAATTTGAACAGCGCTACCTGAAGAACATCCATGAGATGAAGGAATGGCCGGCGGCCGTGTTTGGCCGGGACCGGAAGCTCATCGCCGAGGGAAGTGTGTTTTTCTTCCCCACGCCGGATGCCCAGCGGCGGCGCTGCGCGTTCCGACTGGCGGGCCGGGCGAAACCGGGCCTGCCGAAGCTGATGGAACTGAAATCCCAGGCCGGCTTCCTGAAGCTGGGAGACGACTTTGTGAGCATCACGGAGGTGAAGATCCTTACCGGCAACGGGTCGGATCTGGAAATGACGGTGACATTTGCCAGCCGGACGCAGCCGCTGACGCGCGCCTGACTTCCGGGCAAGAACTTTATTAAAGAGGCCGTAAATGGCCATCCCCCTCCCTGCGTGACTTCTACTTCTGTGCCGCAAAATGAACTTGAACGTCTCGCCGCTTTCCAGCAGGCGGTGCTCAGCAGCGCGGGCGCTGGCATCATCTCCACCACGCCGGAGGGTGTCATCAGCCTGTTCAATCCAGAGGCCGGGCGAATGCTGGGCTACACAGCGGACGAGTTGCTGGGCAAACTCAGCCCCGGCATCTTTCACGTCGAGGCGGAGGTGGTGGCGCGGGCGGCGGAAGTGTCCCAGGAATTGAACCAGGTGGTCACTCCAGGCTTCGAGGTCTTTGTGGCGAAGGCCCGGCTGGGGCAGGCGGAAACGCGCGAGTGGACTTATGTGCGCAAAGACGGTTCGCAATTCCCCGTCCTGCTCACCATCACCGCCATGCGTGATGAGACAGGTGGCATCACCGGTTTCCTTGGCGTCGTCCGGGACATCACGGAGCGAAAGCGCGCGGCGGCGGAGCGCGACCGCTTCTTCGACCTCTCGCTGGATCTGCTCTGCATTGCCAAAACGGACGGTTATTTCAAACGCCTCAACCCCGCCTTCACAGCGGCGCTGGGCTGGAGCGCGGCGGAGCTGATGGCGCGGCCATTCCTCGACTTCGTGCATCCTGACGACCAGGCCGCCACGCTGGCCGAAGTGGGCAAACTCAGCACCGGCCAGCCAACGCTGCATTTTGAAAACCGCTATCAGTGCCAGGATGGTTCGTGGCGGACACTGGCGTGGCGGACCATGCCGCAGCAGGACGGCACTCTCTACGCCACTGCGCGTGATGTGACGGCGGAGAGGGCGGCGGCGGCGGCCCTGCGGCACAGTGAGGAAAGCCTGGCCGTCTTGCTGCACTCCATTGGCGACGCCGTGCTGGCCACTGATCCGCAGCGCAAGGTCACACGGATGAACCCCGTGGCGGAAACACTCACCGGCTGGACGCAGGCCGAGGCGTTGGGGCGGCCCATCGAGGAAGTCTTCCGCATCATCAATGAGGCAACACGCCAGCCTGCGGTCATTCCGGTGGATGATGTGCTGGCCACCGGAGAAATCCACGGCTTGGCCAACCATACCGTGATCATCTCGCGTGATGGCACCGAGCGGGCCATCGAGGACAGCGCCGCTCCCATCCGGGACCTGACCGGGCGCATCCGTGGCGTGGTGCTGGTCTTTCGTGACGTGACTGATGCGCGCCAGGTGGAGCGCTTCGAGCGCGAGCAGCGGGAGCGGACCGCCCGGTTCCAGACCGCGCTGCTGGCCATGCGGGATCATGAGGGCGAGGATGCGCAGGCGTTTTTCCGCCATGCCACCGCCCAGATCGCCGAGGCTTTGCGAGTGGAGCGGGTGAGCCTGTGGCTGTTTGACGAGGCGCAGGCCGCCATCGAGTGCCGGGATTTGGTGCACCGTTCGACGGGGTGCCATGAAAGCGGTGCGCGGCTGGCGGCAGCAGATTATCCGGACTATTTTGCCGCCCTCCAGCGGCTGGACGCCATCGTGGCCTCTGAGGCCCGCACCCACCCGGCCACCCATGAGTTCACCGCAGGCTACCTCGATCCGCTGGGCATCACCTCCATGCTGGATGTGCCCGTCCGCGAGGGAGAGGTGGTCGGCGTGCTCTGCTGCGAGCACACCGGCCCGGCCCGGCAGTGGACGGGGGAGGAATGCAAGTTTGCCGTGTCTGCCGCCTGTTTTGTGATGATGGAGATCGAGCAGGAGCGGCGGCGCAAGGCGGAGACGGCCCTGCGCGAGATGAACCTGCACTTGGAACAGCTCGTGGCCGACCGCACGGCAAGTCTGGCGGCCAATGAGCGTCGTTTCCGCGCCACCTTTGAGAGTGCGGCGGTGGGCATCGCCCATGTGGCACGAGACGGGACGTTCCTGCGGTTCAACTCGCAGTTCTGCAAGATCGTGGGCCATCCGCACGCGGAGCTGGTCAGGAAAACGTTTCAAGAAATCACGCATCCGGACGACCTCGCTCGGGATCTGGAACAGGCCGGGCAGTTGTTCAGCGGCGTGATTGATTCCTACACGCTGGAGAAGCGCTATGCGCGCAAGGACGGCACCATTGTGTGGGTCCATCTCCGCGGTTCGGTGGTGGATGAAGGCGCCGGCGGCGACACCTACGGTCTGGCGGTGATCACCGACATCACCGAGCGCAAGCAGACGGAGGCGGCGCTGCGCGTCCTCTCCTCGGAGCTTTCCAGTCTGGTTGGCGAAGAGTTTTTTGTTCAGGCGGCGCTAAAGCTGGCTGCTATTCTGGAGGTTGAATCGGCGTTTGTTTGCGTGCCACTGGATGAAGAACGCACTCGTTTTCGAACCCTGGCGTTTGCGGTAGATGGGGTGCCGCTGCCCAACGTCGAATATTTGGCGGAAGGGACGCCTTGCGCGGAAGTCGGCGACGGCAAACCCCATGTGGTGCCCAGCGGCGCGGCGCGGCGCTACCCGGCGGACCGCATGCTGGCGGAGATGGGCGTGGAAGCGTATGCCGCCCTGCCCGTGGTCGATTCCAAGGGCGGCCACAAGGCGCATCTGGGGGTGATGAGTCGCAAGCCTTTGCCAGCCTCGCCGCAACTGCTGTCCATTCTGCAGCTCTTTGGCGTGCGTCTTTCGGCTGAAATGGAACGGCAGCAGAGCGAGCAGCGCTTTCACGATCTCTTTGAGTTCGCCCCGGATGCCATCCTCATGACCAACCGGGATGGGATCATCACCCTCGTCAACCGGCAGGCGGAGCAGCTGTTTGGCTACACGCGTGCCGAGCTCGTCGGGCAGCCAGCGGAAATTCTGATGCCACCGGTCACAGGGGGGAGTCACGTGAGCCTGCGCCAGCAATACCTGGAGACCGCCATGCCCCGGCACATGGGCGGCGGCCGCAGCAACCTGCAGGGACTGCGCAAAGACGGCTCCGTCTTCCCGGTGGACATCAGCCTCAGCCCCATGCAGACGGACGCAGGCATGATGGTGGCTGCCGCCGTGCGTGACATCTCCGAACGTGTCAAGGCGGAGTCCGCAGTGCAGCAATCCTTGCAGGAGAAAGAAACGCTGCTCAAAGAAATCCACCACCGCGTGAAGAACAACCTCCAGGTCATCTCCAGCCTGCTGGCCATGCGGACGGACACCGTGGCGGATGCCAGCGCCCGCGCTCTGCTGATCGAGAGCCAGCACAGGGTGCGTGCCATGTCGATGATCCATGAACGGCTTTACCAGTCTGACTCACTGGCCAGGGTGGACTTCAGCGACTATGTGAGCCAGCTCGCCACCTTCCTCCACCGCAACTACGCCACCAGCGGCCTCGTGCGGCTGCTGGTGGATGCGGACGAAGAAGTGATGCTGAACATTGACACCGCCATCCCGGCCGGACTCATCCTCAACGAGCTGGTTTCCAACGCCTTCAAGCACGCCTTCAACGACGGGCAGCCCCACGAACTCTCCGTGCTGCTGAAACAAACGGACGCAGGCGTCAGCCTGACCGTCGCTGATGACGGGCCGGGGCTGCCTGCGGGCTTTGAAACCCGGAAGACCGAGTCCTTGGGCATGGAACTGGTGGAGACCCTCACCACCCAGATCAAGGGCCGGCTGACCATCGCCAGCACAGCGGGTGCCAGCTTCCGTCTCGATTTCACCGAATTGCTCTATGTTGACCGCAATTAACGCCCCCCCGCCGCAAGCCAGGACCAAAGTGCTTATTGTCGAAGACGAGGGCATCGTCGCCCGTGACCTGAAACGCCGCCTGGAAAAGCAGGGCTTTGAGATCTCCGGCATCGCGGACAATGCGGTGGATGCCCTGCGTCTGGCAGTGGAAAATCCGCCGGATCTCGCCCTGATGGACATCATCATCCAAGGGGATCGCGACGGCATCGCCACCGCACTCGAGCTGCGCACTCGGCATGACATTCCGGTGGTGTTTCTCACCGCGCACTCCGACATGGCCACCATCCAGCGCGCCAGGAGCGTCCTGCCCTATGGCTATCTGGTCAAGCCCTTCGAGGAACGCGAGCTGCTCACCACCATCGAGATGGCCACCTACCGGCACCAGACCGACGCACGGCAGCGGCTCTACCAGCGGGCCATCTCCGCCACCACAGTGGGCATGCTCGTCACCGACGCGTCCCAGCCAGACCTTCCCATCATCTCCTGCAACGCGGCCTTTGAACGCATCTCGGGTTATTCTGAGGCCGAAATCATCGGCAGAAACCCGCGCTTCCTCCAGGGGCCGGAATCGGACCCGGAGAGCGTCCGCGTGATGCGGGACGCCGTCCAGGCCGGCCGCGACTGCCAGGTCACGCTGCGCAACTACCGCAAAGACGGCACGCCCTTCTGGTGTGAAGTGACCATCTCCCCTGTGCGGGACGCCTCCGGCCAGTTGACGCATTTCATCGGCGTGGAAAATGACGTGACCACGCAGCGGCAGGCCGATGAGCACATCCGCCACCAGGCCGCGCTCATTGACCAGGCCAACGATGCCATCTGTGTCTTTGATTTGGAGTCACGCGTCACCTTCTGGAATCCAGGAGCGGTGCGCCTGTATGGTTTTGCCACGGAAGAAGTCTTTGGACGCCCGATCATGGACAGCATCTGCCGCGAGCCTGCTGAAAAGCGCGAAGCCTTCATCCAAGAGGTCTTCCGCGTCGGCCACTGGAATGGTGAGATACGTCACCAGACCAAGGACGGACGTGCGCTGACCGTTCTCAGCCGTCTCACGTTGCTGACGGACGCCCACGGCCTGCCCAGCGGCATGCTCGCCGTCAACCATGACCTCACCGAAACCAAAGCCCTCGAACAGCAGCTCCTGCGCTCCCAGCGGCAGGAAACCCTCGGTGCCCTGGCCGGCGGCATCGCTCACGATTTGAACAACGCCCTGGCCCCCATTCTCATGGGCGTGGAGCTGCTCAAAGCGAAGTATCCCGGCGCGCCCGGCATCGTGGATCTGTTTGATTCCAGCGTCAGACGCGCAGCGGCCATGATCCGGCAGTTGCTGACCTTCGCCAAAGGCACGGCGGGGGAACGAAGCCCGGTCCAGCTCAGCTACCTCATCATGGAAATGCAGGGCATCATCGAAAGCACCTTTCCCAAAAACATCACCGTCCAGGTTCATGCTGACAGCAACCTGCCAACCGTGCTGGCGGATGCCACCCAACTGCATCAGGTGCTGCTGAACCTGTGTGTCAACGCCCGTGACGCCATGCCCACAGGCGGCACGCTCACCCTCGCGGCAACAAAAGTGGAAGTCAGTGTCGTGCAGGCGGGCATGCCCCCCAACGCCAAGACTGGCTGCCATGTGGCAGTGAGTGTGCGGGACACCGGCACCGGCATCCCGCTGGAAATCCGCGAGCGCATTTTCGACCCCTTTTTCAGCACCAAAGCCGCTGACAAAGGCACCGGACTGGGCCTCTCCACCGTCATGGGCATCGTCAAGGGCCACGACGGCTTTCTGAAAGTGGATTCCGCACCCGGCCAGGGCACGGCCTTCACCGCCTACCTGCCCGCCGCAATCTCCGCCGCCGAGGCCGCGCCCCAAACCAAATGGAAAATGTCCTTTCAAGGGCAGGGAGAAACCATCCTGTTTGTGGATGATGAGCCTGCGGTGCGCGAAGTCGCACGCGAAGTGCTGCAACGCATGAATTTCCGCGTGGTGCTGGCCAGCGATGGCATCGAGGCCCTGATGTGGCTCAACGAGCATCAGTCCATCCTGCGTGCCGTCATCACCGACCAGCACATGCCCAACCAGGACGGCCTGGTCTTCGTGAGCATCCTCAAGAAAATTCTGCCGGACATTCCGGTCATTGTTTCCAGCGGGCGTCTGGAAGATGACATGCGCAAGAAATTCCAAGCGCTGGGGGTGAACGCGTTTCTGGACAAACCCTGTGCTGAAGACCAGCTCGCCGCAGTGCTGCACAGCATTTTCGCACCGGCCTGAAGCTGCCGGTCTTTACTTGAGCGCCTGCACGGCCTTGTGCGCCGTCACCTGCATCGCCGTCAGGTTTGCCATTCGGGCGGTTGATCACCTGCGTTCATATCACTCATGAAGTCATTTCATCCTCCCAGCCAGCGGGACAAAGCATCGCGGGTTGCCATCAGGGAGGGGCGGGTTAGTCTGGCCGTCCTGCGCCCGGCTTTGTGGCGTAGTCCTTGCTTTAAAACCATGCCTGAACTGGAAAATCCCTTTCAAGAGACCCTGCTCTCACGTCATCGTGCGGAACCCTGCACCGTGGTCATTTTTGGTGCCACTGGCGACCTCACGCACCGTAAGCTCATCCCAGCCATCTACAACATCGCCGCCTGTGGCGATCTGCCGCCGCAGTTCAAGGTGGTGGGCTTTGCCCGCCGGGACAAAACCGACGAGGGCTTCCGTGCCGAGTTGGAGGAGGGGAACCGCAAAAACAGCCGCCAGGGCCACAACGACGAGCTGTGGAATAGTTACGCACAGTGCATCCACTACCACCGCAGTGAGTTCGAAGACCTCGAAGGGTACAAGTCTCTCGGCCGTCTGCTGGATCAGTTCGATGTGGAGCGCGGCACCCCTGCCAACCGTCTTTTCTACCTCGCTTCCGCTCCCGAGGCTTTCAAGCCTATCCTCGAAATGCTTCGTGCTGCCGGTTTGAACGAGGGCGTGGGCGGCAAATGGGCGCGTGTCGTGTGTGAAAAACCCTTCGGTAAGGATCTCGCCACCGCGCGCGGCCTGAACGCCGTGGTCGCCGAGACTTTCGAGGAAAAGGACACTTACCGCATCGACCACTATCTCGGCAAAGAAACCGCGCAGAACATCATGGTGCTGCGTTTTGCGAACTCCATTTTCGAGCCTAACTGGAACAGCCGTTACATCGATCATGTGCAGATCACCTGCGCCGAAAACCTCGGCATGGAAGGCGGCCGCGGCGGCTACTACGACACCGCCGGGGCGCTGCGTGACATGGTGCAGAACCACTTGTTCCAATTGCTCACCCTCGTGGCGATGGAACCGCCGACCGATTTGAGCGCCGACTCCGTGCGCGATGAAAAAGTGAAGGTCATCCGCGCCCTGCGCCCGCTCGTCGGCCCCGAGGCCGTCGGCAAGAACGTGATCCGCGCCCAGTACACCGCCGGCAGCGTCGATGGCGTGCCGCGCGTCGGTTACCGGCAGGAAGATCGCGTCAATCCCGAGTCCAAGACCGAGCCGTATGTCGCATTGCGAGTCATGATCGACACCTGGCGCTGGCAGGGCGTGCCGTTTTACATCCGTGTGGGCAAGCAACTGCCGAAAAAGGCCACTGAGATCAGCGTGCATTTCAAAAAGCCGCCACAGGTGCCCTTTGCCACCAGCAACATGCTCAAGAACAGCGAAAACACCCTCGTCATCCGCATTCAACCGGACGAGGGCATCGCCCTGCGCATCCTGTGCAAGCAACCTGGTCAGGCGCAGAATGTGCAGCAGGTGAAGATGGACTTCCGTTACTCCTCCAGCTTCGGCAAGGCCAGCCCCGAGGCCTACGAACGCCTTCTGCTCGATGCGATGGCTGGCGACGCCACGCTCTTTGCTCGCCGCGATGAAGTGGAGAACGCCTGGAAGTTCATCGACGAGATCGAACACGCCTGGCACAAGTCCGCCACGCCGCCGCCGATGCACGAATACCCCGCCGGAAGCTGGGGACCGAAGGAGGCCGACGACCTGCTCCGCGCCGACGGTCGCGAATGGCGGCTGTTGTAGGGCGTGATCAAGTCGGGTTCTTTTTTCCGCAAGGCTTCAGTATGTGGCGATGCGCAACCTGACGTAACCCTTCGTGTTGGAGGCGCTCATCGCCGGAGTGACCCGCACGGTAACGGTTTCAGTGACGCCGTCACCCGTCGGCGCGATGGACATTTCCTGAACGCTGGCCCCTGTGTCATCCCAGTTCGTGAGGTTGGTGCTGGTTTCCACCGTGTAAGCCAGGCCGGAGCGCTGGATGCGGCGGCGGAACTGCATGCTGAGGTATTTGGCGTTGGTTCCTGAATCTGTCTGCACAGTTGCGGCAGGAAGCATGGAGTGCGCATTGGGAGCCCCGGCAGGGATGCCGAGAGCATGCTCGACGAGAGAATTGATGCCATTGTTGTTTGGATCGCCTGCCGGCGTGGTGATGCGATAGACGATGGCTGTCACATTTGCGGTGTTCGGCGGCACGGCATTGTCGCTGGCAGTCACGGTGATGGAATTGCTGCCGTCCACAAGGCCGGTGACATTGCGCGTCCAGTTGGCGAAAGCATTGGCGGTGGTGGCAGCGTTTCCTGCGACAGTCACCGTGGAGACTCCGCTGGTGGCGTCCGTCGCGGTGCCGGTGAGTGTGGCACTGGCGTTTGCGGTGGTGAGATCAGGAATGCTGAGCACCGGCGGACTGGCGTCCTGGGTGGAGGAGGTCGTCGGAAACCAGGCGCTCGTCCAAGGCTGCACCCCCTGGCGGCGCATGCGTGCGCGGTAGTGATAGGTCTGCCCGTCCACCAGGCCTCCAAAGGTGGTGGTGGAGCCGACCAGGAAGCCGCTGGAGACCGGGGCGGCGAAGTCCGGCGTGGCGGAGCGCTCCAGTTCATACTCCAGACCTGCTGCGGGCAGATTCCATGCAAGCGTGTTTGCCAGCCCGCCAGTGAAGGCGGGTTCAGCCGTGAGCACGAAAGCGGTGGGGATGACTTCGAAACTGTTCGAGGTTCCCGTCAAGGCGGCGTCGGTCGCGGTCACCGTTACTGAGTCCGCCGTGGAGCCGAGGGTGAGGTTTCCGGTCCAGACACCGTTGGTGAAGGCCGAGGTGGTCGCCGGACTGAGCGGGTGGTAGGTTGTCATGCCCAGTTGAATGTCGGCGATCCGTGAATCACCGAACGCGGGTGGCGTGATGCCGCTCCAGGTCAGGGGTTCGCCATAGGTGGTGGTGCTGGTGTAGTAGTTGATGGAACGTCTGCTGCCTCGGTCGGTGCCGTACACCGTGGGCCGGTTTAAGGTAGTGGGGGATGCCACGCGGTAACTGTAATCCACCATGAGGTTGCTCACGCCGTCATAGGTGAAAGGAGTGGTGAAGGTGAACGTGCGGTATCCTGTCGTGCTGACCGTGATATTACCTTGATACACGGTGGTGAAACCGTCGGTTTCCCAGATCAGGTCGTTCAAGTTTAGGCTGTAACCAGTGCGGGCGGTGTGTTTCAACCGAATGGTGAAGTCCGTGAAGGTTACCGCCGTCGGCGCGGCGGTGACATTGAGGGCCACTGAGGTGATTGGTCCTTCCGTCACGCCGATCTCACTGGAGAGATGCACTTGCTGGCTGCGGCACTTGGTGAAGAGCGTGTTGAATGGAATGGCAAGGTCGGTGACTGATCCGGTGCCGATAGTGCGGGTGGAGGTGCTGAGAGGGGCGTAAAGCGCCGCTGAACCAGAGTAGGAAGTCACGGTGTTCCCCACAGCATCCTGGGCAGTGATGGTGACCGGGAAAGCGTCGTTCGCCACCTGAGGCGGGGAGATCGTGTCCCAGGCGAACCTGGACATCGCGCCAACGGTGACGGCAAAAGCGTTGCTGCTGCCGCTGCCGCCGGTGACGGGATCCGTGAGCGTCAGCACGGCGTTGCTGGCGAAGCTTCCGACCGTCACAGGCTGTGATTTCACTCCTGAGCTGAAGCCGGAGATCGTGCCCGGCGAGGCGGCAAGCGAGGTGCCGCCATCCGATGCAGTCAAAACAGGACTGCCGTTGTAGCCGGTGATGGTGACGTTGTTCACATCACGCGCCGTGAAGGTGACGTTGAACGGGGCATTTCGCACCTGCGTGCCGCCAACTGTGGAAACCAGGAAGTTGTGAACATCGTCATCCGTGATGGAGATGTTTGTCTCGCCGCTGGCGGCACCGGCGGCACTGGCCGTGATGGTCACGCTTTGCGTGCCGTCTTTGAGTGTGTCGTCCATCAGGCTGAGCGTGAAGCCGACGGAGGTTGATCCCGCGGGAATGGTAACTGTGGCGGTGGTGGGCGAGGCCTCGGTAGTGTCGTTGGAGGCCAGGTTCACCGTGGTGGCAGCGCCTTGGGCCGCTGAGATGGTGACGGTGCCGGAGACGCTGCCGGCGGACTCGGCCGCGGAAGCAGGAAGCGTGACTCCTAAAGTGAGAGGCGGAATGACGGAGAAGGTGTTCGAGAGGCCGGAAAGAGCGCCTCCCGCAGCTTGCAACTGGATGTTCGAGGCGGCGGATGGAATCGTCACGTTGCCGGTCCAGACGCCTGCCGTGAAGGAACCTGTTCCAGTCGGAGAAGGAATGATGGTGGAAGCCGCTCCAAAGCGGATGTCCGGGCGGGTGGTCGTGGTGTAATACCAAGGCGAAGTTCCCGTCCAGGCGAGCGGATCGCCGACGGCAGCCCCCGAGTAGTACATGGTGCGCGCCAAGGAGCCGGTGGTGGCGCGTACGTAGCCTCCCGTGGCATAGGAGGAGCTGGCGTTGTTGAAGCTGATGTCCACCATGACGTTTTGCACCCCGTTGTAGGCGAAGGGGGTGGTAAACGTGAAGGTGTTCCAGCCGGTGCTGGAAAGGGTCTGATTTGACTGATGGCATGTGGTCCAGCCGCCGGACTCCCATGACACACCGCCGGAACCGTAGTCTGACTTGGTGATGTGGCGCATGCGGATGGTGAAATTGCTCATCGCCACCGGCGGCAGGCTGGTCACGTCCAGCGCGATGGAGGTGATGTTGCGCGCGGCGCCCGCCTCCGCGGCGGTGTAAATGACTTGGGTGCGGACGTCGTCGTAATATGTGTCGAGCGGGGAGCTGAAGGTGGTGCCCGCAGTGCCCAAACTGACTAGGTTTGGCACGGCAAGCGTCGCCGTGCCGGTGTAAGTGGGCACCGTGTTCCCCTGGGCATCCTGCGCCACGATGGTGGTGGAAAACGGCACGGTGGTGGTTTGCGGCGAGGCAATGGTGCTGAAGCCGAATTTGGTGTGGATCCCATACGTCACGCCAAACGCGTTGCTGTTGCTTGAGGCCGCGGCGGCCGCATCCGTGACAGTGATCACCGCGTTCGTGGCAAAACTGCCGATGCTGATGCCCTGAGTCTTCACACCACCGGAAAAGCCGGACAAAGATGCTGGCGTGACCACCAGTGAGGTGGCTCCATCCATCGCAGAAAGCGAGGGTGTGCCGCTGTAGTTCGTGATCGTGACGTTGTTCACGTCGCGGGCGGTGAAGGTGACATTGAAGGGGGCGTTGCGAATCTGCGTGGCGCCAATGGCCGAGATGAGGAAGTTGTGAACGTCATTGTCGGTCACCGTCAGGTTGCGCGTGCCGGCGGTGAAGCCGGATGCCGCGGCCGTGATGGCAAAGGTCTGCAAGCCGTCTTTGCCGGTGTCATTGATGATGGTGATGGCAAAGGTCGTGCTGCTGGACCCAGCGGCGATGGTGGCGGTGGCTGGAACGGTGGCCTCGGTGGTGTCGGCGGAGGCGAGCGTGACCGTGGTGGCGTCCTGCACCGGATTGGAGGACGTGAGTGTGGCGGTCAGAGTGCCGCTACCTTCCGCCACGCTGCTGGTGAAACTGAGGCTGAGCACAGTGGTTTCGTTGTCGGTGATGGAGATGGCGGTGCTGCCGCCTGTCCACCCCGCCATGCTGGCGCTCACGGTGACGTTTTGGGCGAAGTCGATGAAGGAGTCATCGACGGGCGTGATGGGGAAAGTGGCGCTGGTGCTTCCGGCGGGAATGGTGACGCTGGCTGGCACGCCAAGCTCGGTGGTGTCGCTGGAAGTCAGCGGCAGGGTGACATCAGAGCCGGCGGCAGTGCTGAGAGTGACCGTTCCCGTGGTGGCGGCAGCGTTTTCCGCGAGCGTGGCGGGCAGGCTGAGCGTGATCGTCGTCGTTTCGTCGTCCAGCACGCTCAATGTGCTCACACCGGCGTCGTAACCCATCACGGAGGCCGTGATGACGGCGCTCTGCGTGCCGTCCAGCAGGGCGTCATCGACGACCGTGACCGGGAAGGTCACGCTGGTCTGCCCGGCCGGGATGGTAATCGTGGCAGGCACGGTGGCGGCGGCCGTATTGGTCGAGTTTAGCGTCACGGCAAGATCGGCAGCAGGCGCGGAAGCGATGCCGACTGTGGCGGTGAGCGGCGCGGTGCCTTCGGTGGCGGTGGGCGCCATGGTGAGAGTTAATATGCCAGTGGTGGTGACGCTCACTGTGTTGGTGACACCACGCGATCCCGAGGAGGTGTCGGTGGCGATGGCCACGACGTTGCTGCCAGAGGCGCCATAGGACAACTGGCCGCTCCAAGCTCCTGTCGTGAACGGCGAGGCCTGCTGCGGACTCAGGTTGATGGGGCTGTAGGAGATCAATCGCAGGTTGGGCATCTGCGAACTCGATGTTCCCAATGGAGTTGAGCCACTCCAAGTGTCCGGTGGCAGATTTCCCGATGTAAATCCATAAAGGGCCGAACCACCGCTGAACGTGTATCTAGCCTCAATCCGGTTGTGGAAGCCTGCTTTGTTGCTGCTGATGTCCACCATCAGGTTGTTGGTGCCGTTGTAGTCGAACGGCGTGCTGAAAACAAACTCACGCCAGCCAGTCTTGTTCATGTTGACGGTGCCTTGGAACACAGTCGTCCAGCCAGTGCTGTCCCAACTGCTGGTGCTGGTTAAAGACGTGTGCTTCAGGCGGATGATCAGGTTGGTCAGTGTGACCGCAGGATAGCTGGCGCTGGGGGTGGTCATGTCGAAAGCCAGCCCCTGTAGCTTGCGGGCGCTGGCGCCGACGACCGCCGCAGTATAAATCATCTGGCAGCGGTTTTGCGGGTAGTAGCCGCCGAAAGGATACCAATCGGAACTTGTGCCCGTCCCCGCAGTCGCAGTGGTGTAATCCTTGGCGGCCTGGAGCGTGGCCGGTCCTGCATAATCTGCCACAATGTTCTCATAAAAGTCTTTGGCTGTCACCGTAGCGCTGAAGGGTGTGCTGGCGGCCTGCGGTGATGGCACGGCGGCCCAGGTGAAGTGATCCAGCGTGCTGTGGGTCGTGTTGAAGGCGTTGCTGCTGCCGGTGCGGCTCAGCGCATCGGTGGCGGTGAGCACGATGCCGGTGGTGACCTGGTTGAAGGCCACATTGCCGGTCCAAACACCGGAGCTGAAGCTGCCGCTGATTGCAGGCGTGACGGGCACAACACCGCTGCTGCCTGTGGCGCTGAGATTAACCGTGCCGGTATAGGCGGTGACGGTGCCGCCATCCGCTGCGATCGCGGTGATGGTGACGCTGACCGGCGCCCCCGCCACTGGCGTGCCGCTGATGGTGGAGATGCGGTAAGCGCTGACATCATTGTCAGCAACAGCGACGATTGTTCCGGCCGGGCGGTAACTGGCCGCCGAGGCAGAAACGGTGGCGTAGCGCGTCCCAGTGGAGACTGAGTCCTCCGGGGCGGTGGCGGTAAAGTAGCCGTAGTTTGACCCTGCGGACACAGTGACGGTGGCCGGCACGGTCAAGAAGCTGGAGTCAGAGGAAAGACTGACAGTGACCGCCGAAGCAGGCGCGGTGCTGATGTAAACGTAGTTACTGCTGTAGGTGCCGCCTTCCGACAAACCGTAGGTGTAAATGGAGAGCGCGGGCAGCGCATCGTTGTCGGTGACGCTGACCGTGGCGGTGCCAGATGTCCAGCCCGAGGCGCTGGCGGTGATGACGGCGTTCTGGGGGCCATCGACGAGGGTGTCATTCACGACAGTGACGGTGAAATTCACGCTGCTGGCATTGGCAGGCAGGGTGACGGTGGCGGGGACGGTCAGCTCGGTCGTGTCGTTCGAACTGAGCGACACGGTGACGGTCACGGGCGAGGTGGCGCTGGCATTGAGCGTGGCGGTGAAACTGGAGGAACCTTCCGCCACGCTGGCGGGCGTGGTGAGGGTAAAGGTGCCGCCGTCATTGTCGGCGATGGAGGCACTGGTCGTCACGCGGGTGTATCCGGGCGCGACGGCGGTCACGGCGACGGTTTGCGTGCCTTCGATGACACTGTCATCAATGATGGTGACGGGAACGGACACGCTGGTCTGTCCTGCGGGTACTGTGACAGTGGCTGGTACGGTCATTTGGGCCGAGTTCGCGTTGCCAAGGCTCACGGTGACGGCGGAGACGGGCGCGGCGGGAAGCGTGAGAGTGCCGCCATTGGCCACGGTGCCGTTTCCTTCCGCCAAGGTGCCGAGGAAGGTCAGGGCGAGCGCGCCGCTGGAGTTGAATGCGATGGCATTCGAGTAGCCGGAGATCCCGGTGGCTGGATCGTCCGCAGCGAGGAAGACGGATGCCCCCGCTTGTTGCACGGCGATGCCACCGGTCCAAGACCCATTGGCAAAACTTCCTGTGGCGGTCGGCGAGATCGCCGCTGTCTGGACGCTGCCGGTGCCGCTGAAGCGCATGTTGGGCAGGTTGGTCGAGGTGATGGGGGTGGGGGTGGTGGTACCACTCCACAGCAACGGATCGCCATAGCCGCTGTCGGTTTGATACCAGATCGAGCGGGGAGTCGTGGTGGTGCTGGAGCGACAATACCCCTCGCTGGTGTAGTTTGAGTTATTGAAACAGATGTCCACCATGAGGTTACTGCTGCCGTTGTACACGAAGGGCGTGGTCAACGTGAAGGTGTTCCAGCCGGTGGTGGAAACCGTCTGTGTCGTCGAATAAACAGTGGTCCAGCCGGTGGAATCCCACGAGGCGCTGGAGTTGTAGTCCGCCGTTGCAGTGTGTTTCATGCGGATGGTGAAGGTATTCATCACCTGGCCGGGAATGGTGCTGACATCGAGCGCCACGGAGTTGATCGTCATCGCGCCGCCAACCTCGGCGGGCGTGTAGATCATTTGGCTGCGCTCATCGTGGTAAAAAGTGCCAAGCGGGAAGTTTGCCGTCACGGTCCCGGTGCCCGAAGTGTTCTGCACGGAGCTGGTGGAAGAGACCACCAGCGGCGTGGCATTGGTGAAGCGGACATTGAGCAGGTTGGTCGTGAGCGAGCCAAGGGGCGAGGATCCCCAAGTCGTGGGCAGACCGGAGGAGGTGGTGCTGGTGTTCAATGACAGGGAACGCGTGGCGGCAGCCGTGGTGTACTGGCAGGTGGAGGCCGTGCCAGTGGCGGTGTTACCAAAGCTGACATCGACCATCACGTTGCTCACCCCATCATAGTCGAACGGGCGGGTGAAGACGGTGTTCTGCCAGCCTGTGGTGTTGAAAGTTCGTGTGCCGCTGAAGACCGTGGTCCAGCCGCTGCTGTCCCAGGTGGTGCTGGAAAAGGACGTGGCGGAGCTGTGCTTCATGCGGATGGTGAAGTTGTTCAGCACCGTGCTGCTGCTGGTCAGGATGTTCAGCGCCAGGCCGGTGAGCCGCCGCGCCGCGCCCATCTCTGACTGGAGATAGAGACTCTGCGTGCGCGCATGCGCCGAGCTGCCCAGCGGCGTGCTCCAGCTCAAGGTGCCGGCGCCGATGGTCAGATCTGCGGTTGTGTTGAAGGCCTTGAGGTTCGCCGGGCCGGTGTAGGACGCCAGCGTGTTGCTGGCGGCATCCTTGGCTGTCACCGTGGCAGTGACCGGACTCTCGACCAACTGCGGACCGCTCAACGCGGACCAGTCGAAGCGCGACAAACCACCCGTGCCCAGCACGTCGAACGCGGCGCTTTGCGCGGTGACGTTCTGCGCGTCCGTGGCAGTGATGTTGACGTCGGCGGCACTCGCGGTGAACAGTGCGTTGAACGTTCCCGTGCCGTTCACAAGCGTCACCGACGCGGGTGTCATGGCGATGGTGCCAGCCGCATTCGCCGCCGCGAGGCTGAGCGTCTGGTTGTTCGTGGAGATGATGCTGTCGTCGATGTTTCGTGCCGTCACACTCACGCTGAAGGACGCGTTCGCCGTCTGCGGGCTGCTGACGGGGCCGAAGAAGTAGCGGTCCACCTCGTCATCCACCACGGAAACAAAACGTGTGAGGGTCGGATAGCCGGGCGCGCTCAAGGTGAGGGTCACGGACTGGTTGCCATCCTTCACGGCGTCATCCTGTGGCACAAAGGCCAGGGTGGTGATACTGGAGTTCGCCGGAACGGTCACTGTGACGCTATTGCCGCCTGCGGTTGATGTGTTTGGAGCCAGGAGCAGCTCGGAGGTGTCGTTCACGCTGAGCGTGACCGGCACATCCACGCTGGTGGTGCCGCCGAGCGTCAGGGTGACGGAATAAGGAACCGCGCTCTCACCCGCCGCGGAGGAGTTCAATGTGTATGACAGCGTCTCGTTGTCCTGCACCGTGGTGGAGGCGCTGCCGGTGGCATAACCGGCGGCCGTGGCCGTGGCCGTCACCGGCTGCGGGCCGTCGATGAGCGTGTCATTGACCACCGTCATCGCAAACGTGGCCGAGGTGGCCCCGGCGGCGATCGTCACGCTGGCCGGCACGGTCAGCTCGGTGGTGTCGTTGGAACTGAGCGTGACTGTGAGCGCCGAGGCGGCTGGCTGGTTGATCGTGACGTAGGCATTGCCGGGCGCGGTGGTGCTTTCGCTCAAATTCGCCGGCAAGCTCACCGCCAGTGTCAGCGCCTCGTTGTCCGTGACGCTCACGGTGGCCGTGCTGGCGGTGTAATTGGCCGCGGAGGCCGTGATGACGGCATTTTGCGGTCCGTCGGCGATTGCGTCGTCAATCACGTTCACGGTGAAGTCCGCCGATGCCGCGCCGGAGGGAATGGAGACGCTCGTCATGACCACCTCGGCTTCCGTGGTGTCGGAGGAGGCCAGATCGACTGTCAGCGCATCCGTCGTCGCGCCCGTGCGTGTGATCGTGCCGGTCAATGGAGCGGCTCCCTCCTCCGCCGCCGCTGCCAGCGTGATCGAGAGAGCGCCGAGAGGGTTTACATTGAAGGCATGGCTCGTTCCCGAGAATCCGGCGGTGTTTGCGGTGAGTTGCACGCCCGGCTTCGGCTGGTTCACCGTCACACTGCCGGACCACACGCCCTGCGTGAAACCGTCCGTGACCACCGGCGTGATGCTGACAGTGCTGCTGCTGGAGAAGCGGGCGTTGGGCACTGCGGTGCTCGCGGTTGGAACGGGCGCGCTCCATTCGTGCCAGGCCAGCGGGCTCCCTTCATCGGCGTTTGTTTGCCGCAGGATCGTGCGGTTGGCGGCGGCGGTGGTGTACTGCACGAATCCCTGTACCGTGCCGGTGGCGGCGTTGTTGTAGCTGAAATCCACCATCACGTTCCGCGAACCATCATACTCAAAGGGCGTGGTGAAGGGGAAGCTGGTCCAGCCCGCCGCTGGGATCGTCACATCGCTCTGGAACACGGTCGTCCAGCCCGTGCTTTCCCACACCGCCGTGCCTGCGGCGGTGAAGTCTGCCTTTGTGGTGTGTTTCACGCGGATGGTGAAGCCTGTCAGCGTGCTGCCCGGCGCGGTGGTGGCGTTGAGGTCCAGGCCGGTGAGTGTCCGCCGCGCCGCGCCCAATTCCGCCGCTGTGTAGATGACCTGCATGCGCTGGGCTTTGTTCTGCGAGCCGAGCGGGGTGCTGGTGGTGTTTGAACCGGTGCCAACCTGCGCCTTGAGTGCCTGCTCCGCGCCGCTGAGCACCGCCGGGCCGGTGAAGCCAGTCACCGGCATGTTGTTGGCATCTTTGGCCGTGACGGTCACTGGCACCGCAGTTCCCACGGTCTGTGGCGAGGCGATGGATGCGAATTCGAAGTGATCCGGCACACTGCCATTGAGCGTGAACGAGCCGCTCTGGCCTTGGATGCCCGCACCATTCACCGCCTTGAGCATCACGCTTGGGCCGCTGCTGGCAAAGGTAACACTTCCGTTCCACACACCTCCCGCGAATGATCCCGAAGCCGCCGGAGTGACGGTGACCGGAGTGTGGCCGGAGAAGCGCAGGTTCAGGCGGGTCGTGGTCGAGCTTGATAAGGGGCTGGTGCTGCCATTCCACGTGAGCGGATCACCGTTCGTGCTGCTCGATGTCGCATATAGGGCCTTCGAGGCGGCGGCGGAGGTGTAACGAACTGTTCCGCTGATGGTGCCAGCGGCCGGGTTGTCGTAGCTGATGTCCACCATCAGGTTGCTCACACCATCGTAGGAGAAGCCGTTTGGGAAGGTGAAGGTGTTCCAGCCGGACACGAGGCTCTGGTTCGCCTGGTAAACCGTGGTCCAGCCCGTCGTCTCGAACACGCCTGACCCGGCGGCGGAATAATCCGTCTTCGTCGTGTGCTTCAGGCGGAGGGTGAAGTTGCTGAGCACCCGGTCCGGCAGCGTGACGACTTCGAAGGCCATGGATCGCAGCGTGCGTGCGGCACCAACTTCCGCCGGCGTGAAGATGCTTTGATTGCGCGAGTCGTGGCTGGTGGATCCCAGCACTGTGGTCGTCGTGAATGTGCCGGTGCCGGTCACCACGTCTGCTCCCGACGGTCCGGCGGCGGAGAAGCTCACGTTGCCGTTGTAGCCTGTGATCGTGTTGCCGGCGGCGTCCTGTGCCGTGATCGTCAGCGGCACCTCCGTGCCTGACATCTGCGGACTGCTGATCGTGGAGACCGCAAACTGTGTCATCGAGCCCGCCGCGAGCACGTCGAAGCTGTTCGACATGCCGGTGAGCCCGCCACCACCGTCCGCCGTGATCACCACGCCCGTGCCGGCCTGCGTCGCGGTGACGTTGCCCGTCCATGTGCCATTCACGAAACTGCCGCTGGTGGCCGGAGTCATCGCAATGGCCCCGACGCCATTGGCAGCACTGAGCGCCACTGTGCCGGCGAAACCTGGGATCAGGGCTCCGTTCACGTCCACCGCGTTCACGGTGATGGAGAACGGCGCGTTGCGAATCTGCGGATTCGGCACTGTGGCGGAAGCGAAGCCCGCCACATCATTGTCGAGCACCTGGAGCGCCAGCGTGCCGTTCGTGAAGTCCAAAGCAGAAGCCGTGAGCGTTACCGGCTGTGTGCCGTCCGTCAGCGCATCGTCCACAATTGTGAGCGTGAAGCCCGCGCTGCTCGCGCCTGCCGGGATCGTCACCGTCGCGGGCACGGTGGCCTCGCTCGTGTCGTCACTCGTGAGGTTCACCGTCATGGCCGACGAAGTCGTGCCGCTGAGCGCCACGGTGCCGGAGATCGTCCCCGCGCCTTCGCGTGGCGTGGTGGTGGACAGGCTCAAGGCAAGATTCAGCGTTTCGTTGTCCAGCACGTCTACCGTCGCGCTGCCGTTCGTCCAACCGGAGGTGCTCGCGGTGACGGTGGCATTCCGCGTGCCGTCGATGGCGGTGTTGTTTACGGCAGAGACGCTGAACGTCACGCTGGTCTGCCCGGCGGGCAGCGTCACGCTGGCAGGCACAGTTACCAGCCCCGAGGGAGTGGCAGTCAGGTTGATGGTCACGGGATATAGCGGCGCGGAACTCGCGGTCACAGTGCCCGTGTCACTGGCGCCGCCTTCCGTCACGCTTGCGGGCAAGGTCACGGTCAGTGTCGCCCCATCGTTGTCCGTGATCGTGAAACTGCCGCCGCCGGCATCATAGCCCGCGCCTGCGGCCGTCACTGTGACCGTCTCCGTCGGCTCGATCAGCGGATCATCGACGGTAGTGACCGCAAAAGTGGCTGTGTTGCTGCCTGCTAGGATCGTCACACTGGCCGGTAGCGTCACATCTGCGGCATCCATCGCCGTGAGGTTCACGGTTAGGTCTGCCGCAGGCGCCGCATTCGCAGTGACGGTGCCAGTGATGCCCGCAACACCACGGAGGGCGGCGCTCGTCACATTGAATGAGCTCGTCTCAGTCAGTACATTCGCCGCCATATCCCACACACCGAGCGTCTGGCCGGTGCCGCCGTAAGGCGCGCTTACCGGCCCGCTGAACACACCTGAGGCAAACGACGTCAGCGTTGCGGGGGAGGCGTCACGGATGGTGCGGGAATTGAAGCGCAGCAGCGGACGTGTGGCGCTGGAAGACTTCGACGGGGTGGTGCTGGTCCACAGCGTCGGATCGGCGTTCACCGTGCTGCTGCTGCTCACCGCCGCATAGGCCACGCAAGTATATGCGGCGTTGATCGCCGTGAGGGATGGACTCCAGTTCGAGTTGGCCGTGTTGGAGTGGATGATCTCCATCAGCACATTGGAGTTCCCATCGAATGGAAAGGAACTGGAGAAGGCGAAATCCACCCAGCCGGGGCTGCCGACGTTCAGCGGGGCGTCATACACGGTCTGCCACCCGCTGTTGTCCCACGCACTGGCAGACGACACCGCAGTGAGGGCGGTGGGCTTCAAACGAATCATGAAACGAGTCAGCGCGGGTGGCGGCGAGAGGAAATGTAGCGACATGGAAGACAACATGCCCGCCGTGCCAAGTTCAGACGCCCGGACCAGGATGACCGAACGTTCGCGATTGTAGCCGCTGGTCAGCAATGGCAGGTTCGTGGTCGTCGATCCAGCAAACGATCCCACCATCACCGTCTGTGCCGCGCCGAGCTGCACCAGCCGCGCCGGGCCGGTGTAGGTGGTCAAAGTCTGGTCGAGCGCGTCCTTTGCCGTCGCGGTGAGCGTGAGCGGCGTGTTCGCCTCCTGCGGGCTGGAGACGGGTGAGAGCGCGAAGCTGGCCAGTGCTCCGGCATCCACGACAAAGGTGTTGCTTGTTCCGGTGGCGGCTCCCGAGGCGGTCGTGATCGTTTGGGCGGCGGATGAGTTGTTGAGCGTCACATTGCCAGTCCACGAGCCGGCGGTGAAGGCGGTGGTGGCCCCGGGCGTGATGGTATTTTCTGCGGCGGTGAGCAACGCGGTGCCGGTGAAGCCGCTGACAGCATCGCCACTGGTGTTGCGGGCGGAGATCGTGACCGGGAAGGCTGTGGCGGCCTTTTGCGGGCTGCTGATCGTCGCGAAGGCAAACACCGCCAGCTCATCATCACGCACGCTCACATTCATAGTGCCGCTGGTGAGGCCTTCGAGGCTCGCGGTGAGTGTTACAGGCGCGTTCGCTTCCACCGTGCTGTCATCCACGGCTGTGATCGCAAAGGTGGCGCTGCTTTGACCCGCCAGCACCGTCACTGTGGCAGGAACAGTCAACGATGACGTGTCGGACGAGCTGAGCGTGATGATCGTGTCTGCCACCGCCTGCCCGCCGAGCGTCACGGTGCCTGCGGCAGGCACCACTCCCGCATTTTCCGCGATGGTGGCCGGCGCTGCCAGCGTGATCACCGCCGGTTCATTGTCATTCACCGTCACATTGGCCGTGCCGCTGATGAAACCAGCCGCGCTGGCGGTGAGCGTGACGGTTTGCGGCCCGTCGAGCAGTGTGTCGTTCACCACCGTCAGATTCGCCGTTACACTCGTCTGTCCGGCGGGAAGTGTGACCGTGGCCGGCAAGGTGGCCTCTGTCGTGTCGCTGCTGGCCAGTGTGATGATCAGCGTGCTCAACGGCGCGGAGGCGGAGGTGATGGTGATGTTCTGCACCGTCTGTCCTTCCGTCACGCTCTCGGGCGCGGTCAGCGTCAGTACGACTCCTTCGTTGTCCGTAATACTGATCGTGCTTGGAGCTGATGCTGCGCAACCCGGCGCGATGGCTGTGATCGTGATGCTATGCGTGCCTTCCACAAGCGCGTCATCGACAATGCTGAGGTCAAAGCCCGCGCTGATGGCCCCGGCAGGGATCGTGACATTCGCCACGCCGGCCTGTGTGTACGAGTTCACCAGGAAGCTCACCGTGGTGTCCGTCGCAACCGCCGCGGGCATGCTCACCGTGCCGAAATTCGCCAACGTCCCGGCTCCCTCCGCCGCCGTGGCGCCTGCGGTGAGCGTGAGTTGGCCGTTCGGCGCGTTCACGATGAACTGGCCGCTCTCGCCGAATTTCCCGCCGTTTTCACTCGCACGCAGGCGCAGGTTTTGCGCGGCACCCAGCACCTGCATGCTGCCGCTCCACACACCGGCGGTGAAACTGGCCGTGGTCTGCGGTGTGACAGCGGGTGCGGACGTGCCAGCGGTGAAAGGAGGTGTGAGACCGGCGTTTTGTGTTCCGGGTGTGGCGGCGAGCAACTGCCAGTCCGCGCCGCTGTTGTTGTCGCGGCTGCCGGTGCGCTGGTAAGTCATGCTAGCAGGATTGGTCGTCACGGTGGGCAGGCTCGATCCATTCCAAGCTTCAACGGGCAGCGGCACGGTGACACGTCGCGGATCCCCGCCCACGCAGACAAAGTCCACCACTTCGTCACGGGCATTTTTGAGGATGACGAAGGAGGACGTTGCCATGCTTTGCTGAAGGGGAAGCCCCGTACGGAAAAGCGGATAAGCCCCCGGCGCGGTGCCGGACTCCATAACGCGGAAAATGCCGCCTGCCGCCACGGTGGTGCCATTCGGAATCGTGAAAGTCAGATAGGGCGCCGGGAAGGAATTGAACTGCGTGAGCAGCACCTTCCAGCCGGAGACATCAACTGGAGCGTTGGTGACGTTGGTGAACTCAAACTCGTCCGTCGTCCAGGTGCTGTGCTCAGTGATGAGTACGCTTGGCTGCGTTACCGGTGGCAGCACGGCGCTTAAATTTGCCGTACCGGTGAAACCCGCCGCCACATGGCCCAGCGCGTCCAAAGCCGTCACCGTGACCGGGATGTCGGTGCTGCTGTTTTGTGGCGAGGCGATGCCGCCCCAGGCGAACGAGGCCACATTTCCTGCGGCAGGCACGCTGAACTGCCATACCGCCCCGGGAATAATCTGCGCGCCGTTCTTGGTCACGACCTGCCAGTAATAAGTCGTGTCGAGGGTGAGGTCCGACAGTGTCCAGGAGGTTGTGGCGGTGTTGCCGAGCAGTTCCGCAGGGCCGGGTGCTGGATTCGTGCCGAAATAGACATCGTAGGTCGAACTGACGGGGCGCTGCTGCAGCGTGACTTCATCCAGCAGGACGTTCAGGATGGCGCTGCCGGAGGCCACGACGAAGGCGATGCGCACATTGCGCCCACGCCATGCGGACAGATCTGCCGAGCGGGCCGCCCAGTCCTGGAACAACGCGTCCCCTGGCGCGGTCGTGTAGGCTGTCGTCAGCACCGTGTCGGTGGACGGGTCGCGGATTTCTACACGATACTGCTGGGTGGAGGAGTAAGCGGTGCCGGTGTTGCGGATGCGCTGCATCCATTGCAGCACCGGCGCGGGACCGTCCGGCGGCACCGCCACATCCTGCCACATGCTCCATGTGCCGCTGGAATTGCCCGGAGCGAAAATCATCGACGACGTGCCCGCGTAAGGTGGCGTGGGCGTGTCGTTGCCCGAAGGATCCAGCGATCCGTTTTGCAACTTGAACATCGGTCCGCCCGGCACATTGAAGCTCCATCCGTTCAAACCGCTCTCAAAGCCGCCGTTGGCGATCAAATTGCCCTCCGAGGTGCTCCAGGCCAGGTCGGCGGTCACCGGATTGTTCGTTGAGAGGTGAGACGGACGCGGGTTCCACGCAGCGGGGGCGGCCTCGTCGTCATTTACCGCCGTGACGAGCGTGCCGTCGATAAAACCGGGCGCGCTGGCGGTGATGATGACGTTTTGCGGCCCGTCGGGGTCCGGATCGTTCACCGCAGTCATGTCAAAGGACACCTGCGTGGCTCCGGCGGGCAGGGTGACGCTCGCCGGCACGGTCAGTTCGCTGGTGTCGTTGCTGGCAAGGGAGATGACCACGTTGCTCTGCGTGAAGCCGTTGACCGAGATGCGCCCTGCTCCTGCGCGCAGGCCATCCGTCTCGTTGATGGCCGGGACTGTCATCGAGAGCACGAGATTCGCGTTTTCATCGTCCAGCATGCTCAGGGTGTCAGATCCTGTGGTCCAACCGTTCACGCTGGCGGTAAAGGTGGCGCTGCGCGTGCCGTTGATGAGGCCGTCATTGGTCAGGGTGATGAAAAACTGCGTGGAGCTCTGCCCGGCAGGAATGACAACGGTGGCCGTCACGACGGCGGCGGGGTTCGAGGACTCGAGCGTGATCGTGACGGCAGCATCCACAGCGACCGGAACGGACACCGTGCCGGTGAGCGAGGAACTGCCCTCGATGCCATTGAGCGGCGCATCGACGGTGAGCACCGCCGTTTCATTGTCATGTACAGTCAACGCGGCCGTGCCGGCCGGGAAGGCGGCTGCAGTGGCTGTCAGCACCACCGTCTGACTGCCATCCAGCAGCGCGTCATCGACGATCGTGACGGGTATGGTGATCTGGCTGGTATTGGCCGGCACGGTGACGGTGGCGGGCAGCAAAACATCCGCCGTGCTGGCACTGAGCGTCACAGTGAGCGCGGAGGTCGGTGTTGGCGTCACATTGAGTGTGGCGGTGACGTCCGAGGCACCTTCCGTCACCGCCTGCACCGGCAGGGAGAGGGCGAGGTTGTTGCTGATGGACTGGGCAATGAGAATATCATCAATGGCGATGCCGTCCGTGCTGATGCCGTAGTTGTCGTATTGGTTGAAGCGGATTTTGAAGCTGCTGGTGTAGTTCAGACCGCGTGCTGCGACGGCGGCATCAAGATCGACGGTGTACTTGGTCCAGGAGCTCGAAAGGCTGCGCAGGCCCTGCACTTCATACCAGGTGGTGCCGCCGTCCGCGCTGATGGCCACGCCGTCAAAGTCCGCGCCATTGATGAACGGACTGGTGGGCGGGCCGTGCGAATCCTCGCCGAAGCCCTTGGCCCAGAAAACCAATTCCACATTGTTCTGGCCGGCGAGGTTCACGGTGAGCGTGGCCTCATTACGAGCGTAGGTGGTGTCGATGGAGGAATCCATCGTGAGATGATTGCTCGCGCGCGGGGCATTGGCGGCAGTGACCTGCGTACGGAAGGGGCCGGTGCCGGTGACCGTCCACGCGCCGGAGAGCGTGGGCGCATCAAACGGTTCAGCGAGGATGGTGACGCGCAGCGGGTCAACAGTCAGTGACACCTGCCGCTGGATGACCGCGCCGCTGGTGGTGTTGGTGAAATCGATCATGGCGCTGTAGCTGCCAGGGGCCAGATTGTTCGCCGCAGCGGAGAAGGAGGCTGTGATCGAGTCATTCGCACCACCAGCGAGCGAGCCTGCGGTGCGGGAGAGCAGCAGCCAGGGCTGGCTGGCACTGGCGGTCCAGTTTAGCGCTGCGGTGCCGATGTTATTCAGCGTGATGGCGCGCGAGGCCGGCGCAAACGGGCCACCGAGCACGCCCGTGGCCACGAATGGTGTGGCAGGTGAAACCTGCAAGTCATCCGGGATGTCATAGGCCTCCACCACTCCCGTCGTCGTGCTGTTCACAGGTCCGCTGGCGCTGGCGCCCATGCCGCGCTTGGCGAAGCCGGCCCACAAATAGTTGGCATTGGTGCCCGCATTGTTCACCAAGTCCGCCTGGATGATGGCGTCACGCGCCTGGATGAAGGTGGGGTTCGCGGGCGTCAATTTGAGGCCGTCGGTCACGATGCGCAGCATCAGTTCATTGCCCACCGCCCAGCCGCGTGCAGTGATGATGTTGGCACGGCATTCCATGAGCATGTTGCACCAGACCTCCCCTTGAGCGTGGTATTGCGAAGGATCACCATTCGATGAACCGTAGCGCGGGCTGAGCGAGATGCCGGTGTGCGGGCTGGCCTGCGTCGGGTCGATGTCCTTGTAGGTCAGCGGTGCCTTCGTCATGTCTGTGCAGTAAGGATAGCGGCGCAGGCCATGGTAATAATTCGTCGTCATCCCGCTGAGCAGATAGGTCGAGTAACCCGCCATCGGATACACGCCGTTCACATTGTCCGTGGCCTCGCTCTGCAGTGACATGGCGTAGAAGTCCGACCAGCCTTCCCCCATGCCGCGGGACTGCCATGCGCTGATGCCGACACCACCGCCTACGAGGCGGTTGCTGATGCCGTGGCCGTACTCATGCACCACGATGTCTCCGTCAAAGGAGCTGTCGCGGTCCGGTGCCGGCCCCGGCCAGATGTACATCTGCATGCGGCCTGGAGAACCGTCGCTGGGCGTGGAAAAGTTCGCATTGTTGGTGCCGCTGCCGTCTTGCGCATCCGCCTGCACAGCATCGTTGCCGTTGCCGCCACGTCCGAAGTTGTTGGTCTGAAAGTTGCCCGCGCTCTCCGTAAAACCCAGTTGGTACATGCGGTCGTGAATCCAGTTGTTGTAGTAAAAGAGCTGCGTCACCGTCGCGTCGCGGTAAGCCGTCGGTTCCGAGGCCGAGTTGAAGGAGAAGTCAAACACGCGGCTCGGTGAACCTTGCGGACGCGGCGTGTCGGCAATGTTGTCCGCGTTCAGATCAAGGTGCGCATCGACGTTGTTACCCACCGTCTCATTCTGACCGTCGGGAATCCATCCTTCGGGGGATGCGGTGGTGTTCAATGCCTGCGTCGTCACCAAAGAACGCGCGACTTCCGCTGGCTGCGTCGAGAGCGGCGTGTTGTGGCCCGGCGTCATCGGCGTGGGGCTGTCACCGGTGAACACGCGATACGAAGCGTTGCTGATGTCAGCCGTCAGGCTCTGGCGCACGAGGATTTTTCCGTCCTCGGCATCGATGAGCAGACGGAACATCTCGTTTTGCTGCAAACTGAATGTCTCGATCTCCCACGCCAGTCGCAGCGTGTCCTCATCTATCGGCACCCAGCTCAGGTGTGCTGCTGTGTCGCTGAAGCCGGGAGCGGTGAGCTTCTGCGCTTGCTCAGCACCTTGTACGGTCGAGTTCGGCGTAACTGCGGCCTGTTGCAGATCACCGCCCAGGCTCTTTGCCACGTGGGTCATCGCATCGGCAACGTTCAGCGGTGGCTGCGGCACCAGCTTGACTTGCTCTCCGGCTGCTTTGACCGGATCTCCCATGAAATGGCTTCCCAGCGTCACCAGGTCGCCGTTCTTCGTCAGATTCGCCTTCAGGATCGTCTGGAACACCGGCACGCCTGCCACCTCCTGCTGCCAGACCACCGTCCGCATCCCGCTGTGTGCGGTCACATCCTCCCTCGTCACTCGTGCGTTTCCTGATTGCAACGCCGCTGCGCCATGGCCGAACAACGCCGCATGCTTTGTCACAAAAACGCGCACCGGTGCATGTGGATCCTTCACATCAGGCTGCGCCTTCGCCAGAAATCTGCCTGCCGCCATGATGTGGCTGGGCGCGCCCGTAATCGGGTCAAAATCCACTTGTACTCCGGGCACCTCACGGCGTAGAGCCGCCAGTGCTTCGGCACGTTCCACACTTGTCGTAGTGACGGCTTTCGATTCACGTTTGTCCATCTCGCCCAGCCGCTCTTTTTTTCGATCAAGGATGAAGAGGCTTTTTTTGGCGGGCTTGGCAGCCTCGGCCACGGTCTCAACCGATGGCCTTGCGCCTGGTTTTTCCGGTGCTTCGTATGGTTTAAGCCTTATCCATAATAGGGCCAGTGCCAGCAGGAGCAGAACAGAGGCGACAGGCAGCCAATATTTTAGAGGTGAAAATTTCATTTTGACCGTTGTAGCGAAAGAAGTGATGTCTTGGCAAGAGTGTACTCGTAAAAAAATGACCCTGCTCTGCCGGAGCAAAAGCCAGTGCTATCACATGCACACTTGTCTGGCCCCCTCCTTTCGCCATCATGCCCCCGATGCTCTTCCCCATCCTCAACGACTCCGACCTCGGCCGCCTCGGCCTTGAAACGCCCATCTCGCGCATTGATCGTGCCTTGAAGCAGCTCTGGGAGGGCGACGAGGCCAAAACGCGGGCCTCGCTGATCAATTTGGCCATCTACACCGAGGACAGCAGCCTGCTTGCCGCTGACAACGACTTGCTCGATCACGTCGCCGCCGAGCACGCCTGCCGCGCCCTGCTCATTCTCGCACTGCCCGAGTCACAGCCACCGCGCGCACGTGCGTGGATTCAGGCGCTGTGCCGTCCGTATCAAGGCAAGCAAACCGTGTGCAGCGAGCAGCTCAGCTTTGTTCTCGAAGGGGGTGATGCCGCACAGGTGCAAAACATCGTCTTTGCCCATCTCGACAGCGATCTCCCCCTCGTCGTTTGGTGGCAGGCGGACCTCACGCAGCACTTCGAGGAGCGCTTTTACTCGCGCATCGACACACTCATCATCGACAGCAGCCGCTGGAGCGATCCTGCGCGGCAGTTCGACGCGCTGCTGACCGCCATGCACGCCGAAACCGCCGACTTCGACGTGCGCGATCTCGCCTGGACACGCTCGCACTTCATGCGCACCGCGCTCGCCAGTTGCTTCCAGGACGCCTCCGCGCTGCAAAACCTCGCGAAGCTGCAGGCCATCCACATCACTCATCTCAAAGGCCAGCGCACCGCCGCGTTGTTGCTCGCTGTGTGGATCAATCAGCGACTAGGCACCACGTTGAAGCTGGAACTGATCGAAAAAGACAGCGGTCCCGCCCTCCAGAGCGTCGTGCTTGAAGGCGACGGTGTCCGTGGCGAGGTGCGCCGCGACTGCGATTCCGCCTTCATTCATGTTTGCACCTCCTGCGGCCAGCATGAGCACAAAGACCTCCTCCCCGCCGACGTGGACAGCGACGCAGAGCTCGTCAGCGAACAGCTTTCCCGTTTCCACGGCAGCACGCTCTACTCCAGCATGCTACCCTTCGTCCGCAGCATGCTCAATTAATCCTCCTCTTACTCGTTCTCCTACTCCTCCTCCCTTTCCGAATATTTTCCGACTCTCGTTTCAGGGAGAAGGAGCAAGAGTAGGAGGAGGAAAAAGATTCAATCCATCACATGCGCCCCTGGCTCCATCTCGCCCGCATCTCCAACCTCCCCACGGTCTGGACCAACGTCACCGCTGCCTGGCTCCTCACCGGCGGCACGCTCACCGATCCACGTCTCTACTGGCTCATCCTCGCCGGCTCCTTGCTCTACACCGGCGGCATGATTCTCAATGACGCGGCCGATGTGAAGTTTGACCGCGAACATCGCAAAGAACGACCCATTCCCAGCGGCCAGGTCAGTCTGAACACCGCCTGGATCGTCAGCATTGCCATGCTCATCGTCGGCGCGACACTGGCCACCTGGTTCGGAGCCAATCCCCGCATCACCGCCATTCTGGTGGCCGCGATCGTGTTCTACGACCTCTATCACAAGCAGTGGGCCGGTTCCGTCATCATCATGGGCGCATGCCGCATGCTCCTTTATTTGATGGCCGCCAGCGCCGCACCCGCCGCCGCCCTGCCTGCCGCTGCCGCCCTTGGCTGCTACGTTGTCGGCATCACCATCGCCGCACGTTTGGAGCACAAAAACGGCGCGTTGCCCGCCGCATCATCCATGCTCGCCCTCGCACTGCTGTACACGCCTGGAATCGTCTTTGCGATGCGTTTTGCCTCAGCGGGCGGCTATCCGATGCAGCTCGTGATCCTTGCCGCCTTTGCCATCCTCATCGCCTACGCCACTCAAATGCTGCGCAAAGGTGGTCCCGCCATCGGCCAGGCCGTTGGCACATTGCTCGCCGGCATTGCCATCGTCGATGCCCTCGCCGTTTCCAGCGTCTCTACCACGGTTGCGCTCGGATTCGTCGCTCTCGCCCCCGTTTTACGCCTCTGGCAGCGCTGGGTGGCCGCGACGTGATGGAATCAACCAACACTGGCCGTTTAGCCTTTCCCTTTGACCGCAACCCCGGTCACGGGCAAAGAACCCGCCCCCAATGCTGGAGAAACAAATCAGGCTCGAACACACCCACCGCATCTTGTTCACGAGAGAAGTCTTCGCGCCCCGGAACAACACGATCCGCGATCTTCTCAAGCTCGACCAGCCGCACAAGCTGCCGCGCGTCCTCGTTTTCGTCGATGAAGCCGTCGCCAATGCAAATCGTGATCTCATCGACGACATCGTCGGTTATGGCGAGGCCCATGCGGAGGCCTTCACGCTGACGGACACGCCCATCGTCATTCCCGGCGGTGAGTCCTGCAAAAACGACCTGCGCCTCGTCGAATGCTGCTGGGACGCCATCAACGAGGCCGCGCTGGACCGTCACAGCTACGTCTTCGTCATCGGTGGTGGTGCGGTGCTCGATCTCGTCTGCTTTGCGGCCTCCACGGCGCATCGTGGCATTCGTCATGTGCGTTTCCCCACCACGACACTGTCTCAAGGCGACGGCGGTGTTGGTGTGAAGAACGGCGTGAACTACTTCGGGAAAAAAAACTGGATCGGCAGCTTCGCCGTCCCCTATGCCGTGGTGAATGACTTCGCCTTCCTCGAATCCCTGCCGCAGCGTGAGCGCCGCAACGGCATCATCGAGGCCATCAAAGTCTCTCTCATCCGGGATCGTGCCTTCTTCGAGCAAATCGAGAGTATGGCCGATGATCTCGCCGCGCTGAAGCAGGACGCGCTCGAAAGAGTCATCCAGCGCAGCGCCGAGTTGCACGTCGAGCACATCGCCACCGGTGGTGATCCCTTTGAACTCGGCTCCGCCCGCCCGCTCGACTTCGGCCACTGGGCCGCGCACAAATTGGAGCAGATTTCCAAGTTTGCCGTCGCGCATGGCGAGGCCGTCGCCATCGGCATGGCCGTCGATCTCGTTTATTCGCGCATGCAGGGCATCCTCGATGTCGAGACTTGCGAACGCGTGCTTCAGCTCATCGAGCGCATCGGTTTCGCCACCTTCTCCCCGCACCTGCTCGATACCGGCAGAAGCGGCGAGCCCGCCATCCTTGAAGGCCTCGAAGAATTCCGCGAACACCTCGGCGGTGAGCTGACCGTCACCCTCGTGCCTGAGATCGGCACGAAGCTCGAAGTTCACGAAATGAACCGTGTGAAGATCCTGAACGCGCTCGTGGAGCTGAAACAGCGTCAGGCGGCGGTGCCGTGAATGCGAACTTGCATTTTTCCGTCTGTTGGAACTATCTTCCCTCCTGCATGGCTGCCCTTCGTCTTCAACATCTCACCTTTGGCCTCATCGCGCTGCTCGCGATCGGCTGGGCGCAGACGTTTGGCCTGCATCGCGGCTGGCTATGTGATTGCGGCGGTGTGGAGCAAATCACGCAGGTGGATCACTGCCACGGGCCGCATTCCTCCGCCTGTCACGAGGAAGAGGATCATTCCATCCCTCATCAGGATGAGGAAGACGATGGCGACACGCACCAGCACGCTGCCGTGATCGATCCCCTCGTCGCCAAGCAGCAGAATGAAACAGCGCTTCAAATCCTCGCGCCGGTGCATCTGCTCGGCACGCTCGATCTTTGGGAAACCAGCCGCCAGACCCTTGCGGGCGTTCGTTTTGTCACAGAAAAGCCGCCGCAACGAAGTTTGCAGGCGCAGGCATGGCCGCGCAGGCTCGCGCAGACCATCGCATTGAGGATTTGAGAGAGACAACGTCGGTGCCGGACACGCTTCCGGCGCCTGCCGACGTGTTCGTTCGCATGGCGCTCCGTCATGCCTGCCTGCCTCAAATCTCAAACCGCTCATTCGTATGTTCCGTATTCTCCTGTTCCTCAGTTTGCCCGCGTTCTGCCTCGCGGCAGAGTTTTCGCTCTCCGGCATCGCCACCCGCGTTCGCAGCCATCATCCCATGCTTAAAGCGGCGCGCCTCGCCGTCGAGGAAGCGCGAGGACGGCAGCTTGGCAGCGGCCGACTCGCCAATCCGACGCTGGAGAGCAGCTTTCAAAACGAAAGCCGTGTCAGCCCTCGCACGCTGCAGTTTGGCATCGACCAGTCGTTTCCGATCACGAAACGGCTCAGCCTCGAAAAGCAGCTCACCAGTCAGCTCGTCATCGCTGCTGAATTCGAAGTTCGTGATGCGGAGCGCCGTTTCATCGCCGAGGCACGTGCTCATGCCGTCCGGATGCTCGCGCTCGACCGGCAGCGTGCGCTGCGTCAGCAACAGACCGCGCTGGCGAAAAAACTCTCCGAGTTCGCCAAGAGCCGCGCGGACAAAGGTGAGTTGTCACCGCTTGATGCCGCGCAGGCCCAGGTCGATGCACAGCGGCTCATCCTGGAGGGCAAAAAGCTCGAAACCGAGCGTGTCAGCCTTCTCGGCCAGTTGAAGCCGATGCTTGGAGTCGGCACGCAAGAGTCACTTAGCATCAGCGGTGATCTTCCCGCGCTTGTCCTGCCCGGCATCACGCCGTGGCAGCAACGGGCCGACTTCCAGCTCGCGCAGACCAAAATCACCGTCGCGCAGACCGATGCCGCGCTGGCTCATTCCAAACGTCTGCAAGACGTCAGCGCCGGCTTTTTCAGCGCTCAGGAGATGCAGGACCAGTCGAATGGCCAGCGTGAACGCACCGGCTTCATTGGTTTCCGCGTTTCCATCCCGCTGCCCTTCTGGAACCGCAATCAGGGCGAGATCGCCGAGAAGAAAGCCGCCGCTGAGCGCCAGCGCCTCGAAGCCGAGGCTCTTGGAAAACAAATCGCCAGCGAGGCCGACACCGCGCGCCGCGAGATGCAGGCCAATGCCGATCTGGCCCGCGAAACACGCGACAAGCTGCTTCCGCTGGTCATTGAACAAACGAGCAAGCTCGAAAAAGCCTACGAGAGCGGCCAGACCGATCTCCTCACCGTTCTCCGCGTCCGCGATCAACGCCTCCAGCTCGAAGCCGCCGCTCTGGACGCCGTGCGGGACTTCCACCTCGCCCGCATCCGCTACGAAGCCGCCACCGGAGCCATCAAGCCATGAAATCCATCCTGCTCGTTCTCATTTTCCTGCAATTTGCTCTCCACGCTGCTGATCCCAAGCGGAAGGACAACACCATCATCCTCGAAGAGGCGGCCGTGGCGAATCTGCAGCTCCAGTTCACCGAAGCCGAGGAAACCACGTTTGAGGAAACGGTCTTTGCGCTCGGCAACATCGAGGTGCTGCCCGGCAAGAAAGCCGTCGTCAGCAGCCGCATTCCCGGCCGTGCGTTTTCCGTGCTCGTCATTCCGCATCAGGAGGTCGATGTCGATGCCGAGGTCGCGTGGGTGGAAAGCCGCCAGCCCGGAGATCCTCCACCCGTGATCAAACTCACCGCGCCGATCAGCGGCGTGGTTTCCAAAGTGAACATCGCGCAAGGCCAGCCGGTGTCGCCGGATGCCGAGCTGATCGAAATCATCGACCTGAGCATCATTGAAGCTGCCGCGCATGTGCCGCAGCACCTCGCGGGCCAGTTAAAGCCGGGGCAGATCGCGCACATCCGCGTGCCTGCGCTGCCGGACAAGGTCTTCGAGGCAAAGCTCGCCCACATCGCCGCCGTGGCCGATTCGGACACCAGCACGATTGAGGCGGCGTTTCATGTGCCGAATCCCGACAAGCTGCTGCGCCCCGGCATGAAGGCGGAGTTCAGCATCGTCGCCAGCACGCGCGAAGGCGTGATGTCCATCCCGCGCGGCGCGGTGCAGGGCGATGCGGCGGAGCGCTTCGTCTATATCAAAGATTATGAACTGAAGAACGCCTTCGTGAAAACCAGCGTCGTGCTCGGTGCGCAGAACGATCAGTTCGTGGAAGTCGTGAAGGGTCTCTTTCCCGGTGATGAAGTCGTCACGCGTGGGGCCTATGCGCTTGGTTTCGCAGGCAAGGGCAGCGTCAGCCTCAAAGAGGCGATGGACGCCGCGCACGGCCATCCACACAACGAAGACGGCAGTGAGATGACCAAGGAGCAAATCGCCGCCGGTGGCGGTCATGAGGATCACGACCATGCGGAAGGTGGCTGGACACTGCTCACCACCTTCTTCGCAGGCACCAGCGGGCTGCTTCTGATGCTCTTGATCGTCACGCTCGTGATCGGACGAAAAAAAGCCATCGCCTGATCCCATGCTCAACAAGCTCATCCGCCTTTCGCTGCATCATCGCCCGCTGGTTCTCATGGCGGCGCTGCTGGTGCTGTTGTTCGGCTGGCAAACGCTCACGCAGTTGCCCGTCGAAGTGCTGCCGGACATGACGAAGCCAACCGTCACGATCTTGACCGAAGCGCCCGGGCTTGCGCCGGAGGAAGTCGAAACCCTCGTCACGCAGCCGCTGGAAAGTGCGGTGCAAGGTGTCGGTGGCTTGGATCGACTGCGCTCGAACTCCGACGTGGGTCTCTCACTCGTCTTTGCCGAGTTCGGCTGGGGCACGGACATCTATCGCGCACGCCAGCTCGTGCAGGAGCGCATGCAATCCGTGCTCAACACACTGCCCGCAGGTGCCAAGCCGGGCATGACACCCGTGTCCTCGCTCATGGGCGAGATTCTGCTCGTCGGTCTGCGCAGCATGGATGGCAAGATAGCGCCGATGGATTTGCGTACGCTGGCGGATTGGACGATCAAGCGGCGTTTGCAGAGCATCGGTGGTGTGGCGGAGGTGCTGACCATCGGCGGTGGCGTGAAGCAGATCCAGGTGCAGCCAAATCCAAACCGTCTCGCGGCCTTTGGCATCACCTTTGAAGAAGTCGAGACCGCTGTGAGTCGTGCGGCGGGCAATGCGACGAGCGGTTACCTGCAAGCCGGGCCGCGTGAGATCATGGTACGCAATCTCGGTATGACCACGTCGTTGACAGACATCGCCCACACTGTCGTCAAGACCGTCGGCAACCGCCCCGTGCTCATCAGCGATGTGGCGGAGGTCAAACATGCCGTGCAGACGATGCGCGGCGACGCCAGCGTGAATGGCACGATGGGCGTGGTGCTCAGCATCGATAAAGCTCCTGGTTTCGACACGCTGAAGCTTAGCTCGCAGATCGAAGCCGCGCTGGAGGAGCTGCGCCCCACGCTGCCCGCCGGAGTCACCGCCGAGATCATGTTCCGTCAGGGCGATTTCATCGAGCACGCCATTGGCAATCTCAAAGAGGCCATCCGCGACGGCGCGATCATGGTCACGATCATCCTGTTCCTTTTCCTGCTGAACTTCCGGACCACCGCGATCACGCTTACGGCCATGCCGCTGTCGTTTGCGGTCACGATTCTGATCTTCAAGCTCTTCGGCATCAGCGTGAACTCCATGACGCTCGGCGGCCTCGCCGTCGCCATCGGCATGGTCGTGGATGATGCCATCGTGGATGTGGAGAACGTCTATCGCCGGCTCAAGGAGAACGCTGCCAGCACTGCGCCAAAGCCAGCGCTGGAAGTCATCGCCTCCGCCTCCGGTGAAGTGAGAAACTCCATCCTCTACGCCACCGTGCTCATCATCCTCGTCTTCCTGCCGTTGCTGGGCCTGGAAGGCATTGAAGGCCGACTTTTCACGCCCATTGCCATCGCCACGATCACCAGCATGGCGGCTTCGTTCGTTGTGAGTCTCACCGTGATCCCCGTTCTCTGCTCGCTGTTGCTGCGCATGAAGAACGAACCGTCCCAGTCAGGCGGGCATCACGATGGATTCCTCGTTCGAGGCATGAAGTGGCTTGTTGAGCGCACTTTTCTTCGTGTCGCACTCGGTGTGCCCGTGCTCGTCATCGCCTTTGCAGGTGTGCTGCTCATCGCCGCGTTCATGCTGTATCCGATGATGGGCAAAGAATTCCTGCCCGCCTTCAATGAAGGCAGCGCCACCATCTCGCTCGCCAACGCGCCCGGCACCTCGCTCGCTCACTCGAATGAAGTCGGCGAGGTCGGTGTGCGGCTGCTGCAAAGCATCGACGAAGTCAAAAGCGTGGGCCGCCGTGCCGGACGTGCCGAAAAAGACGATCACGTCATGCCGGTGAGCGTGAACGAGTTCGATGTGGAGTTCAACGACACAGGAAGATCGCGTGAAGTGGTCTTCGCCGAGATTCGCACGAAGCTCAAAGCCATCCCCGGCACCTTCCTCAATGTCGGCCAGCCCATCAGCCACCGCTTGTCCCACATGCTCAGCGGCGTGTCGGCGAAGATCGCCGTGAAGATCTTTGGCCCTGATCTCGAAGTGCTGCGCGAAAAGGGCGCGCAGATCCGCGATCTCGCCAAAACCATTCCTGGCCTGACCGATGTGAATCTTGAAGCCCAGGTGCCGATTCCCCAAATAAAGATCGAAGTAAACCGCGAGCGGGCCGTCGCATACGGGGTGCAGCCTGGAACACTCAATGAACAAGTCTCGACGCTCCTCGGCGGCAAAACGCTGGCCGAACTGCGTGAAGGCCAGCGTACGGTCGATCTCGTGATGCGTTTGCCGGAGTCCTTCCGCGATTCACCCGAGAAACTTGGCGAGCTGCTCATCGAGACGGATCGCGGCCAGCGCATCCCGCTGCGGCTCGTGGCCGACATTCGTGAAGGCAAAGGCCCGAACGTCATCAATCGCGAAAACGCCCAGCGCCGCATTGTCATCGGTGCCAACACCGCCGTGCGCGATCTCGAATCCCTCGTGGAGCAATGGGACGCCGCCGTGAAGGAAAAAGTGAAGCTGCCCGAAGGTTACTTTCTCCGCTTTGAGGGCGAGTTCCAGGCCCAGCAGGCCGCGGCGAAGCGCATCGCCTTCTATTTCCTCCTGGTGCTGATCGCCGTGACGATCCTGCTCTATGGCTACTTCCGCAGCGTCTCGCTCGCCCTGCAAGTCATGCTGAACATCCCGCTCGCGCTCATGGGCGCGCTCGGACTGACCTGGGTGCTCATCAACAACATCAGCATCGCCACCATCGTCGGCTTCATCGCCGTCGGCGGTGTGGCCGCGCGCAACGGCATCATGATGATCAGCCATTACCTGCACCTCATGAGGTATGAGGGCGAAGGCTTCACCCGTCAGATGATCGTGCGCGGCACGCTGGAGAGGCTCGTGCCCGTACTGATGACCGCCCTGAGCGCCGGCATCGCTTTGATCCCGCTGCTGCTCGCCGCGCATGAGCCGGGCAAGGAAATCCTGCATCCCGTCGCCGTCGTCATCGTCGGCGGCCTCATCAGCAGCACGCTGCTCGATCTGATGATCACACCCGCCGTGTTCTACCTCTTTGGCCGCAAGGCCGCCGAATCTGCTGTGACGGGGCCTACTCTCGCAGCGCAGTGAAACCCAACCAACACACCACACACCCAATGAAAGCCAGACTCATCACCCTCCTCAGCCTCTTCACCGCCGTCGCGTTCGCGCATGAGGGCGTCGAACTCGGTCCCAACAAAGGCCGCATCCTTGAATTCAGCAAAAACGAAACCATGCACGGCGAAGTCATCGTCAAAGGCGACAAGTTCCACATCGCCCTGCTCGACAAGGACAAGAAGCCCGTCGCCATGGACAAGCAGACGCTCACCGCCACCACCGGCGAACGCGACAAGCCCGTCAAGCTCGCCGTGGAAAAGGATGCCAAGGGCTTCGTCGTGCCCGTCGTGAAAGCCGGCGAATGGCTCATCCTCCAGTACAAAAACAGCCCCGACGCCAAGGCCGTCACCGCCCGTCTGGAATACAACACCAGCACCTGCGAGGAATGCAAAAAGGCCGAATGGCTCTGCGAGTGCAAACCGGCAGCCGAAAAGAAATAACCCACCATTCCATCACCGGCGCGCTCATCCCGCGCCGGTTTTTTGCTGCTGATTCATTCCCCCTCCAAGCAAAAAACCCACCGGAGATCACTCTCTGATGGGCTTTGATGTGTGTGCTGTCTCTCAGATCCGATGAATGGCGACTACCGGCCAAAACCGAACAAGAAACCCGGCAGGCTGAAGCGGCCGCGACTGCTGCCGTGGCTGGAGCCATGGCCGTGGCTGCCATGACCGTAGCTTGGGCGGCAGCTATGGCTCGCGGTGCGATAGCCATAGACGGGGTGGCCGTGGCGGTCATGGCCGGTGCAGACGCGTTCGCGGTAAACCGGTGTGCGGCAGGAACCGCAGGTGTGGGAATAGCTGCGACTGTAAGAACCGTGTCCATCGCGTGCCTGGCTGGTGGCAGGAGTGAGGACGGCAAAGCCGGCGACGACAGCCAGCAGGGTGATGATCTTTTTCATGAGGAGTGGTGGTTTGCTTTTGATTTGTTGCCGCATTCTTGCGGCGTGATCATGAGACGAGGGGCTGCCGCGGCTATTCGAGATTCACGCATTTATTTTTTATGAACACCGATGAACACGCTGATGCCGAATCCAAGTCCTGCGGCTCCTGTGAGCACGGGCATGATGCCACATCGCTGCCGCGCAATGCACTGGTGATCACTTCAGGCACACTGCTCACACTCGGGTTGCTGCTGGGCTGGTTCGGCATCGGACCCGCTGGGGTGCAAATGATCTGCTTCGCCATTGCCACCGTTGCAGGCGGGCTGCTCGTCGTGCCTGCGGCATGGGGAGCGCTGAAAAAACTGCGGCTCGACATGAATATGCTCATGACCGTGGCTGTGACGGGCGCATGGCTCGTCGGTGAAGGCGCGGAAGGCGCCGCCGTGGTGTTTCTCTTCGCGCTGTCGGAACTGCTCGAATCCTGGAGCGTCGGCCGGGCCAGACGCGCCATCGCTGCTTTGCTCAAGCTCACACCCCAGACTGCGATGGTGCGTGGTGAGGGCGGCGCGTTCAACGAAAAGCCAGTGACTGAAGTGGCGGTCGGTGCGGAGATCAGTGTGCGCAGCGGCAGCAGCGTGCCGCTGGACGGCGAGGTCATGACGGGTGACTCCGCCGTGAATCAAGCGCCCATCACCGGCGAGTCCGTGCCGGTGGAGAAGAAACCGGGCGATCCCGTCTTCGCGGGCACCATCAATGGCGAAGGCTCGCTGATGGTGCGCGTCACGAAAGCCGCCAGTGACTCCACACTCGCCCGCATCATCAAGCTGGTCGAAGAAGCTGAGGAGCAGAAAGCACCCACGCAGCGCTTCGTGGACAAGTTTGCTGCCATCTACACGCCCGCTGTGTTCGTGGTCGCGCTATTGGTTGCCTTGCTGCCGCCGTTGCTCACGAGTGCCGCATGGTCAGAGTGGACGTATCGTGCGCTGGTGCTGCTCGTCATCGCCTGTCCCTGTGCGCTCGTCATTGCCACGCCCGTTTCGATTGTCTCCGGCCTCACCGCGCTCGCACGGCGCGGCGTGCTCATCAAAGGCGGTGCGCATCTGGAAGCCGTCGGCAAGCTGCGCGCGCTCGCGGTGGATAAAACTGGTACCATCACGCAGGGCAGACCGCAGGTCACCGGCGTCATTCCGGTCAGCGATTTGAATGAAGGGGAAGTGCTGCGGCGTGCCGCCGCGATAGATGCGTATTCCGAGCACCCGCTGGCGCAGGCCGTCGTCGCTGCCGCAAAAAGCAAAAACATTTCCTGGAGCGAGTCCTCGCAATATCAATCCGTCACCGGTCGCGGAGCCACCGCCGTCATCGCAGGCCACCCACACTTCATCGGCAATCACAAGATGGCGCATGAACTGGGCCTGTGCAGCCCGGAGATCGAGGCGCGACTCAACGAAATAGAAAGCAAAGGCCAGTCCCTCGCCATCCTCGGTCACACGCCGCATGAAGGCTGCGCCGGAGCCATCCTCGGCATCCTCGCCATCGGCGACACGATGCGCGCCGAAGCACCCGAGGCGTTGCGGCTCATTCATGCCGCAGGCGTGCGAAAAGTCGTCATGCTCAGCGGCGACAACCAGCGCACCGTCGATGCCATCGCCAGACAGGCTGGCATTGACGAAGCCTATGGCGACCTCATGCCCGAGCAAAAAATCGAGCACATCCGCCGCCTCATGGCCGAGCACCAGTACGTCGGCATGATCGGCGATGGCGTGAACGACGCTCCCGCGCTCGCGCTCGCCAGTGTCGGCATTGCCATGGGGGCCATCGGCAGCGACACCGCCATCGAGACCGCCGACATGGCGCTCATGAAAGACGACCTCACCCGCGTGGCTGAAGCCATCGCGCTTGGCCGTCGCACGCTGCGCATCATCCAGTTCAACGTCGCCTTCGCACTCGTCATCAAGGCTGTCTTCCTCATCCTCGCCTTCACCGGCCACACCAGTCTCTGGCTCGCCATCCTGGCGGATACGGGAGCCACGTTGCTCGTCATTGTGAACTCGCTGCGACTTCTGCGCGGCGGTGACACGTCCGTGCGGGACATCCAATGAAGAAATAATGCGTGTTGCAGCCGTTGATTCACAACTGTGAAATGCCGAGAGGCGGAGGGGTGGCATTGAATGCGCGCTATGCCTAAACATCCTGCCATCATCGAAAGCGACCTCCTCTGCGAATTGATCGCCGAGATCTTGAAAGACATGCGTATGGAGGCCGGACTCTCACAGAATCAGGTGGCCGCCACCGGCAAGGTGAGTCTGCAAATGGTCGGCTATGTGGAGAAGCAGGTGCGCAGGCCGAAGATCGACATCTTTGTGCGCATCGTGCGCGGGAAGGGTCGGCTGCATCGAAGCGCCGCAGCTCTGAGGAACGCGGGCCTCCGAGCCCGCAGCGCTCCGCCACTTCGGGAGCGCCCACGACCTTCCCAACGTCATCACTCCGACGACCCGCTGCGGGCTGAAGCCCGCGCTCCTTTTCTTCGCGTCTCCGCCGCCCTTGAGTGTGACCTAGGGGAAGGTGGGGCGGGAAGGGGAACAAAAAAACCAGCCTGCATCGCAGGCTGGTTCTTCACACCAACAGGAATGGGGGAGCGCGCTACTTGTTGCACTTCTCGCAGACCTTGTTGTCCTTCTCTGCCTTCACGCAGCAGGGATGCTCGCACTTGCCGCCCGCTTTCTGCGCTTTGTCACAGCAGCCGCCTTCTTTGTACTTCTTCTCCGCCGGGGCGCCGATGGCGAGAGCACAGCTCATGGCAAGGACGGTCAGGATGGATGTCAGTTTCATATCGATTGTGGTTATGGGTTGGAATGGGGGAAGACAGGGGCTTCCCGTCTGTCTGTTAACGTCTGTCGCGGCATGCTCTGTCCTGCCTATCTGCGGCTTTTTGGTGTTGGCTACCACGGTAGGGTTACACCCCATGGCATAAAGCCAGGCGTGTCAGGCAACGTGCAGTCTGCCACGAAACGGCGAGAGAATCTATTTTCGCCTTTTCGCCTCCTTTCCAGACCGCTGGAAGAGTAACGAACAACAAGCACACCCAAAAAACGTATGAAAACATTGATGAAAACATTCCTGATGATCTGCGGCCTTTGCGTTGCCGGTCTCATGACCTCCTGCCAGGCTCCGGCCCGCGCGCTCACGCCCACCAGTGCCGTGACGTGCAACAAATGCGGCACCGTCTATTTCCAGGCTCCCTCCAGCGCCCCAGGCTCGGGCGGTAAAGGTTACGTCACTTTGCGTGACAGCAGCCGCATGGACTGCCCGGACTGTGCGAACGAGGTCATCGCGTGGGTGAAGACTGGCAGCCTGACGAGGCACGTCTGCAAGTCCTGCAACGGTGCCTTGAATCACTGTGCACTGCATTAGTCTTGACGGTGCCTCATCCATGAGGCCGCCTGCGTTTTCCCGCCGGCGGCCTCCGGTTGGGTGGCACCGCAGATGCTTTAATGGTGCCCGGGGCACCAGAAGTGCTCGTAACCGCCACACCACTGATGGCCGTGGTGATGGTGGTGATGGCCGCAGAAGCGCCGGCACAGATGCTCGTGGATCGTGGATGTGGCCTTGTCGAACAGAGAAGCCGCCTGAGCCGGCATGGCAAAGGCGATGATAGTGACGAGTGCGAGCGCCGCACCGGCCCAGGTGAGCGGGCGATTGAGTTTGCTGGATGTGTTCATGATGGATGTTGGCTGTGGTTGAAGCGACCCGCAGCTCTGTGGGGAGCAGAGAGTCCGGGCTTCGACGATCCTGTGGGCGGTCTATTCATGCCCTCTGGCAGATCCTGCCGGTGCCAGCGCAAGCCGGGGAGAAGCCAAGAAATGAGAGGCCGTGCGGGAATTTTTAGCGTAACCATTCATCACAAGGTGCGTCTGCACTGCTGAAGCCATGACACTCCTCCGTTCCATCGTTGTTCTTTTCGCGCTGCTGGCGCAGGCGTGGCCTGCGCAGGCCATGCTGCGTGAGACGGCGGTGAAAAAATGCGGGATGAGCTGCTGCGCTTCGCTGGGGGAGACGGACATGGATGCCTGCGGCTGTGCGGGGGCTCCGGTTCCGGCTGAACCGGCCCAGGTGCCGCCTGCGAGCGGACGCGAGCTGATGCAGCAGGTGGTTTGGGTGGTTTCGCATGAGTCGAAGCTTTCCGCACGCCCGCCGAGAAGTTTGGATGATGACGGAGCGCGCTCTGTGGTGCGTGATTTCGCGAAACAGCCGCAGCAGGTCCGCTTGCCAGTGCTGTTCTGCTCGCTCCTGAATTGAGCTGGCGTCTCTGACAGACGCATTGTGCCCGCGCATCGCGATTCCCTCAGGGACATCAGAGCGCACGGGCGTGGTTCCGTGAACCTTCAACGACTCGATTCCCCATGAAACGCTTTCTCCTTCTCGCCCTCTTCTGGCCTCCCTTGGCCGTCTTGGCCTGTGACAACTGCAAAACTCCGAAACCTGCCGCCGGCCAGCGGGTGGTGGAATACGATCTCATCATCGCTGAACAAACTGTGAGCCCGGCGGGCAAGGCGGTGCGCGGCTTCACCATCAATGGCGGCATTCCAGGGCCGACGCTGCGTTTTCGTGAGGGCGACTTCGCCCGCATCCGTGTTCATAATCAGCTCAAGCACGAAACGACCTCGACTCACTGGCACGGCCTGCTGCTGCCGAATGAGCAGGATGGCGTGCCGCATGTGACCACGCCGCCCATTCAGCCGGGGACGACGCACACGTTTGGCTTCGATCTGCGGCACAGCGGCACCTACTGGTATCACTCACACACGCACTTGCAGGAGCAGAACGGCGTGTTTGGCAGCATCGTGGTGCTGCCGCGTGGCGGCGAGCCGGTGAAGGCGGATCACGAACAGGTGCTGGTGCTGTCTGACTGGACCAACACGGACCCCATGGAGGTCATGCGCATGCTGATGCGCGGCAGCGATTACTTCGGGCTGATGCGGCGGAACTCGCAGTCCATCCTCGGCGCGTGGCAGCGCGGCAACCTGAAGGACTACTTTCAGCGTGAATGGGACCGCATGATGCCGATGGACGTGTCCGACGTGGGCTATCACGCGTTTCTCATCAATGGCCAGCGCCAGACACAGATCGAGGGCAAGCCCGGCGAACGTGTGCGGCTGCGGATCGTGAATGCCTCGGCGGCCTCGTATTTTTATCTGAACTCTTCGGCCGGACCGATGACCATCGTCGCTGCTGACGGACCACCGGTGCAGCCGGTGCAGGTGGATCGCTTCCTCATGGCGATTGCGGAGACGTATGATGTGATCATCACCATTCCGGCCAGTGGTGAGTATGAGCTGCGGGCCACCACGCAGGATGGCAGCGGGCATGTTTCGGCCTTTTTTGGCTCTGGAGGCCTCAAACCGGCCACCGATCCGCCGAAGCCGAATCTCTATCAAATGGACGAGATGTTGAATCTCGCTCTGGAGGAGCAGGAGGACGATGCGCGCGCCTCTTTGAAGCTACCAAGACCTGGATCGCCCTATCGTGTGCTGCGGTCAGTGAAGGACACGACTTTGCCTGCGAAACTGCCACGCCGTAAGATCACGATGCACCTGACGGGCGACATGAACCGCTACATCTGGGGTTTCGACGGCAAGACCATCGCGCAAGAGCCCTATGTGATGATCAAGCGTGGCGAGATCATCGAGCTTGAGCTGGTGAACGACACAATGATGCATCACCCGATCCATCTGCACGGCCACTTCTTCCGCCTGCTGATGGGCAACGGCCGCCACTCACCACTGAAGCACACCGTGGATGTGCCGCCGATGAGCAAACGCACGGTCGAGTTCGAGGCGAACGAGGCCAAGGACTGGATGTTTCACTGCCACATCCTTTATCACATGATGAGCGGCATGGCGCGGGTGTTCCGGTATGAGGATGAAGTTCGGAGTCCCGGCTTTAGCCGGAAAACGCCCACGCAGGCCGAACCTACTCCCGAAAACCACAGCCTGCATCACTCCGCCGGTCTCGGCGAGCACAGCCACGACATGGCCTACGTCTGGGGCGCGGCCTCGATCCAGTCGCACATGAGTGAGGGGCTGCTCACGCTCATGAATCCGAAGAACGATCTCCTGCTGGCCTGGGAAGTCGGCTGGCAGGGCGTGGACAATCCTGAATACGAGATCGACGCGCTCTACCAGCGCTACTTCAACATGAACTTCCAGGCCTTCGTCGGCGGACGCTTCACCAACGATCCCGATGCGCAAAACCGGGCCGTCGTAGGCATCAACTACCGCCTGCCGCTCATGGTCTGGGCCAATGTCAGTCTCGACAGTGAAGGCGACGCCAGGTTCACCCTCGCCAAGCGCTTCCAGCTCACCCCGCGTCTCGGTGTCTGGGGCCGCGTGGAGTATGACACGAACACGCGCTGGGAATGGACCACTGGCGCGGACTGCACGCTCACGCGCCGCACCTCGCTCATCGCCCAGTATCATTCGCAGTTCGGCCTCGGGGCCGGGCTGCTGTTCCGCTTTTGATGACGCACGTCATCATGTCAAAACCCCAAACCACCCAACATCATGAAAACAAAACTCCGCACTCTGCTCACCACTGCCTTGCTTGGCTTCGCCCTCGCGTCCTGTTCATCGCCTACACCTGCGGTCGCAGCCGACGTGAGGCCCTACACGCTTAAAACCTGCCTCGTGAGCGGCAACGAACTCGGCAGCATGGGCAAGCCGATCACCAAGGTTTACGACAGCCAGGAGATCAAATTCTGCTGCAAGCCCTGCATCAAGAAGTTCGAGGCCAATCCGGCCAAGTATCTGGCGAAGCTCAAGAAATAGGCTTCACCCGCTGCGGCAATTGCTCTGGAATGTGCCTCCCTTGCGCTGTTGCTGGTAAAGCGCCGCAGGGGGCCATGTTTTCAGAGGGTTTGAGGCACCGGCGGTGTTTGTCTGATTGAATCCCGGCGAAACCAGTCTCACGATGAAATCGTCTTCCAACACCCCTGTCATGAATGATGATGAACTCCACCGTGTGCTCCGCCAGACGCCTGCGCAGATCAAACTGCCGGACTCTTTCGGGCGTGAAGTCTGGTCCCGCATCGAGGTGGAGGCATCCCTCACTTTCCGCGCCTGCATCAGCCGGCTTGCGCAGTCGCTGTTTGCCACGCTGGCACGCCCGCTGCCTGCTGCGCTGACGATTGCTGCCAGCATCGCCTTGGGTGCATTGCTGGGTGGATGGGGACAGGTGGAGAATGCGGAAGCCGCTGAAATGGCCTATGTCGAGTCCATTCACCCGCTGCTGCAGAGCATCGAGGAGAATATGCCATGAGACGCGGGCAGTTCATCCTGGTCATCGCCCTGGCTCTTGGTGTGTGCATGTTCTTCTGCTCGCACTATTGGCTGCGTGAGCAGCCGGTTTCGAATGCGATGCCGCAGGAGCGTGAAAGCCTGCTGCCGGAACTGGAGTGGTTGCGACAGCGATTGCGGCTCGACGAGGCGCAGTTTGAGAAGGTGAAGGCGCTTCATCTGGCTTATCGGCCCAAATGCCAGGAGCTGTGCATGCGCGCCCAAGAGGCGGAAGCCGCGCTGAGGGCGGTGATGCGCGATCCGCAGAAGGATCCATCGGCAGCGCTTAAAACCCGTGCCGAACTCCAGGTCGAATGCCAGCAGGCCATGCTGGCGCATGTGCGGCAGACCGCCGCCTGCATGACGCCGGAGCAGGCGAAGCATTATCTCGACACCCTGCTGCCCCATGTGCTGGGCCTCAGGCTCCCGCGTGACAGCGAATCTTCCCGTTCCCGCTGATGCCCGAGGCTCCTCCCGACGCCGACATCCTCGCCATGCAGCGCCTCGCTGCCGGGGACGATCTGGCCTTGAACGAGATCATGAACCGCTGGCGGGACAAGGTGGCCGCCTTCCTGAAACGCATGACCGGTGATCCTGACACCGCCGTGGATCTGGCGCAGGAGACCTTCGTGCGCCTTTACCAGCACTGTGGCTCCTACTCGCCCAGCGCGGCCTTTCCCACCTACCTGTTCCGCATCGCCGCCAATCTCGCCCGCAATCATCAGCGCTGGCGTCGCAGTCATCCGACCGTGGCTCTTGAGGACGAAGAACGAGCCGGGAGCGAAACGCCCGACCACCAGTCTTCTCCCGATGCGAACATGGACAATGGCGAGCGTCTGCATGCCATCGAAGCCGCCATCGCGGCGCTGCCGCCGGATCTGCGCGAGGCCATGCTGCTCTTCACCTATGAGGACCTGAGCTATGCGCAGATTGCCGAGGCGGCCCATTGCGGCAGCAAGGCGGTGGAGACGCGCATCTACCGCGCGCGGCAGATCCTCAAGAGCGTGCTAAAGGATTTCGACGCCTGAGCCGATCTTGCGGCGGTGAAGGCTGTTCTTGGCCCTTTCAAGGGTTTGCACCGCCGGTGGTGTTTGTCGCAGTGAAGGCAGATCGACTGCCGCAAGCTCAAACCAAACACACATCATGAAAACGAAACTCATCCGCTCCCTGTTCCTCGGCCTCGCCGCAGTCGCCCTTGTCTCCTGTCAGGCTCCGTCCTCGACTCCCACCAGCGCCGTGAGCTGCAACAAATGCGGCACCGTCTATTTCAAATCCCCCGCCTCCTCGTCAGCTCCTGGCGGCAAAGGCTTCGTCACCCTGCGTCCTGCCAGCAGCATGGACTGCGCAGACTGCGAAAACAAGGTCGTCGCCTGGTTGAAGACCGGCAGCCTCACCCGGCACACCTGCAAGACCTGCGGCGGCACGCTGAATCATTGCACGCAGCACTAGTCGTGTGACCGAATCCCCTTGGGCCGCCTGCGCTTGCAGATGCGGGCGGCCCTTCCCTCACAACCAAGGCACTAACACCATGAACATCCTGACCAAACTCTGCGGCTTTGCTCTCTTCGTCACCCTCTGGATGCCATCCACGGCTGCGGCACGTCGGCCCATTGGCATCGCCATGGCCGGTGTTATCCAAAGCGTCGATCATTCCACCCGATGGATCGTTTTCGCGCAGGATGGCGGCCCAGTGCGCCGCTTCGTCTATTCGGAATGGGCCAAGTTCAGGCACGGTCACATTGACATCTCGCCTGCTCACTTGAAGGCCGGTATGCGTGTTCAACTTAGCCACCACAACCCGCTGTTCGGTCCGGATTACGTCAGCCAGATCATGCTGCTTAATCCACCGCGTGAGGATGACGGGGAAGGCAGCAGCACCACGCCGCTTCCGTCGCATAACGGGTAGTGAATGTGCGAACCCAATTTTTTCAACAAAGAGAAACAGAAAGAAAGACAAAGGTAAGAAATTGAAACACACCAACATCATGAAAACGACACTGAAATCCACCTTGGCCGCGCTGAGCGTTGCCCTCCTCGTGAGCTTCACCAGCTCCGGCTGTAAGAGTTCCCATCCTGGTTCCGGGACAGGAACGCACAACATGGGAGTTGGCCCCAAAGCCAGTTCCCCGATGGACGATGAAGACATGCCCGGTCGTCCGCTGAGATGACGCGCCAACCCAAAGCAGGGTTATACCCCATTGCCACCATCCGTTCCCGTCGGGCACCAGTGCTGAAAGAACGACAACCAGAGGACTTCCCGAAGCCGAAGTATCTCTGCCAATGCAACAACATGCCATCATCCACACCATGAAAGCCATTCCCATACTCCTCCTCTGCCTCGGTCTCTCTTCCTGCGGCAAAACATCGAATGCCGGTTCCTACCCGCTCACCACCTGCGTCGTCTCCGGTGAAAAACTCGACAGCATGGGAGAACCCCATGTCTTCATGCATGAGGGCACCGAAGTTCGCCTGTGCTGCAAATCGTGCCTGGATGACTTTAACAAAGAGCCCGCCAAATACATGGCGAAGCTGAAACCATGACCTATCAATGGCCTTGAAGGAAGATGGTGATGCCCCATGGCATTGACTCGATATGATGAAATCTCCCACACATGGCCGGGCGTCGGTGCGAGTTGCTCGCATCGTTCTGGCAGCGGCCTGTGGCTTTTCAGCCGCCTGTGTTGGCATCAAAACGCCGGGCGAGCGTGATTCAAGGGAGCGGGTGCAGAAGGTGCTGAGCAAGTATCGCCCGGCAGATGCCGCGCCGAGTCTGCCAGCGCTGCGTGGCGGTGGTTCGCCGGAGACGTTTGTTCGTCACGCCATCTACAAGCATCCGCAGGTCGAGGCGGCGTATTACGAATGGCTGGCGTCGGTGGAGAAGATCACCCGCGAGCGTTCGCTGCCTGATCCACGGCTGACTTTCCAGGCAGACATCACGAAGGTCATCATGGCATTGATGCCGGGGCTGATGATGGATTTCCCAGGACCGGGCAAGCTGCGCGCGGCGGCGAATGCGGCCACGGCGGAGAGCGGGATGAAGTATTTCCAGTTTGAAACAGCGGTGCTGCAAGTCGCCTATGGCTTCAAGAAGGCGTGGTATGAGCTGCGACTGGTGGATGAGCGCATCCGCGTGAACCAGGAGATGGTGACGCTGCTGCAAGACCTCGAAAAGCTCGCGCAATCGCGCACGGAGGTGGGCAAGGGCACGTTGCAGGATCTGCTGCGCACGCAGATGGAGAAAGAGCGGCTGCAAACCGAGCTGACCAATCTGCGCGACTCGCGACAGTGGTTCGTGACGCAGTTCAAGGCCGCGCTTGGACTCGGCGCGGGTGATCCGACCCCGCCGCTGCCTCGGGCGCTGCAATCGTCACCGCTTTCCACCAGTGGCGACCGGGTTCTCGCAACGGCGCTGGCGCGAAATCCGCGCCTGAAGGCCATGGAGGCCGATGTGCGACGCGCGGAGGCCGCCATCACGCAGGCGCAGCGCACACGCATCCCTGATTTCGCGCTGGGAGTGATGGCCGATGTCAAGGCGTCTCCCGTGATGGTGCGGCCATTGGGTGGCATGACGCTGCCCATCTGGCGCGACAAGATCGCGGCAGAGATCACAGGCGCACGCCATCTGGAAGGCGCATCGAAAGCCCGCCTCTCCAATGAACGTCTCGCGCTGACCGTGGAGGTGGCGATGAAGAGCTACCAGTATCGCGAAAGCACCCGGCTGCTGGCGCTGCTGCAAAACAGCCTGCTGCCGAAGGCGAAGCAATCGCTGGATGTGGCGCGTTCGGGCTATTCCACTGGCGGAACGGATTTCATCAACTTGATCGACGCGCAACGCACGCTGCTGGAGTTCCGCCTGGCCGAGGTCGAGGCACGCATCAAGCGCGAGCTGGCGCTGGCCGATCTGTCACTGCAAGTCATGGGCGTGCCGCCCTCGGGCGCTCCTTTTCTCGATCCATCCAGGAGGTAACATCATGTCCGCTTCATCCATCCATCGCATCCTGCTCGCCAGCATCGCGGCGGCTCTCGTGTTTGTCAGCTTGAGCTGCGATGATGCCGGAACGCCTGCTCCTGCCGGTCAGGTCTGGACCTGTTCCATGCATCCGCAGGTGAGGCTGCCAAAGTCGGGTAAGTGCCCAATATGCGAGATGCCGCTGATCCTCACCAAAGCCACGGCAGCAACACCGAAGAAAGAAGGCCAGGCGAGCCCGGAGCCGGAGGCCATGCTCACGCTTTCCGAACACGCCCGCGCCATGGCGAGCGTGGAAACCGTGCCCGTGCAGCGCCGCCAGATCACGCATGAAATCCGCGCGGTCGGCAAGGTGCAGTACAACGAGTCTGCGCTCGCCGTGATCAACAGCCGCGTCGAGGGCTACATCGAAAAGCTCTATGTGGACTTCACCGGCGTGCAGGTGAAGAAGGGCGATCATCTGGTGGAGATCTACAGCCCTGACCTCGTCCTCGCGCAGAAGGAACTGCTCGTCGGTCTCGAAGGTCCGGCAAACAACGCATTGATTGAGGCGTCAAAATTGAAACTGCTGCGCTGGGGCCTCACGCAGGAGCAGGTGGATGATCTAGTGCAGAAGCGCAAAGTCAGCGAGCGCGTCACCTTGTTCTCGCCCATCAACGGCACCGTCACCGAGCGCATGGCCGTGCAGCAGGCCATGGTGAAAAGCGGCGAGATGCTCTACAAGCTGGCGAATCTGGAGTCCCTGTGGGTCTATCTCGACATCTACGAGTCCGAGCTGGGCTGGGTGCAGCAGGGGCAGGATGTGACGATCCAGGCGGAGGCTTATCCCAGTGAATCGTTCACCGGACGCATCTGGTTCATCAATCCCGTGCTGACCGAAGAAAGCCGCACGGTGAAGGTGCTCGTGAACATCGCCAACACCGATCAAAAGCTGAAGCCCGGCATGTTTGTCAGCGCCATGATTCGTGTGCGGGTGCTGGCGGATGGCAAAGCCGCGCCCACCGGCCTCGGCGGCCAGTTCACCTGCCAGATGCATCCGCAGATTCTACAGGCTCAGGCCGGTGCTTGTCCGCGCTGTGGCATGGCACTGACGGTGATCCCCGGTGGCAAAACCAAGTCCACCGATGCCGAGCTGAACGTGCTCGCCGTGCCCATCGCCGCCGTGCTCGACAGCGGCACGCGCAAGCTCGTGTATGTGGAGCATGCGCAAGGCCAGTTCATGCCGATGGAGGTGAAGCTCGGCCCGCGTGCGGGTGATTATTACTCCGTGCTCGCCGGTTTGAAGGAGGGCGAGAAGGTGGCGGTGCGCGGCAATTTTCTGCTCGACAGCCAGTTTCAAATTCAGGGACTACCCAGCTTGTTTTACGCGAAAGGCCAGGCTCCCGCCGCAGGCCATCAACACGGTGCCCCCCCTGAGTCGAAGCCCGCCGTCGCACCTGCCGCAGCGACAGGCCATGAAGGCCATGCCTCGCCGAAACCTGTCGAGCACAAGCACTAAGCCATGACCACCGCTCTCATTCGCTGGTGCCTGAAGAACGGCTTCCTGGTCGTTCTTTTCATGCTCGCCCTGCTCGGCGGCGGCTACTACGCGGTGCAAAACATGCCGGTGGATGCCATCCCCGACATCGGCGAGAAACAGGTCATCGTCTTTGCCGACTGGCCCGGTCGTTCACCGCAGGACGTGGACAATCAGGTCACCTACCCGCTCACCACGAGCCTCACCGGCACGCCCGGCGTGAAGACCATCCGCAGCATGTCGGGCTTCGGCTTCTCGATGGTCTTCGTCATCTTCAAAGACGACGTGGACTACTACTGGGCGCGTTCAAGAGTGCTGGAGCGCATGAACGTGGCTCAGCAGCGGCTGCCGAAGGAAGTGGTGCCCGTGCTGGGCCCCGATGCCACGGCACTCGGCCAGGTCTATTGGTACACCGTCGAGGGCGAGGGCTTCGATCTCGCCGAGCTGCGCAGCATCCAGGACTGGTATTTGCGCTATCAGCTCAATGCCGTCGAAGGCGTGAGCGAGGTGGCGAGCATCGGCGGTTTCGTGAAGCAGTATCAGATCGACGTGCATCCTGACAAGCTGCGCGCGCAACGCGTGACGTTGTTTGACGTGTATGAGGCCGTGCGAAAGGCCAACATCGACGTTGGCGCGAAGGTGCTGGAGAAAAACGGCCTGGAGTTCTTCATCCGTGGCGTCGGCTTCATCAAATCGACGGAGGACTTGGAGAAAGTCGTCATCCGTCAGGAGCAGGGCACGCCGATCCAGATCAAGCACGTCGCCACCGTGACGCTCGGCCCGGATTTCCGGCGCGGTGCTCTCGACAAGGGCGGTGTCGAGGCCGTGGGCGGCGTGGTGCTGATGCGCTACGGCGAAAACCCGCAGCACGTCGTCGAAAAGGTCAAAGCGCAAATCAAGCAGCTTGAAGCCGGCCTGCCGCAGAAGACGCTCGCTGACGGTCGCATCTCAAAGGTGCGCGTCGTGCCGTTCTACGACCGCACGGACATCGTCAACGAGACTATCGACACGCTCAAAAGCGCGCTCAGCGAGGAGGCGCTGATGGCTGGCATCGTCATTCTCATTTTCCTGCTGCATCTGCGCAGCACGGCGGCGGTGCTCGTCACCCTGCCGCTGTCCGTCTGTCTATGCTTCATCCTCATGTTCGCCTTCGGTGTGGACTCCAACATCATGTCGCTCGCCGGTCTCGCCATCGCCATCGGGGATGTGGCGGACATGGGCATCATCATGACGGAGAACATCTACCGGCACATCGCCACCGGTGATCCGAAGAAGAGTCACTTCCAGAAGGTTTATGACGGCGCGACGGAGGTCGGCGGCGCGATTGTCACCGCTGTCTCGAACACCATTGTCTCCTTCATCCCGGTGTTCTTTCTCCTCGGCCAGGAGGGCAAGCTGTTCCGTCCTCTCGCATTCACCAAGACCTTCGCCATCGGTGCCAGCGTCATCCTCGCGCTCACCGTTGTGCCGCTCATCTGCTACTTCCTGTTTCAACCGGTGAAGTGGTCGCGCCGCACCGTGTGGAAGATCGCTCTCAGCATGGGCATCGCCTCCGTGTTTGCCACGCACGCCATATTCATGTGGGCGCTGGCGGGCTCGCATTACAGCGGCTGGCCCATGTCCATCGTCGTCGGCGTCATCGTCGTGCTGGCCGTGGTGCGCATGACGCGTGAGCGCTTCTTGCCGATGGAGGAAAATCCAGTCTCTCACAAAATCTCACGCGTCTATGTCCCGGCGCTGCGCTGGGTGCTGGATAACAAGAAGACCTTCATGATCGCCCCGGTGGTGATCTTCTTTGTCGGCATGAGCATCTGGCTCGGCATCGGCGTGACCTTGAAGCCCGTCGAGTGGATCGCCAACCTCGGCGCGGATGAGCCACGCGTGCAATTGGGCGAGCTGCGCTGGCAAAAAATCCGCCATGGCGACGAACCGCCCACCCGCCGCATGCTCTGGCGCAAACAAAGCGAGACCGATGCGCACAACGAGACCAAGGGCGGGCTCACCGTCGTTTCGGAAACTCGCATCGTGCCCGGCATCGGGCGCGAGTTCATGCCGCCGCTGGATGAAGGATCGTTCCTCTACATGCCCTCGCTGCTGCCGCAGGGCGGACTCGGCCCCGCCATCGAGGTGAATGCGAAGCAGGACATGGCCATCGCCACCGTGCCCGAAGTGGAAAGCGTCGTGGGCAAGCTCGGTCGTGCTGAGACCGCGCTCGACCCCGCGCCCATCGGCATGATGGAGAGCATCATCATCCTGAAGCCCGAGGACGAGTGGCGTCAGTTACCCGTGAAACGGTGGTTTTCCGACTGGCCTGCGTGGCTCAAGACGCCGCTCGCCTGGATCGCACCGGAGCATCGTCAGATCACGAAAAACGAGATCCTCACCGAGTTGCAGGAGAAGACCGCCATCCCCGGCGTGCTGCCGACTTTTCTTCAACCGATTCAAACGCGCCTGATCATGCTCCAGACCGGCTTCCGCGCCATGATGGGCGTGAAGATCTACGGCGGCGACCTCCGTGAGATCGAGCGCATCGGCCTGCAAATCGAATCTCTACTCAAGGAAGTGCCCGGTGCCACTGACATCATCGCCGACCGCATCGTCGGGAAGCCTTATCTCGAATTCCACATCGACCGCGACCGCATCGCCCGTTACGGCGTCAACATCCGCGACGTGCAGGATGTCATCGAAGTCGCCATCGGCGGCATGAACCTCATGGAGTCTGTCGAGGGCCGCGAACGCTATCCCATCCGCGTGCGCTATCTGCGCGAGTTCCGTGAGGACATCCCCGAGCTGGAGAAAATCCTCGTCCCCACCAGCAGCGGCGCGCAGATCCCGCTCGCGCAGGTTGTCACCATCAAGAGCGTGCTCGGACCGCAGGAGATCAAGGGCGAGCGCGGCCTGCTCGTCGGTTACGTCACCATGAACACGCGCGACCGCGATGAAGTCAGCGTTGTGGAAGATGCTGAGAAGCTCTTGCAGGCCGCCTTGAAGGACGGACGCCTCAAACTCCCCGCCGGTTACTACTGGGAGTGGAGCGGCCAGTTTGAGAACCAGGTGCGCGCCACCAAGCGCATGCAGATTCTCGTCCCCATCTGCATCGCCATCATGTTCGTGTCGCTCTATCTCGGCTTCCGGCGCAAATGGATCGCGCCGGTCATTTTCCTTGATGTCATCGTCTCGCTGGCCGCAGGCTTTCTGCTGCTGCCGCTGTGGGACGCGAATCTCTCCGTCGCCGTGTGGGTGGGCTTTCTCGTGCTGCTCGGCGTGGTGGATGATGACAGCGTCGTGCTCTCCACCTACCTGGAGGACATCTTCGACAGCAAGGAGATGCAAAGCATCGCCGACATTCGCGAGTCCGTGGTCCAGGCCGGTTTGAAGCGCATCCGCGCCAACCTCATGACCATCGCCACCACCGTCTTCGGCCTGATGCCCGTCTTTTGGACGACCGGTCGCGGCTCCGACATCATGCAACCCATCGCCCTGCCCTCCCTCGGCGGCATGGCAGTGAGCCTCGTCACCATGTTCATCGTGCCCTGCCTGTTCTCCGCCGTCGAGGAATGGAAATGGAAACGGGCTCAAGCCAACCCGCCCCTCAAAACTCAAACCGACAAAAGTGCAGCCGATGATTCACCAGAGGCGCTCCTCCTAACGTGAATTTGTGAACCGAAAATGATGAATCCACACCCTGAACCAGACACCGCGAGTTTCCCTTTGCGATTGCAGCGCCTCGGGGTGGTGATGGAGCCGGAGCCGGGCAATCCCCTGGAGGTGGAAGGCGTGTTGAACCCGGCATCGGCGCGTGGTCGCGACGGGCAGCTCTATCTCTTTCCTCGGTTGGTGGCGCGGGGGAATTACTCGCGCATTGGCATTGCGCGCGTGTGCTTCAACGAGGCAGGCGACCCGGTGGGCGTGGAGCGACTCGGCATCGCGCTGGAGCCGCAGGCTGATTACGAACTGCGGCCCGATGGCGGCGGTTGCGAAGATCCGCGCATCACATTCATCGAGCCACTGGATCGTTATGTGATGACTTACACGGCACTTTCATCTCGGGGGCCACGCATCGCGCTGGCCATGTCGGAAGATTTGTTTCACTGGGACCGGCTGGGGCTGGCAATCTTCATGCCGTATGAGGGTGTGGACTTCAATGATGTTGCCAACAAAGATGCCTTGCTCTTTCCCGTCGCCATCCCCGATCCTGACGGACGGCCCTCCATGGCACTGATCCATCGTCCGCTCTTCCCCGGCACCGGACCTGATGAAAAGCTGCACTGCCGGTTTCCCCGCGTGATGGACATCCTGCGGGAGAGCATCTGGATTTCCTATCACTCGTTGGTGGATGAGGTGTGCGACAAACACCATCACCTTTGCCACTTTGATTCGCACCGGCGGCTGGCGTGTCCGACGGCAGCTTGGGAGCAGTTGAAAATCGGCGGCGGCACTCCGCCGATGCTGACTCCGCACGGATGGCTGTTCCTCTATCATGGCGTGTGTGAGGCATTGAACAAGCTCTCGGGGTGCGAGCTGAGTTACTCTGCGGGGCTGCTCGTGCTGGATGAGAAACAGCCTCATCAAATCCGTTATCGCTCGCCCGAGCCGATCCTGACACCAGAGCTGCCCAAAGAGCGCGAGGGCATCGTGCCCAATGTCGTTTTTCCGACCGCGATTGACCGGCGTGACGACCTCGGTTTGCCGGGCCGCTTCGATGTTTACTACGGCATGGCCGATAAACGCATCGGCGTTGCGCGGCTGGACTTGCCAGAACACCTGCCGAAATGACCAAGCCACCCGCCATCGCCGCACAACCACCGACCAAAGCCTGGCACAGCCAGTCCGCCGAAGAAGTGCTGACACAACTCGGCTCCGCAGCAACTGGCCTCTCGGCGCAGGAAGCCGCACAGCGTCTCGCCGCCAACGGGCCGAACGAGCTGAAGGAAGGGAAGCGCATCAGCCCGTGGCAGATTTTCCTCGGGCAGTTCAAGAGCCTCATCGTGTGGATTCTCATCGTCGCGGGCCTCATCTCCGGCGTGCTCGGTGAGGTGGTCGATGCCATCGCCATTCTCGCCATCGTGGTGCTGAACGCAGTCATCGGGTTTTATCAGGAGCACAGCGCGGAGAAATCCATCGCCGCGCTCAAGAAGATGGCCGCGCCGCAGGCAAAGGTGTGGCGCGATGGCGCGATCAAGGCCGTGCCTGCGGCGGAGATCGTGACGGGGGACGTTCTTGAACTCGAAGCGGGCGATCTTGTCGCCGCCGATGCGCGCCTGCTGACCGCCGCGTCCTTCAAATGCGCGGAGTCGGCGCTCACTGGGGAATCCGAAGCCGTCGAGAAACACGCCGCCACGCTCGACAAGGAAGATGTGCCGCTGGGCGACCGCGAGAACATGATCTTCATGGGCACCAGCGTGGCCGCAGGCAGCGGGCGGGCACTGGTCGTCGCCACGGCGATGCAGACCGAGATCGGGGGCATCGCGGGCCTGCTTGCAGAAGCCGGGGCGGATGAAGACACGCCGCTTCAGCAAAAGCTCACCTCGTTTGGCCGCATCCTGGTGTGGGCTTCGCTCGGCATCGTCGCGCTGTTGTTTGTGCTCGGGCTTCTGCGTGGCATGCCTTTCCTCGAACTCTTCATGACGGCGGTCAGCCTCGCCGTGGCGGCGGTTCCAGAAGGTCTGCCGACTGTTGTCACCATCGCGCTCGCGATGGGCGTGATGCGCATGTCACGCCGCCGTGCGCTGGTGCGCAGGCTGCCTGCGGTCGAAACGCTCGGCTCGACGAATGTGATCTGCACCGACAAAACCGGCACGCTCACCGTCGGCGAGATGACCGTGCGCGTGCTTTACGTCGCCGGACAAACCTTTGAGATCACCGGTGAAGGCTACGGGCCTGATGGCGAAGTGCGCGTGGATGGCAAAGCCGCCGATGAACGCCAGACGAAACTCCTGCGCGAACTCGCGAACAACCTCCTCGGCTGCAACAATACGCATCTTGCACTCGAAAATGGCCAGTGGAAGGTCATCGGCGATCCCACCGAAGGCGCGATGCTTTCCGCCGGACACAAGGCTGGCGTCACCGAGGAGCAGATCGAACACGAGATGCCGAAGCGGCACGAGATTCCCTTCGATTCCGACCGCAAACGCCAAACGGTCATCCGTTTGATGCCCGATGGCCGTCACCGCGCCTTCATCAATGGCGCGCCCGATCTGCTCTTGCAGCATTGCACTCACATCCTCACCACCGAGGGCATTCGTCCGCTCACGGACGCGGATCGTGCCGAAATCGCCGCCCAAAACACTGCGCTGGCCGCCCAGGCGCTGCGGGTGCTCGGCTCCGCACAGCGCGATCTCGACGCCGCCTCGCCAGAACATCTCAAGGCGGAGGAGGTGGAGTGCGATCTCGTCTTTGTCGGCCTCACCGGCATGTATGACCCGCCACGCACCGAGGCGAAGGAGGCCATCGCCAAATGCCGCAGCGCCGGCATCCGCGTGGTGATGATCACCGGCGATCATCCACACACGGCGGCGGCCATCGCCCGCGAGCTTGGCATCACCACCGACGACGCCGTGGCCTTGTCCGGCGCGGAGCTTGATCAGCTCAGCGAGGACGAACTGCATCAACGCGTCACCCAGGTGGCCGTTTATGCCCGCGTCACCGCCGCGCACAAACTGCGCATCGTGCGCGCCTGGAAAGCCAGCGGAGCCGTCGTGGCGATGACCGGCGACGGCGTGAACGACGCGCCGGCCATCAAAGGCGCCGACATCGGCATCGCCATGGGCCGCAGCGGCACGGAGGTCACCAAACAGGCCTCCGACATGATCGTCACCGACGACAACTTCGCCAGCATCGTCGCGGCCGTGGAGGAAGGCCGCGGCATTTACGACAACATCCGCAAGACGCTGCAATATCTCCTCGCTGGCAACTGCGGCGAGCTGCTGCTCATGACTGCGGCCATTATCATGGGGCTGCCCATGCCACTGCTCGCCCTCCATCTGCTCTGGATCAATCTCGTCACCGACGGCCTGCCCGCGCTCTGCCTCGCCACCGATCCCATCGACGCCGATGTCATGAAACAGCCGCCACGTTCGCGGAACGAGCGCATCACCGACGGTGGCTTCCTCGGCACGATGTTCCTCACCGGCCTGCTCACCGCCGGTGTGTCACTGGCCGTCTATCTTTACGCCTTGAAGCACGAAAGCCTGGAAATGGCCCGCACCCACGCCTTCGCCGCGCTGGTCTTTGCCGAGCTGCTGCGTGCCTTCGGTGCCCGCAGCGAGACACGTCCGCTCTGGCGCATGAATCATCTCTCCAACCTCAACCTCCTCCTCGTTGTCTCGATTTCATTCAGCATCCAGGTCTGGAGCCATCACAACGCCCTGCTTGCCGGGTTCCTGAAGACCTCCCTCATGCCCTTCTCCGACTGCCTCATGCTGCTCAGCATTTCCGTCATCCCGCTGCTGGTTTTAGAACTGGTGAAAGTCCTGCGGAACGCGCGACGGCAAAACGAAGGAGTCATCGAGAATTGATGTAGCTCCGAAACACGAACACGAATACCAACACAGGATTGTTGGCCAACAGGGCTCACCCTCCTGATGCATGGCACAGCGCGCAATCCATGGGCCGTCTGGATTGGGGTGAACACCCCATGGCACTCCCGCTGTTTCCCAGTTAATTTTTTTACTCTGGAGATTATTTTTGCCGGCACCGCAAACTGCCGGAAAGCCAAACCTCAAACCTCAAACGGCCATGACAAAACTCATCACCATCACCCTTGCTGCCTTCACACTCATCGCAGTGAGCGGTTGCACCACCCGCAATAAAGCTCCTGCGGGTCAGAGCCAGTCCATGCCCGGCATGTCTGCCGCAGAGCACGCCAAGATGTAGAAAGAGGAACCATGCTCCCCTCAATGCGGAATCCCTTGGCGGTGCCGTCGTGAGACCTATTCACCTCAAACCACTGCCATTCATGCATCACCGGCCCATGCCCGCTCTCGTGTGGGTCGTCCTTCTGTCCGCAACCTCGGCATTATGGGCGAGGACCGTGAACTATGATCTCACCCTCTCGGCGATCACGGTGAACTATGGCGGCAAAGAGCGCCCGGCCATGGCCATCAACGGCAGCCTGCCAGGCCCGACGCTGCGCTTCACCGAGGGCGATGATGCGGTCATCCGCGTGAAGAACGACCTCAAAGAAGACAGTTCTATACACTGGCACGGAATCCTGCTGCCTAACGATCAGGACGGCGTGCCGCATGTGAACATGGCTCCGATCACACCCGGCGAGACGCGCGAGTTCCGTTTCCGCCTACGGCATGGCGGCACGTTTTGGTATCACTCTCACAGCGGGTTGCAGGAGCAGCTTGGCATTTATGGCAGCATTGTCATCACGCCCAAAGGCGGCGAGCGGATCAAGACGGACCGTGATCTCGTGGTGGTGCTCTCCGACTGGACCAACGAAAGCCCATACGACGTGCTGGCGCAGCTCCGTGCGGGCCGCGAGTGGCAGCAGATCAAGAAAGGCACAGCGCAGAGCATCGTCGGTGCCATCCAGCACGACGCTCTGCCAGACATGGTGAAGCGCTCCATGAAACGGATGCCACCAATGGACTTTTCCGACGTGGGCTATGACGCCTTTCTCGTCAATGGCAAAACCGCGGCCGAGTTTCCCGCACAACCGGGCGAGACGGTGCGCCTGCGTTTGATCAATGCCAGCGCCGCGAGCTACTATCATCTCGAATATGCAGGCGGGCCGATGAAGATCATTGCCGCCGATGGCACCGATGTTCAGCCCGTGGCGACCGGGCGTTTCCTTTTTGCCATCGCTGAAACCTACGACCTGCTGGTGAAGGTGCCGCAACGTGGCGGAGCCTGGGAACTGCGCGCCACCGCCCAGGATGGCACCGGCCACAGCAGCTTGTTCATCGGCCAGGGCGAGCGGCACGCCGCACCTGATGTGCCGAAGCCCAATGTCTATAAGCCGATGGCTGGAATGGGTGACATGGGTGGTATGAGCGGCATGTCTGATAAGACAGGCAAAGATAACATGAAGGGCATGGATCACAGCGGCATGGCAGGCATGGGCGAGGGTGACATGGCTGCTCCCGAACCCGCAATGGATCACAGCACGATGGCAGGCATGAAAGGCATGTCGCCACCCACGCCCACGAAGAAACCTGACGCCATGGCCGACATGAAAGGCATGGACCACAGCACCATGCCGATGCCCGCCGAGAAGCATAGCAGTGCCACCATGAAAGCCATGCCGCCGATGGCTGGAATGCAGGGCATGGACGACCCAGAGCGCCCCGGCAGCCCGTATGAAAAACTGCGTGCCCTGCGGTCCACCGTGATCTCTGACTCACGCCCGCTGCGCGAATACACCTTCCGCCTTCAGGGCGACATGATCCGCTTTGTCTGGACGCTCGATGGCAAGACCTTCTCTGAGGCGGACATGATCAACGTGCGCCAAGGCGACAAGGTGCGCTTCACCTTCATCAATGATTCGATGATGCACCATCCCATGCACCTGCACGGGCACTTCTTCCGCCTTGTCACCAGCGCCGGAAACCTCTCGCCCATGAAGCACACGATTGATGTGCCGCCCATGACCAGCCATACCATCGAGTTCGCCGCTGATGAGCCGGGCGACTGGATGATGCACTGCCATGTCCTCTATCACCTCGCCATCGGCATGGCCCGCGTCGTCCACTACGAGGATGCCCCGCCGAATCCGCATCTCATGACGGGTGCCATGATGACGGAACACGATCCGAAGCTCCTCTTTGCCGAAGGCATCCTGCTTTCCAACATGACCGAAGGCACCGTCTCCTGGGAAAACAATCGCAACGGCCTCATGGCTCATTGGCAATCGCGTCTCGGCAACGGCAGCGACACCGACTACGAGGTCGGCCTCGACTACGACCGCTTTATCAACAGCAACCTCAGCGCCTTCGCCAGCTATGAGTGGAGCAACGGCATCAACGACAACCGCGGCATGTTCGGCGCGCGCTACCTGTTGCCCTTCCTGATTCAATCCCAGGCATCCTTGGACACGGACGGCGACTTCCGTTTCACCGTCAGCAAAGTCTTCCCCATCACCGCCCGCCTTTCACTCTTTGGCCGCGCTCAATACGACACCAAAGCGCAGTGGGAGGCCAGCGCAGGAGTCGCCTATTTCCTGCACAAGAACCTCTCCGTCGTCGGCCAGTATCACAATCAGTATGGCTGGGGCGCGGGCGTCGGCTTTCGCTTCTAACCGGAAAGGCAGGGTTTCACCCCATGGTGAAGGACGGGTGCGTCTCATAGCATCGGGACGATGAAACAACATCAAACGTAAAGTCCAAAACACCAACCCCATGAAATCCATCCATCCATCCTGTCATCTGATACGGCGGCTCGCCCTGCTGCTTTGCGCCGGGTTGTTTGTCCTCGCATTGCCAGCCAGTGCCAAAGACAAGCAGCGCGGCTCCAGCCATCACTACAACCCGCATTACAACGGTCACTCCAACGGTCGCGCTAACGGCCACTCCAATAGCCGCTCCAACCACAGCAACTTCAAACAATACAATCCCCGCCACGGCTACTACCAGGGCTACTACAACGACTACCCCGTCTATGCACCGCAATACCGCGGCCGCAGCTACTACGGCGGCAGCAACTATGGCCGCAACCAGCACAACTCACTTCTGAACCAACTCCTCCGCCGTCTATGAAAACTCCATTCAATCCCTCCGTGCTGATCAGCCGGCGCTTCGCCTTGTTCACAACATTCGGCCTCCTTTCGGGGGCGCTGCTGCCTGCGGCAGACACACCTGCCGCCGCTCCGTCTGCGCAACGCGTGGTTTCGCTGGTCCTGCTGCTCAGTGAGCCGCGCACTCTTGATGCTGCGGCAGCGGCACATGCGGTTTCGCGCGCCTGGGGCAATGAGGTGCCTGAGAGCGCCGTCTCTGCCAGTCCGCCTTCATTCGTGTTCAAATCAGCGCACGGCCGGTTCGCCATCAACAACGTGGATCAGCCGTATTTCGCGGACAGCGCCAAGCTCGCCGCTGAACTGAAAGAGCCCGCGCTCGCCGAGGCGATCCGCCAGCACCGCGGCTGGCTGTCGGTGGACTGGCTGGAAAACGACGACAAGGCAGACTTGCGGGTCGTCTATCAGCAGATCAGTCAGATCATCGTGCAATTGGTGCGCAAAGACACCCTGGCGGTTTACAGCCCGGACACCGACCAGTTCCATCTCAATGATGCGACCCTCATCGGCCATCTGAAAAGCCCTGATCCTCTGCATGACCTCGTACCCGCAGGACTGGCGGGCGCTGAAGCCACTGGCAACACCGTCACCATCAATGATGATGACCCGAAGCTCCTGGCAGCACAGGCCGAGGCAAAAAAACACTGGCCGGAGTTTTTGCAGGCGTTCAAGGCACGCGGCAAAGACCAGTATTTTGCGGTCAAAGGCCGCATCATCGAAGGTGAAAGCGGTGAATATGTGTGGCTGCAAATCAACGACATCGACGACACGCAGGTTCATGGCAAACTCGACAGCGATCCTGAGACACTGACCAAAGTGAAGCGCGGTGCCGACCTGCACATCGCCATCGCCGATGTGGATGACTGGCTCTACAGCACCGGGGCAGGCAAAGACACCCAAGGCGGCTACACGCTGCGCCTGTTTGACGAACTGGCACAAGCCAAGCAAAAGAACTGATGCTGCCGACACCGGGCGCGGCTTGAGGTATAATTTCATGCTCGGGCTGCGTCCGGTGCTCAGAGGCCATGGGGTGAACACCCCATGGCCTGCTTATGTTTTCCAGCACAGACTTTGCCCAGCAGTTAGTTCGAGGGCTTTTACCGGCAGCGGAGTTCGAGCTGCGACTCAAGACAATTCCCACGCATCCCATGAAGCCTGAACATCTCCACGCTATTTCCAATCATGTGCTCGTCATTGGCGTAGGGCTGGGAATCTTCGCACTCATTCTTGCCCTGCTTCTGAAAAGCCGGCCAGCGCAGATCGTGGCATTGGCCGTCGTTCTGGTCAGTTCCGCCGCTGCCTATCCGGTGCTGTTCCTCGGTCAACAAGCCTACAAATCCGTGCGTGGCATCGCCGATGAGCAAGGCCAGCAATGGCTGGATGTCCACATGGAGCGGGCGGAGAGCACGATTTACATCTACTACGCTTTGATGCTCGTCGCCGGGGCAGCGCTCGCTGTGCACAAATGGAAGCCCAAGACCGCTGTGCCGTTGGCACTGGTGACATTGGTCCTCGCCGCCGCCAGCGTGGGTGTCGGCGGCTGGATCAGCTATGCAGGTGGGCAGGTACGACACCCCGAGTTTCGCGATGCCCCACCGCCCGCTGCGGTGGAGGCCCGACATCAGCACGCGCCGCATGATTGATCATGACAACATTTTCCGACGCTCAAACCAACCGGAGACCAGAACACCACACCCACAAACGACCATGAACAAACTTATCACCATCACCCTTGCTGCTGTCACCCTCATCGCGGTGAGCAGTTGCAACACCAGCAAAAAAGCTCCTGCGAGTCAGAACCAGTCCATGCCCGGCATGTCCGCAGCCGAGCACGCCAGAATGTGAAGGGTCAGCTCACGCTTGCTTCACGACATCCCTTAACCAACCAAAACCATGCAAGAATCGACATCCCAAACCAAAGATCCTGTCTGCGGCATGACCGTGGACCCGGCCACCGCCCTTCATACCGAACGCGATGGCAAGACGTTCTACTTTTGCAGCGAAGGCTGTCAGCAAAAGTTTCTGGCCTCACCAGTCGGCGCCAAGCCCGAAGGCAAGGCAGGCTGCTGCTGCAACTGATCGGGGCCGGGGTTGCGACAGCCAAAGGCACGGTGGGATTATACCCCATGGCAATGTTTAAGCACGACAGGCAGCATGGTCGTCGGCAGAGGCAACCCGCCGAAGCCACAACCCAAACTCGAGATCGCACCCCTATGAAACTGCTCACCCGCTCCACCCTTGCCCTCACGATGGCCCTGGCCGTCCTCTTCCCCATCACATCGCCATCCGCCGAGCCTGTGGAGGAAAAGACGGACTCCAAAATGATGGAACACTGTGAAAAGATGAAGGAGCAGAAGGCGAAAATGAAGGCCGATATGAAGGCTCAGGACGCGGAGCTCACCGCTCACGCCGCCAAGATGAACAGCGCCCCGGCGGACAAGAAAGTGGACGAACTGGCCGCCCTGGTCACCCACATGCTGGAGCAGCGGATCGCCATGGGCGCGCGCAAGGCCAAGATGGAGGAGGAAATGATGGCCCACATGATGAAGCACATGGAAATGGGCAAGGACTCCATGGCGAAGTGCCCGATGATGAAGGGTATGGACCACAAATCAGCGGAGGCTCACAAAGACCATCCCGAAGCCAAAAACTGAGCATTGGAAACGCTCACCTCACGGGCAGTCGCAGTCCAGGCACCTGAAGCTCTGGCATGGCGCTGCTCGCCGATCACCACACACAACCCCGCCCACGGACACCCTGTCGGCCGCGTAATCACGCTCGAAGACGGCCGGATCGTGAAAAGGGAAACAGGGAGGAGACCAAATGCCTGCTCTCCATGGAGGCGGTTGAAACGGAGCTGCCGATGGAATGCAGGCAGGCCTGCAACTCCGCCCAAACTGCCATTTGCTCGTTCCGACGCAGTCACGGTAGCGGCCCGCCTAAATGGCATTTCTTTTGGCACAATGTCTGCTAATGAAAACACCGGTTCTTTGCAACCACATCACATCCATGAAGACCAAACTCATCCAATCCACCCTCCTGTCCCTCGCGGCATTCGCCACTCTGCTGCTCGCTTCTTGCGCGGCGCCGTCGTCCACGCCCACCAGCGCCGTGAGCTGCAACAAATGCGGCACGGTTTATTTCAAAGCCCCTTCCACCTCGTCAGGCTCCGGCGGCAAAGGCTTCGTCAGCCTGAAGCCCGCCAGCCGCATGGATTGCGTTGACTGCGAAAACAAGGTCGTTGCCTGGGTGAAGACCGGCAGCCTGACCCAGCACACCTGCAAGACCTGCGGCGGCACGCTGCAACATTGCACCAGCCACTAATTTCTGTGGGTCGTCGTTTGGGCCGTCAGCGGTTGAACCGCTGGCGGCCTTTTTGCGTCTCGGCGAACTCCGGCCAAGCGCCATGAACTGTTCATACAAACAGGTAAAAGAGCTTTTCAAGGCCACAAATGTGCCAATGTGGCTGACTTTAAGGCTGCGGCACCCGACAAACGGCTTTTGTGGCCCCACACACGAGTTCTGTGCTAGCACACGGAGGCTGAGTGCCAGCACTGAAGAGTGGCGTGCTAGCACATGGAGGCTGCGTGCCAGCACCGAAGAGCGGCGTGCCAGCACATGGAGGCTGCGTGCCAGCACATGGAGGCTGCGTGCTAGCACATGGAGGCTGTGTGCCAGCACCGAGGATCTGCGTGCTAGCACACGAAGGCTGTGTGCCAGCACGCCAAGGCGTTTCCTTGGGATGGCCAGACCGTGCTTCAGCGCCGCCGCAGTTCGTCAGGAGCCGGGTCAATGATCCCCTTTAGCCATCGTGCGGTGAGGCGGCACGGCGCAGGCAGTCGGGCCGCTGAAAAATAATATCGGTCCGGCAAGGGCTTGATGCTGAGGAATTTAGGCAATGATTCACCTAAGCACGGTAAGTCGATGGGCAAAATAATCTTGCCGATGATTAGCGAAATGCATAAAACGCACCCATCGCTGGTAATTCCATCCCGCAATGTCAGATCCGCATAATCCTCACTATGACGACCCAACGGTTTTCTACGATGCCGGGTTTTTCTACGCGGATGGGGTGCCAGACACAACACCACAACTACCAACCAGGAAAAAGCATATGTCATCCATCAGTGCCGGACTCAGCCGCAAGAACCCCTCGCTACTCATCGCCTTGGCCGATCTCGTGATCCCCAAACTCGCCCCCACCGCACCTGCCACGCCGCCTATCCCGAACATGGCGACCAAGGTGACCGCGCTGACCACGAAACGCGATGCCGCGAAAACCGCGAACGACGCCTACGAATCCGCACGGGCTGGCCTGGTGGCCTTGAAAGCCACGCGTGATTCCGCCGCCGACGCACTGCGTGATGAGCATACCGTCGTCATCAGCGCCGTCGAGTCCGAGGCTCGCGGCGATGCCGCCCTGCTGGGTGCCTCCGGCTATCCGCTGGCTTCGGCGGCGGTGCAGTCCTCCACGCCACCCGCACAGATCCTCAACCTCTCTCTCACGGCAGGCGATGCCGCCGGCACCCTGGACCTCACCTTCGATCCCGATGGTCTGGCGAAAACGTACGAAGTGCAGATCACCACCACCCATCCCATCGACGGCCCCTGGACGACGTCGGCGCAGCCGACCACGTCGTATACCAAACTGACCGGCCTGACCAGCGGCCAGCGCGTGTGGACGCGCGTGCGTGCCATCGGCTCCAACGGCCCCGGTGCCTGGAGCGATCCTGCGACGAAGATTGTGCCGTGAGTCTCGCTGCGCTCGTGTTTGCAGTGGTTGGCCATGGTTGAGGGCGCTACCTGCCCGCAATGCTTCGCATAGCGATGCAGGCGGGCGCGCCGTTGACGGTGGTTTTGAAACCACTGCAAACCAGCGTCAACCACTGTCAACCATTGCAAACTTCCCCCTCTCCATGCCCTACGATCCCAATCTTCCTCCCAACAACGTGCAGGTCAAAGCGCAGGAACTGCGTGCGCAGTTCAACGGCCTCAAAGACCTCATCGACGCGATCCAGAGCATCACCGCTGCGCAGGTCGATGCGGTGACCACCGTCAATCCCGGTGATCCGGCGGTGGTAACGCTGAGCGTGGCTGACGGTACGCTTCATATCAGTTTTCAAATTCCCCATGGCAATGACGGCAGCACAGGACCGCCGTTCACCAACTTCATCGTCGATGGCGTGACGACGCTCAACCCCGGCGAGCCAGCGACGGCCAGCGCGAGCTATGACGGTACCGCCGTAAGGCTGAATTTTGCGCTGCCGCGTGGGAGTGACGGCACGAATGGCAGCAACGGCACCAACGGCAGTGATGGCGGGCAGGGCGCTCCCGGCGAGGTCTCGCTCCAGCAACTCACCGCCGCCATCGCCACCACCAGCAGCAACAGTAACAACGTGGCCACGCTCGGGATGCCGGTGAGCGATCCACCGACGCAGAGCGAGGTGCAGCAGATCGCGAACAAGATGGATGAGCTGATCGTGATGCTACGGCGGTGAAATCAGCGAGGAAGGCACTCAGCCTGCTTGAATTCATTGAGCCATCGGCGGGTTGTCCCTGCCGTCGGTTTTTTACCCGCAATCGCAGTCGAGGCAACCATGCGTGGCGCAGGTGCGGCAGACGCGCTCCACCTGCTCGCGCAATTTGCGGCGGGCGCGGAGCAGGCGCACATTGAGCGTGTTCACACGTTGATTCGTCGTCTTCGCGATCTCGGTGGCGGATTCGCCGCCGAGGTCGATGCGGCGCAGCAACTCAGCATCCGCCTCCGGCAGTGCGGGGAGGAGCTTCATCACACACTGGCAGAGTGTTTTTTCGTCTTCAGGCTCCAATGCCTCAGGCAGCTCATGCACGAGCTTTTCCAAAGCCTGATCTCGCGTGGTACGGCGGCGATGCGCGTCGATGATGGCATGACGCAGCACACGATAGAACCAAGTGACGATGCCTTCAGCATCCTCGGGCACGTTGTCGGCCTTCAGCGCCTTCATGAGGCATTCTTGGACGAGATCAGCGGCGAGTTCGGGATCACCGGTGCGGGAACGGGCGAAACCGATGAAGGCATCGAGATGCTGGAGGAGCGGAGCGGTGGACATGGGGCGGGGAGTCGAATCCAAGATACGCACAGACACGCGGCAAACCAGCGCGTAACAAGTTTACACCTCGTGCGTGGGCACAGGATGAAGGGCCATGCAGGCTCCACCTCACATCATCACCCATTCACTCCATGAAAACGCCTTCTCACTCGCACGAACCTCAGGCTACGGCTTCCTGCTGCCACGCGCCCCCCAAACCTGCCAAGCCAAGCTGCTGTCAGCACGATCATCACGCGCATGATGAAGCCGTGAAGCCGCCATCAACGGCGAAGTATTTCTGCCCGATGTGCCCCGGTGTGGAGTCGGACAAACCTGGGGCGTGCCCGAAATGCGGCATGGCCTTGGAGCGCAATCCGGCCTGGAAACCAGCGGCGAAAACGATCTACACCTGCCCGATGCATCCCGAGGTGCAGCAGGATCATCCGGGCACTTGTCCGAAGTGCGGCATGGCCCTTGAGCCGATGACGGCGACGGAGACCGATGATGCGGACGATGACGCCGAGCTGCGTGACATGACGCGGCGTTTCAAGTGGAGCGCGCTGCTGACTCTGCCGGTGTTTGTCACGGCGATGGCGCATATCGTGCCCGCGTGGAGTCATTCGGAATGGGCGAATGGCATGGCGACTCGCTGGATGCAGTTCGTGCTCGCGACGCCGGTGGTGCTGTGGGCTGGCTGGCCGTTCTTTGTGCGCGCGTGGCAGTCGCTTCTGCATCGCAGCATGAACATGTTCACGCTGATCGCGCTGGGGGTCGGAGCGGCTTATGCCTTCAGCGTCGCGGCCATGTTGGCACCGGGCTGGTTTCCGAAATCACTCGGTGACATGCATGGTCAGGTGCCGCTCTACTTTGAAGCCGCAGCGGTGATCATCGTGCTAGTGCTGCTCGGTCAGGTGCTGGAGCTTCGCGCACGAGCGCGAACTGGCAGCGCGATCCAGGAACTGCTCGGGCTTCAGCCCAAAACAGCGCGGCTCGTCACGCCCGAAGGCGATGTGGATGTCGCGCTCGATGCCGTGCAGGTCGGTCAGCGTCTGCGCGTGCGTCCTGGCGAAAAGATTCCCGTCGATGGCGTGGTGATCGAGGGCAGCAGCCATGTGGATGAATCCATGCTCACCGGCGAGCCCGATCCCGTGGAGAAATCCGCCGGAGCCCAAGTGACGGGCGGCACTCTGAATCAACACGGCAGTCTCATGGTGCAGGCCGAGCGCGTGGGCGCAGACACGATGCTGGCGCAGATCGTCCAGCTTGTCGGCCAGGCGCAGCGCAGTCGTGCACCGATCCAGGCGCTGGCAGACAAAGTGGCGGCGTGGTTTGTGCCTGCGGTGCTGGTCGCGGCGGCGGTGACCTTTGGGTTGTGGTTGTGGCTCGGGCCGGAACCATCGCTGGCGTATGCCATCGCGAATGCGGTCGCTGTTTTGATCATCGCCTGTCCCTGCGCACTGGGCCTTGCCACGCCGATGAGCGTGATGGTCGGCATCGGTCGTGGGGCGAAGATGGGCGTACTGATTCGTCAGGCGGAAGCCATCGAGAAGCTGGCCGCGCTGAACACGCTGGCCGTGGACAAGACCGGCACGCTCACGCTCGGCAAACCCGAAGTGACCGAGATTATCCTCTCGCCAACGAGCCAGCTCAGCATCGACGACGCACTTCGTTTCGCAGCAGCTTTGGAGCGTCATAGCGAGCATCCGCTGGCCTATGCCGTCATCCAGGCAACGGAGAAAAAGAAGATCGCCTTGCCTGACGTGCCCGACTTCCAGGCCACGCCTGCGGCTGGTGTCAGCGGCAAGGTGGATGGCAAGCCCGTGATGGTGGGCAAAGCCGACTTCCTGCGCGAACAAGGCATCGAAAACCTCGCCGCACTCGAGGCGCTCGCGTCGCCGCATCAAAGCGAAGGCAAATCGGCCATCTTCCTCGCGGTGGATCGTCAGGCGGCGGCGGTCATCGTCGTCAGCGATCCCATCAAGCCAACCACGCCCGAAGCGCTGGCTCAACTTCGCGCGCTTGGCATCTCCGTGGTCATGCTCACCGGCGACAATGAACGTACTGCCAAGCGCATCGCGAGCACACTGGGCATCGAGCGTTTCCACGCTGGTGTCACGCCGCAGGAGAAGCACACCTTCATCACTCAGATGAAGAAGCCTGGAGTTGTCGTCGGCATGGCGGGAGATGGCATCAATGACGCACCCGCTTTGGCCGAAGCCGATGTCGGCATCGCCATGGGCACGGGCACGGACATCGCCATGGAGACCGCCCCCGTCACACTCGTACGTGGTGATCTGCGCGGCATCGTCCACGCCATCCAGCTCGGCTGCGCGATGATGCGGAACATCCGGCAGAACCTGCTCTTCGCCTTTCTCTACAACGCCCTCGGCATCCCCATCGCCGCTGGCATTCTCTATCCGTGGCTCGGCGTGCTGCTCAGCCCGATGATCGCCGGTGCCGCCATGAGCCTGAGTTCTGTGTCCGTCATCGCGAACGCGCTGCGGCTGAGAAGCCTGAAGCTCTGAGCATGCGGAAAACGTCGCGGTGGGGTAACACCCCATCGCGCCGTCGTGCTTCACGGCGCAAGGTGGTGTACACCAACCATTCCAAGCACCATGAAAACCTTGTTCACAGCCGAAGCGATTTCCAAAGGCGGACGTTCGGGCACCATTGAGACGCCGGACCAGTTGCTCAACATCACGTTGGGCAATCCGTTGGAGCAAGGCGCGGAGAAACTGGGACCCAATCCCGAGCTATTGTTTGCAGCGGCTTACTCCGCCTGCTTCCACGGTGCCGTGAGAGGCGCGGCCAAAAAGCTCGGCACACCGGTCGCGGACTCCACCGTGCGGGCGCTGGTGAGCCTGCTGGAGGATGATGACGGTGGCTATCATCTGGCCGTGGAGCTTCAGGCACACATTCCTGGCACGGATCGTCCTCAGGTGCAGCGCATCATGGAGGAAGCGCATCAGACCTGCCCGTATTCCAAGGCTCTGCGTGGCGATGCCAAAGTTACGCTGGTGGTGGACTAACCCAAGCAACCGACCATGCAAGACCACGTCTATAAACTCCTCGAACTCACCGGCACTTCGGCCACCTCCATTGAGGATGCCGTTGAAAAGGCCATCAAACGTGCGCACAAAACGGTCAAGAACCTGAGCTGGTTCCAGGTGATCGAAACGCGCGGCAACATCGTCAAAGGGAAGGTGCAGCACTGGCAGGTGACTCTCAAAATCGGCTTCGCCGTGGAGGATTGAACGCGGCATGAAGCGTGGCGAAACGCCGCCAGTCCGGCAAAGTTTTGGCGAAGCCGCCAAGAGAGCGTGCCTCTCTACTTCCTGCCGGTGACGTTCTTCAAGGCCGCCATGCCCTGGAGGACGCGGACCTTGCCGCCGCGGGCGCGGGAACCGATTTCCTCGAAGTGTTCCTGCATGGGGATGTTTTTTTCGTCCTTGCCGACGAAGAGCACGAAGTTGATCTGCGGCTTGGTCTTGCCCTGGCTGGAGTAAATGGCGCGGATGGCGTTGATGACCTGCTTTTCGCGCTCCTCGGCGTCGATGTTCGGCCCGGGTTTGTGACGCACCTGAATGCCCATCTCGGCAATGATTTCACCCATGCTTCGGATCACGCGCTGCGGGACACCCTTGGCCTTGCGCTCCTCGTTTTCTTTTTTCAACCACGCGTTCGCCTTCGTCACGGCCTCCACCCATGCCTTCTCATCGCGATCCGTCCAACGCACATCCTTGAGATACTTTTCATACTCCTCCTTGGTCTCCCAGCGTGCCATGTGACGCCAGCCGCTGGTGATGATGAAGACGGTATCGACATCACTTTCGAGCGCGTACTGGATGGCGAGCATGTAGCCTTGCAGCAGCTTGTTGCGGATGGGCTCGATTTCCTGGGCGGCCTTGAGCGGCGGGTATTTCGTGGCAGCGAGGCCGATTTTTTCAAACTCGCGGTTCACGGGATACAGCCAGTCCCTCATCATGTTCACGTTGGCGGTGGTGCCGGGAACGAGTTTCTCACTGAAGGCGGAGAGATGGAAGTGGTCAAACATGAGCACGTTGAAGGCGGTGCTGACGCCGAATTTGCCGATCATGCTGGCGATCTCCTCTTTGACGATTTGATAAGCCGGGATGCCGCCCTTGGGATCGGTGAGCATGTAACGCTCCGCCTCGATGAGGAAAGCGATGCGGCGGCCCTTGGATTTGATGCCGAAGAAGTTCACCTGCACCGTGCCCTTGGGCTGAAAGGCGACTGAAAAACTCGAACCAAGGTCCGTGGTGGCGACTTCAGCGACGGCCTCGCTGGGTGCTTTGAAATCAAAGTCCGGCAACGAGATGGCGGACACACCTGCGGCAGTCATGGCGGAGGTGGTGGGCCGGGCGACGGCGGCGGTGGCCGGCGTGGGCTGCGGGACGACGATTTTTTTCGTCTCGGGCTTCTCCTGCACCTGCTCCGTGGCGGTGGTGGCCGTGATTTCGGCCGCAGGCGGCGGAGGCAGGACGATCATCACGATGCCAAGGAGGAAAAACAAACCCGCGTGCACCAGAATGGCTGCTGCTGCGGCGGCGAGCTTCGGGCCGAGCAGGCGGCGTTGTTTTGGACGTACATCAAGAGTGTCCGCCTCTTGAGTGGCCACGACCGGAGCCGCTTCCTCAATGTCAGGTGCGGGCATGGCAATGCTGCTCGGATCAGGCAGTGCGACAGTCACCGGAGTGGCATCTTCCGTATCGTCATCTGCGAGTACCGCCACCGCCACGGCAGCATCCCGCGCGGGCATGGAATGTTCGCGGCGCAGCACCTGAAGTTTAACAGGCACAGTGGCCTTGGAGACGAAAGCGGTGGTGTTTCCTGCGATCCATTCTTTCAGGCCGGTGGCACGTTCTTCGATCGCAGGATCAAGCTGCGCAGCCACGAGGTAGTGTTTCTCCGCCTCATCACCGTCGCCAAGAGCACGGCAGGCCTCGGCGGCCAGCAGGGCGGCCTCGGCGTCCATCTCATTGGCCTGCATGGCCAAGGTCGCGTATTGGAGCGCTTCTTCGGGATGAATTGGCAGCAGGTGACGTCCGGCTCGAACCAGCAGTTCTGGTGCCGCCGAAGTTGCGGGAGCCAGCGACACAATCATTGCCGCCATGTCATTCTTGCCTTCCGCAGTCAATGCGTCCGCCAGCGCGAGGCGTGCCTCCCAGTCCTCAGGATGAGTGCTGAGGTGATTTTGGAGTTCGAAGATCGAGGCTGACATCGCCGACTGGGGTGAATGCAGTCATTGAACGGGTTTAACATCGCGGCTGCAAGCCCAAAAACTCGCGCCATGATGCGCCGGTGAACCGTTTAGCTCCCAGCTTTGACCAACTCATCCTGCATTTCGATCCTTCGCCGCATGACGGAGCGTGGAACATGGCGGCGGACCAGGCATGGTTGGAACAGAGCGAGCTGCCGGTGTTGCGGATATATCGCTGGGATCAGCCGACGGTGACGATTGGGTATGCGCAGAATCTGTCCAAACTCGCCGAGGCATTGCCGGGCTGGCCGGTGGTGCGGCGCTGGACGGGCGGAGGCGTGGTGCTGCATGAGAACGATTTCACGTATTCCGTGATCGTGCCGGGCTGCCAGCCGTGGTCGCAAACGAACCCGCTGGACAGTTATCGGTTGATCCATGAATCACTGGCGAGGGCTCTGGCTGATGGCAGCAGGCTGGCAGGGCCGGAAGATTTGATCGAGGCACCGTTTTGTTTTGTGGCACCAGCTTTGCACGATGTGGTGCGTGGGAAGGTGAAAATCGCCGGGGCAGGGCAGCGGCGTGGCAAGCTGGGACTGCTGCATCAAGGCAGTGTGCAGCAGGTGGTGTTGAAGGATGATTTCTGGCCGCGCTGGGCGGCGCAACTGGCTGGTAACGTGCTTGTGAAGCCGGAGATGACACCCGCGATGATTCAACGTGCCGATGAACTCACCGCGAAGCGCTACCGCTTGAGTTCGTGGCTCAACGAACGGGAGGATCAGTTGGGATGACGCGAATTTTTGTCTATGGCACGCTGAAACGTGGCCGAGAAAACCACCACTGGCTCGCCGGGCAGCGATTCATCGCTGAAGCACGCACGAAGCCGGTTTACCGGCTGTTCGACATGGGCGGTTATCCCGGCATGACTCGCGATGACAACGGCGCGGCGGTCGAAGGCGAGATTTGGGAGGTCGATGAAGGCGGCCTGGCACGGCTCGACGTGCTGGAAGACATCGAAGGTGGCGAATACGAGCGCGTGATGATCGAGATCGAAGGAGATCGCGTGGAAGGCTATCTTTATCTGCGCAGTGTCGATGGCAGGCCGGATGCGGGTGCGAACTGGTGATCAGGCCGCCCCGAAAAATCCGCCGAGTTTCCGGATGCGCGTGGGGTGGCGCAGTTTGCGCAGGGCCTTGGCTTCGATCTGACGGATACGTTCGCGGGTGACCTGGAACTGCTTGCCGACTTCTTCCAGCGTGCGTCCCGCGCCGTCGGCGAGTCCGAAGCGCTGCTCCAGCACCTCACGCTCGCGCGGATTGAGCGTGTCGAGCACGTCGCGCAGCTTGTCGCGCAGCAGGTGCATGGCGGTGAGTTCCATGGGATTGCTCGCTTCTTTGTCCTCGATGAAGTCGCCGAACTCAGTGTCGCCTTCGCTCTCGCCGACTTTGGCCTGCATGGAAACTGGCTGCTGGGAGAGGCGCAGCACGGCGTTCACGCGTTCGACGGGCAGGTGGATCTCCTCGGCGATCTCTTCCGGCGTCGGATCGCGGCCAAGCTCTTGCAGCAGTTGCTTGTGCACGCGCATGAGCTTGTTGATCGTCTCGATCATGTGTACCGGGATGCGGATGGTGCGGGCCTGGTCTGCGATGCTGCGGGTGATGGCCTGACGGATCCACCAGGTGGCGTAGGTGCTGAACTTGTAGCCGCGCTGATACTCAAACTTCTCCACGGCACGCATGAGGCCCATGTTGCCCTCCTGAATGAGGTCGAGGAAGGACAGGCCGCGGTTCGTGTATTTTTTAGCGATGGAAATGACCAGACGCAGATTCGCCTCGATCATCTCGGTCTTCGCCTTCGTGGAATCACTGACGTGCTTCAAGGTGTCGGTGATCAGCGTGCGGTAGTCCTTCGCCGTCATCCATGATTCGCGTTCGAAAGTGCGCACGGTCTCTTTCGCGGCCTCGCTGCGCGGGTGCTCGCGCTGATGGCGCTCCAGGCCGTCCAGATCCGTCAATCGCTGCTGCAGCAGCGTGACGAAGTCCTCGGTGATCTTGGATTTGAAGTAAAACTTTTCGCACAGGCGGAAGAACGCTGTGCGCAAGGTGTCAAACTCTTCCTGGCTGGTGGCACGTTTGCGCGGCCCGGCGTTGCAGAGGGATTCAAATGCCTTGGTGGACTTTTCATGCGTCTCACGGGCCTGATCCAGCAGCGGCTTCAGTTTCTTGAAGTACGCATCCCGTTCGTCGGCCTTGCGGTCGCTGACGAGGCGATCGAAGCGTTCGACGCCGTTGCACAGGGCCTCGGCAAACTGGAGGTAGGCGTGGCCGATGAAGCCGATGGTGTGCAAGCACTGGCGCAGGCTGAGATCGGCCTTTTCGATGCGCTTGGAGATTAGGATTTCCTGCTCGCGCGTGAGCAGCGGCACCTGGCCCATCTGACGCAGGTACATGCGCACAGGATCATCAAACACATCCAGCTTGGCCGATGCGGCATCACGTTCTGCGGCGACACGCTCACGGGCGGCGGTGTGGCGCGCTGCGACACCGTCCACATCGGCCTCGTCGGTGATCTTGATCTCCATCGCGCGCAGCCGCGTGATGAGGGCGTCCATGAGATCCGGCGTGACGAAACCGGCGGGCAGGGCGTCATTGATGTCATCCCAGGTCAGATGATCATGTTCGCGTGCGGTGCGGATGAGATCGCGCAGGCGGGCCTGCACGTCGGGCGAGTGAATGTCATCGTGCGTGGTGTTCGCAAACTGGGTGATGCCTCCGGCATAGCCGTTTTTCGGCGGCCTGCCGCGGCGGCGTCTGAGGGGCTGTCCATCGGGTCCGAGCAAAACGGCGGGCTTTTCCTTCGGTGGATGAATGCGCGGTCTGCCGCGGCCGCGTTTCATAGTAACGTCCACACCTTCGACAGCGGCAGAAGCGCCTGCCTGTCCGGCTGCGGTTGAAGAATGGGATCCGTTAGGGTGTTTTTTAGAGACGGCCATACATGCCTCGGTGGGGTCCGGGAACTGCGTCAGGTCAGGGAACGAAACTATTCGGGGTGCCTTTCGTACGGTCAAGGCATTCTTTCCGCAGAGCGCTGAGTTCCACCACCTGCTGCTGGAGACGCTCCATCTCCGCCTCTGACAGGCCCGGCTGGCGTAGTTTCGACTGCGCGCCTTGGATCAGGCTTTGCAGTCGGGCGAATTCCAGCGCGTAAAGCGACGCTTTTGCGTCTTCCAAACTGCCAGGCAGACGTGGACCAGCCTGGAGCTGGGCAAACGCCGCCTCCTGATGCTTCTCCAGCCCGGCCATGAATGCGAGCTGCGAAGTCTCATCCGAGGGGTTGTGGCGGCTGTGTACCAGCAGGGAGAGCAGTTCTGTGCCCGGAACCTCGCGCAGCATGTCCTCACAGTTCGATTCACGCAGCCAGTGCATCACTTCGGCGTCGTTCAATGCCATCTGGCAGAGCAGCACGGCGGTCTTGTGCTGTGAGGAGAGCAGCTTTTTAGCCTCATCCACGACGTTTACGGTGGAATCCGCCTTCTGCTGGCCGGCATTCCTTTTCTGCTCATTGGCCGCGCGTTTGACCATGGCGTTGAGCTGCTCCTCCGAGATTTCGAGCAGCTTGGCGACCTTGTTCACGGCGGTGATGCGCTGGGCCACGCCGGTGAAGATGCTGATCGCGGCAGCCACCTGCTCGGCCATGCGCACGCGCTCGACCATGCCGTCGGATTTGGCGCTGGAGCGCAGACGGCGGATCTGATACTCCAGGAAATCGGTCGCATTGCCCAGCACGGCCTGCAGCGCGTCCTTGCCCTGCTTGCGCAGCAGGGAGTCTGGATCCTCGCCCTGCGGCAGCGCGGCCACTTTCACGGTGAGTCCAATGGGGGAGAGGATTTTGAAGGCTTTCTCGGCCGCCGCGTAACCGGCGTTGTCGGAGTCGTAGCAGAGCACGATCTCGTTGCAGACGCGCTTGAGCAGCTTCGCATGCAGATCGGTGAAGGCGGTGCCCTGGCCGGCGACCACGTTCTGAAATCCGGCCTCGTAGAGCATGATCATGTCGATCTGCCCCTCGCACACGATGGCCTCGCCCGCTTTTGAGATGGGGCGTTTCGAGCGGTCGAAACCGAAGAGCACCCTGCTCTTGCTGAAGAGCGGTGTCTCAGGCGAGTTGACGTATTTTCCGCCTTTTTGCTCCGCGCTGAGGATACGGCCGCTGAAGGCGATCACGTCGCTGTTGTCATTGCGGATCGGGAACATCAGCCGGTGCCGCCATCGGGCGTAAGGGCGGCCGATCTGGCCGTTTTCATCCTCGGTCGGCTGCACAAAGATGCCCGCCTCGACCATCACCTGCTCGGGGAGTTTTTGCTGGGCCATCCATTCCCGGTAAAACGTGGTGCTCTGCGGCGCGTAGCCCATCTGCCAGTTCTTCGCCACCTCGGCGGTGATGCCGCGAGATTTGAGATATTCGCGGGCGGGAGCGGCCAGTTGGTGCTTCATCAGCAGTTGGTGAAACCACTCCGCCGCCTCGCGGTTCGCGCGCAGCAGCAGGCTGCGTTGCTTCGCCTCCGCCTCGGCGTTCGCATCCCACACTTCCTCCTCCACGCGGATGCCTGCCGCGTCAGCGAGTCGTTTCACCGCCTCCACGAATGACAGGCCGTCATGCTCCATCACGAAGCGGATGGCCGTGCCGCCCGCGCCGCAACCGAAGCAGTGGTAGGTGTTGCGTGAGGGGCTGACGTTGAAGGACGGCGTGCGCTCGTTGTGAAACGGGCAGAGCCCCAGGTAGTTCGTGCCCGCCTTGCGCAGCTTCACGGAACGCCCCACCAGCGCCACGATGTCAGTGGCGGCAATCACTTGCTGGATGGTTTCTTCCGGGATGCGGGACATGGGGGCGAAAGGTGTTGAGCGCGGCCTCTGCCGCAACCTCATCACGAAATCTTTCTTGGCCTCATGAGGACGGCTCGCTATAAAGTTCGCCACCATGCAATCCAGCCCGTCCACCTTCTCCCGCCGTCGTTTTTTGACCACCAGCGCTGCTGCGTTGGGTTTTCCCACGATCATTCCAGCCACTGCGCTCGGCAAAGGAGGGCGCCCGGCGCCTTCGGAGCGCATCACGATCGGCGCCATCGGCTGGGGTACCATCGCTGGTGACTGGACGCCTTCCTTTTTGAACAATGACAAGTGCCAGGTCATCGCCGTGGCCGATCCGATGAAGGAATACGGCCACTACGGCTATGATGGCAAGGAAACCGGTGGTCGTGAGGCCGGAAAGAAGATCATCGACGAGCATTATTCCAAAGCCGCGAACAAGCCGGTCAAAGCCTGCGCCAGCTATGCCGATTTCCGCGAGATGATGGAGAAGGAAGACCTCGACGCCGTGCAGGTTTCCACACCCGATCACTGGCATGCTTACATGGCCGTGTATGCCGCGCGCAAAGGCAAGCACATCTACGGTCAGAAGCCGCTGGCGCTGAACATCGCCGAAGGCCGCCTCATGAGCGATGAAGTCGCCAAAGCGGGCGTGACTTGGCAGACCGGCAGCCAGCAGCGCAGCGATCAGTATTTCCGTCTCGCCTGTGAGATGACGCAAAACGGCCGCATCGGCAAACTCAAGCGCGTCCGCGTCGGCCTTCCTGGCGGTCATTCCAACTGGAACGGCATGGCCGATCAAGTCAACGTCGCCCCCGTGCCTGCTGACTTCGATTATGAAATGTGGCTCGGCCCTGCGGAGCACATGGACTACCGCCCGGCCTTGCTGCCGCTCAACTGGCGTCACAATTTCAATTTCTCCGGCGGCATGATCACCGACTTCGGCGCGCATCACATCGACATCGCGCAGTGGGGCATGGGCACGCAGCTCACCGGCCCGGTCGAGTTGCGCAACATCAGCGGCACGTTGGACAAGGCGGCGCTCTACAACACCGCCACCGCGTTCTCCTTTGAGTGCGTGTATGAAAACGGCGTTGTCATGCACGTTGCCAGCCCGGATCACAAGCTCATGCCCGAGGTCGAGGCCGCCCTGGCCGCTCCAAACGCGAAGAAGCCCTTCGACCATGTCGGCGTGATGTTTGAAGGCGACGAAGGCAAATGGATCTACGTGAACCGCGGCAAGATCACCTCCAGCAGCCCCGAGATCCTGCGTGAAAAGACCCGCCCGGAAGAAATCCATCTCTATGAGAGCAAGGATCACTCCGACAACTTCCTCTCCTGCATCTACGACGGCAAGCCGACCGCCACACCGGTCGAAGTCTCCCATCGCAGCATCACCATCGCGCATCTCGCCAACGTCGCTCTGCGCAGCGGCAGCACCGGTCTGAAGTGGGATCCGAAGACCGAGACCATCGCCGACAACGCCGCGGCATCGAAGCTGCTCTCCAAGGAATGGCGCAAGCCGTGGACGCTTTGATGCAGTGTTACGCGCCCTTCATCCTCCCATCAAACGCATGTCGAAACCTTTCCTGCCTCTGATCATGCGCGGAGCCTTCCTGGCGGCCATGCTGGTCGCGGGCATGGCTTCGCGTGCTGGAGCGCAGGTGCCGGAGACGATCAAGATCGGTCCGCTCAAACCCATGGAGACGCTGCCCTCGCTCGCGCCTTCCATTCCGGCGGCACCGAAAACGGAAACCCAAGCGGCGGCTCCCGCAGTCCAGCCCGCGCCTCCGCCGCTGCCTACAAACAACTCGCTCGTCATCACCGGGCCGGTGGCGCAGGCCTATCTCTACGTGGAACCGTATCAGACGCGGTTTGAAGTGCTTTTCGATGCCGCCACCATGCTGGCATGGCTGGCACCGGGCGAGCCGCTGCCGAAAACACTCACGCCTGCACAGCAGCAGCAGTTGAGCCAGCAGGCGGCGTCACGTGCCGCCGAATGGTGCGCCCTCAGCACCGCTGATGAAACGCTGCCCGTCCCTCAGCCGCTGGTCGCTGTGATCAAAGGCCTGCCGGGAAACACCCTGCCGCTCAAGGAAGATGAGGAGGTGGCGCTGAACCAGGCGATGCTTGGGTTCATGTGGGAGTTCGCCACGCCGCCCGGTCCGGATGAGCTCAATGTCACCTGGAAAGGCTGGCTTCAAGGCACCACGAAACTGCCTGTGCGTGCGTTCTTTGGCCCGTTGAGTGAAACGGGGGAAATTCATTCCACCGTCAAAAGCTATCGCTGGCGCAATCAGGGCCGTCTGCCGCGTCCGGCACCGCTGGCAGCAGTGCCGCAGTTTGAAGTTCCGCAGCCCATGCGTCTCCCGCTCGGTGGCATTCTCTGGCTGCTCGGGGGCCTGATCTTCTACCTCTATCTCAAGATCACGGACCACAAGCTTCCCGGTGGCAGCCTGCCCTTTGTCGCCGTCTGGCTGCTCGGGGCTGTGCTCATGAGCCAGTTGCTGGTGATTCCGGTTCAAAGCGGCTCCGCCAGCCCGGAGATCACGCAGGTCGAAGAAGCGCAGAAAATTGTCTCTCCACTGCTGCGCAATGTGTACCGCGCCTTCGACCACCATGCCGAATCCGACGTGTATGACGTGCTCGCCCGCAGCGTCGATGGCGAGTTGTTGCGCCGGCTTTATCTCGAAACCATCCAGGCGCTGACGCTTGATGGGCGTGAAGGAACCCGCGTCACCATCGCTGAATTTTCCGCCACGGTGGATAAAGTCGAGGCGAATCCCAAAGGCGATGGCTTCATGGCCGACTGCAACTGGATGGCCCGTGGCATCGTCGGCCACTGGGGCCATAGCCATCCCCGTGTGAACATCTACAACGCCCGCATCACCATCACGCCCGCCAAGGGCGAATGGAAGCTCACCGGCCTCGAAGTTCAGGAAGTGCGGCGGTTGTAGCTTGGAGATTATTTGATCGTGACGGCGGCGATGACTCCGATCAGTACGATGATCAGCAGAATCAGCAGCACCCATGTCACAACGGAGGTCTTTCGTTTTACATGGGGTGTCGCGGCAATGATTTCCTTGTATTCGGGCGTCATCACAAACTTCCCCTGCTTGCCCAGCACTTTGACCAAAATGTAGGCATTGATGAGCGTTCCCAGAGGGAAGGCGAACAGACCAAGGCAGGAAAAGATGACGGTTGGGATGCGCGCCCAACTTTGCAGCCTGTTCAGACCATAAGCCACCACGCCCTGCCCGACACCGACCGCCAATAGTATCGCGCCCAGCAACAGCGGAGACACATCCTTGTCCAATCTGCTGCCTGCCAGCCCGGCGATGCCCACCAGAATCAGCACAAAGGCACCGAGGTAGTACAAGGTGCCCACTGACTTGATCGTCGCCTCGGTGTTGATGTGCTGCCTGCGGTCGAGCTCAGCTTGAGATGTGACCTGAAGAACCTGGGACTGCGGTGCGGCGTAGGGATTGAACTCCATCGGTACCACTCCCATTCCAGTTTAAAACTGTCAATTCACATCTGCCCGGCCGACACATGTGCCCCCCTGCATGCGTATGACTCGCCATCATGCGCCGCCTCCTTTTCCTTCTCAGCGTTCCTGCCCTCGCCGCCGACCTCCCGCCCGACAAAGGCAACACCATTCCCGAAAGCGGCAAACGTCCCGTCGTCTTGACCGGCAAATCATCGCTCGCGTTGCCGAAGCACGACCTGCCTGAAGGCTACACACTCAGCGTCGCCGCCGCCGCGCCGCTCGTCACCCATCCCATCATGGGCTGTCTGGATGACAAGGGCCGTCTCTTCGTCGGCGACGGCGTCGGCGTGAATTGGAACAAGAAACAGCTCGAGGAGAGTCCGCCCAACCGCGTTCTCATGCTCGAAGACACCGATCACGACGGCACCTTCGACAAAAGCACCGTCTTCGCCGACAAGATGACCTTCCCGCAGGGCGCGTGCTGGTTGAACGGCAGCCTCTACGTCGGCTCTCCTCCCGGCATCTGGAAACTCACCGACACCGACAACGACGGCGTCGCCGACCAGCGCGAGATGATCGTCGGCGGCTTCGACTACACCGGCAACGCCGCCGACATCCACGGCCCCTTTTTGCATCCGAACGGCCGTCTCTACTGGTGCCACGGTCGTAAAGGCCACGACGTGAAGCAGAAGGATGGCACGCCCGTCGATGCCTCGCTCGCCTGCGGCATCTGGAGCTGCCAACCCGATGGCAGCGACGTTGCCTGGCACTCGCTTGGTTGCGGTGACAACCCCGTCGAAGTCGATTTCACTCCCGAAGGCGACATCATCGGAGTCCAGAATCTCTATTACTCGCAACCACGCGGCGACACCATTGTCCACTGGCTCTACGGCGGCGTCTATGAGCGCCCCGACCAGCTCAAAGCCATCGCCCATCTGCCACGCACGCTGGAGACGATGCCCGTCATGTACAACTTCGGCCACGTCGCCGTGAGCGGCTGCTGCTTCTGGCGCGGCTATCCAACAGCGAACAGCGAACAGCGAACCGAGAACTTTCTTGTCACCCACTTCAACACCCAGCGCCTCGTCCGCATGGAGCTCACCCCCAGCGGCAGTACCTACAAGGCCGTCGAGAACGAATTTCTCAAACTCCACAACCCCGACATCCACCTCACCGACGTGATGGAAGACCCGCGCGACGGCTCCCTCCTCCTCATCGACACCGGCGGCTGGTTCCGCATCGGCTGCCCCAGCAGCCTGATGGCGAAGTCGGATCTGCTTGGTGCCGTGTATCGCATTAAGCCGAAGCAACATAGGATCAAGTCACCCGAACTCCATGAAATCGCAGCGTCACTCGGTAAACCCTTAGATCAATCTGTGGCAGCCACGATATCGTCCGATGCCCCATTCGATGTGAGAAGAGCTTGCGATGCCATTGCCTTCCGAGGCCGCATCCTCGACGACGAGAAAAAGGCTCTGAGAAGACTCCTTGCCAGCGGCAAACTCGATTCTCCCGCTGAACATTCAGCCGTTCATGCCGCCATCACGGTCCGACTGGGTCTCAATCCGAAGGAGGTAAGCAGTGCCTCAGGACTGCGTTGCTACCTTCGCGTGGCCAGCCAGATCGCCGAAAAGGAGAGATCGGAAGGCCATCGGCAGCTTTTAAATGCGGCGCTTCAGCTCATCGACGATCCCGCCACGAACGCACTGAACATGCTCCTCAACCAAGCCAATGCAGACGACACCGTCGGCGCACAAATCGCAAAATGGTCGTCAAAGGCTTCGATCTCAGATGCTGAGCTGCATGCCTTGACTGTGGCAGGCGTAAAACTGATCGGTCAGACAAATGCCAATATCGCGGTGGCGCGACTCCTGGCTCATAAAAGCACCACTGCGCGAACAGCAGGCCTCAACATCCTCGCCTCCCAAACCACCGGCACCACCAACGACGCCTGGCTCCCCACGCTCGACAAACTCTTGGCCGACGCCCCCACGCCGCTCGTTCTCGATGCAATCAAGAAACTCAAGTCCCCGCACTTCGATGCCGCGCTCCAGGCCATCGCGAACGACGCCAAACGCCCGCTCGCCATTCGCCTGAAGGCCCTCGACTCCGCTAAATCGGTGAAACTCACTGGCGAAACCTTCGACATGGTCAAAAACGTCCTCGCCGATGCTGGATCATCCTCTGCGGCGAAAATTCAGGCGGCGGGCATGCTCGCCACTGCGCCCATCGCGAAGGAGCAGATGGCGGCCATCGCGCCGCTTTTGGCCTCGGTGGGACCGGTGGAGCTGAAAACGCTGCTGCCGCTGCTCAAACGCCACAAAGACGCCGAGATCGCCAAGACACTCGCTCGTGAAATCGCCAAGAATCCGGCGATTGCCAGCCAGCAGGAGAGTTTGTACCGCACCGCGCTCGCCGATTTGCCTCCGGAGATTTTCGAAACGATCATCCTGCCCGCCTACACTGCCGCCGCCGCCGCCACCGAAGCCAAAAAACGCCAGCTTGGTCCGCTGGCCGACAAAGTCCTCGCCAGCGGCAACGCTGTGAATGGCAGGAAGCATTTCGACACCGGCAAAGGCACCTGCATCGCCTGCCACAAGATCGGCGATGTCGGCCGCCCCATCGGTCCCGATCTCTCCCACATCGGCGCGATCCGCACCGAGCGCGATCTGCTCGAAAGCATCCTCTTTCCCAGCAATACGCTTTCTCGCGATTACGAAGCACACGTCATCGAAACCAGTGACGGCCAGAGCACCATGGGCGTCATTAAATCTCACACTGCCGAAGGCCTGCTCGTCGTGGACGTCGCCGGCCAGGAGAAAACCATCGCCCATCAAGCCATCACAGGAGACACAACACTCACGACCAGCCTCATGCCGCTGGGCCTTGATCAAACCTTGCCCGAGCCGGAACTGCTCGATCTCGTGGCGTGGCTGCGGAGTTTGAAGTAGCACGGACATTCTTGTCCGTGTCCGAATCACGGGCTGGAAGCCCGTGCTACGCTTCACTCTGACAGCAGCAGCCGTTTCGCCGCCTGGAGATGCTTCTTCTGCTCCTCCGGCAGCTCGGGATACTTCAGTTTCATCGTCTGCATCTCGGCCAGAATCGCCGCGCTGACGATGAGGCGCATGTTTTTCTTGTCGTCGGCGGGCACGACATACCAGGGGCATTCGTCGGTGGCGGTGGTGCGGATGGCGTCCTCGTAGGCCACCATGTAGTCCTTCCAGTGGGAACGTTCCTTCACGTCGCCCTCCTCGAACTTCCAGTTCTTGCTGGGCGTGTCGATGCGGGCCAGAAAACGCTTCTTCTGCTCCTCCTTCGACACATGCAGAAAAAACTTCACGATGCGGATGCCATTGCGGTGACAGTAGCTTTCCAGATTGCCGATGTCTTTGAGCCGGTCGGCGAAAAGTTTCTTCAAGCTCTTGGTCGTCGCGCCTGGCAGGCGTTGAATCTTGGTCACAATCTCGGGATGAATGCGGCAGACGAGCACCTCCTCGTAGTAGCTGCGGTTGAAGATGCCGATGCGCCCGCGTGGCGGCAGCACGCGGGTGGTGCGCCAGAGGAAGTCATGATCGAGCTCGTCATCCGTGGGCCGTTTGAAGGCATGCACCTCCACGCCCTGTGTGTTCACCCCGCTCATCACATGCTTGATCGTGCTGTCCTTCCCGGCGGCGTCCATGGCCTGAAACACCAGCAGCAAGCCCTGCCGGTTCTGCGCATACATCTTCTGCTGCAAGTCGTCGATCTCCATGCGGAACTCGGCGATGAGTGATTCGTAGTGCGCGTCATCACGGTACACATCCTTCACCTTGGTCCGCGCCTTCTTGATGCGAAACGGTCTGCCATCGGGCACGCGGAAGTCTTCGAGATCGAGCTTGAGTTTCATGAGAGTGAGATCGGAGCTCCTCAGGCATAACAGCAATGCCGCGTCATGAACAGAACGAACTGCAAGAAGGCGGCCACGCCGCGAGTTTTGTCGCCTTCATGCTCAGCCGTCTCCTCGCAATCACTTTCCTTCTCGCCAGCAGCGCCATGGCGCAGGTGAGCGGTGATGTTTCGGACCTGAAGGCGGGGCTGGTGGCGAAGTGGGATGAGGTGATGCCATTGGACACGGAAAAGATTTTGAGACTGCCTGCGGATGCTGAGGGAATGAAGCTGGAGGACTTCTCCGTGGCGTTTGTGTTCCAAGTCGAAAAGCAGCCAGACATCGAACACGGCAGTCACATTATGGCCATGGCCAACGAATCTCAGAACGGACTGCTGGACTGGCATCTTGGTCCGAAGGGCTTTTCCATCACGCTCGAAGGCCGGGGATTGGGGCATCCTGTTTCCGTCTCATCGCCGATGGAAGGCCGGTGGTGGCATGTGGTGCTCAATGTGAAAAGAGACGCCAGACAGGCGCTTTCTGGCATTTGGGTAAACGGTGTCGAGATGAGTTCTTGGCGTGAAGCCCTTGTTCCCATCGTGCTCGCCAAAGCCTTGTTTGATCCGTCCAGTCGAGGACTGGGCGGCCAGATCGCCAACCTGCGGCTCTACAATCGCGCTTTGACCCGCCCGGAAATCCTCGAACTCGCTTCCATGCCGCCGATGGCGGGTTTGAAGCCGAAACTGGAGCCTTATGCAGGTTCGATGAAGCTGATGACGGAAGAAGTCATCGCCGTGCTCGGTGGCACGGAGGCTGTGGCGATGATGGAAGACGGGACGATGGAGGCGATGCTGATGACACAGTTTCCCGGCAGCCGCGTGAAAGTGCGGAATCTGGCATGGGAAGCGGACACGGTGTTCCGCATGGATCGTCCGATGAACTTCGGCGGCTTGAAGCAGCAGATTCAGCGAGCGCAGACGACTTCCGTGATGCTGATGTTCGGACGACAGGAGTGTTTAGAACGTGGCGAGGCCGGTTTGGCGGAGTTTCGGGCTGCGCTGGAAAAAATCGTGGCCGTTTGCGCGGAGGTGACACCTCGATTGGTGTTGGTGGAGCCGCTGGCGTTTGAAGGTGAGCTGACCAAGCACAACGCGACGCTGAAGAGGTATGCGGGGGTCATGGCTGAGATCGCGAAGCAGCATGCGGCCTTGTTCGCGGCTCAAGATGCTGATTTGAAACCGGGATCGACACGAGATGGCCTGAATCTGACTTCCACTGGAGCGGCACAGCTTGGTATGAGTGTGGCGGCGTTGTGGAATGGCGATTCAAAATCGCCACCCCGGGGCGGCGATTTGCAAACGCCGGATGCGCGCTTGAAGGCGCTGATCGGCGAGAAGAACACGCTTTGGCATCGCTACTGGCGTCCGGCGAACTGGGCATTCCTGCATGGGGATCGCACGGCGCAGCCGAGCAGCCGGGATCACACCGATCCGACGCAGCGCTGGTTTCCGGGTGAAGTGGAGCAATTCAAACCGCTGATCGAAGCGAAGGAGAACGAGATATGGAAACTGGCGAACGATCTGGGAGGCAAGCTGCCGTGAAGTTCATGAAGGGAGCGCGGGCACTCCTGTCCGCTTTTGGAAGCGTTATGTGGCGGGCAGGAGTGCCCGCGCTCCTCTCGATGAGCATCGCGTTCGCCCAGCAAGCGAAGAAGAAAGGCATCTCCGTCGGCGAACCACCGGCGGATCATTCGCCGGAGGCGGAGCTAAAATCGTTCAAGGTGCTCGATGGCTTCGAGGTGAACCTGTTTGCGAGCGAGGCGGACGGAATTCCGAATCCGATCGCGATCCGTTGGGATGAACGCGGGCGCTTGTGGGTGTTGCAGACGAGTGACTATCCGCAGGCGAAGCCGGGGACAGTGTCGGATGACAAGATCATCATTCTGGAGGATACGAATCACGATGGTCGCGCCGACAAGAGCACAGTCTTCACCGGTGGACTGAGTCAGCCGATGGGCATGGAGCTCGCGCCGCGTGATGCGGGGGTGAAATCGCCCAACGGGCACTCGGTGTATGTGGGCGAGGGCGAGAAGCTGTGGCTGATGCACGATGACGATGGCGATGATCGCGTGGACCGGCGTGAGGTGGTGTTCAGCGGCTTCGGCACGGGGGATACACATCAGTGCCTGAACAGCTTCATCTGGGCGCCGGATGGGGCGCTGGTGATGCATCAGGGGCTGCACTGCTACTCGCGCGTGACAACGGTGCATGGCACGAAGACGCTCTACGGCGCGGGCTTCTGGCACTACTACCCGAAGAGCGGTCGGCTGAATCCGTATCCAACCGGCATGCCGGCGAATGCCTGGGGCACGGCCTTCACGAAATGGGGCCAGCCAATCATGGTGGCGGGCGCGGCAGGCATGTTTTGGGCGCGGCCGATGGAGGTGAGCACGTCGCTGGAGGAAGACTCGCATGTTTCCAATCGCCACGGCATCCCCCATTTCCTGCTGGAGCGCTTTCAACTGCCCTACAGCGGCCAGATCATCAAGACGGACGGCCTGCGGAAGTTCTGCGGCGTAGACATCGTGGGGAACACGCACTGGCCGGAGTCGATGCAGGAGGAAGTCATCAGCGGCGGGTTCTTTGAGAACGCGGTGTATCGCCACAAGCTCATACCGCACAGCGAATTCCCCAGCGGCATGGAGGCGGTGGAGCAGCCCGCGCTCATCACCAGCGACAACGTGGCCTTCCGGCCGATTGACGTGCGCTTCGGCCCGGAAGGCGCGCTCTACATCGCCGACTGGTATGATCCGATCATCGGCCACTATCAGGCGAGTTTCCGGCATCCGAACCGGGATGCGAAGCATGGACGGATTTGGCGCGTGGTGGCGAAGGGGAGAGCCAGTTCTCAGTTCTCAGTTCTCGGTTCGCAGTTGAGCAATGCGGAACTGCTGAAGACGTTGGAACGGGGTGATCGCTGGCATCAGTATCAAGCGCAGCGGGAGTTGGCGGGGCGGTCGGGTACTGAGGTTGTGAAGGAGCGGGCGGTTGTATCGGAATCCGACCTGTTTGGGGAGCAAGGCACACTTGGATACGACCACACCCGGGTTGCATGGCAGATGCACATGATTCATGAACAGCCCAATGAGCAATTGCGAATAGGTTTGCATTCCGACGATCCCTGGCGGCGCGTGCTGGCGGCCCGTTGTCTGGGACAATGGTATCCTGTCGATGATGGCGACTACAATCTCAGGAGGCTTGTTTTGGATGATGTAGCCATTGTTCGTCTCGAAGCCGTTGTTGCCGCTGCGAAAATCGATTCACCCACAGCCATTAAAACAGCTTTGGAAGTTCTGGACAAGCCGATGGACAGTTTCATTGAGCGGGCGTTGTGGCTGGCGGTGCATGCGACGGCACCGCAGTGGAAGAGGCCGCCGTTCGAGATTTTGAACTCGCTGCCGCCGAAGCATCTGGCGTTTTTGGTGGAGAAGGAGGGCAGCGCGGAGTTGCTGGGCGTGGTGCGCACGATGCTGGCGCAGAAGGGCGAGACGATGCCGCCCGAGACGCGGCGTGGGCTGGTGGTGGCGCTGGTGCGCAAGGGTGAGCCGAATGACATGCTGATGGCGCTGAAGCTGGGCGTGAAAGATCAGGCGGTGCTGGAGGATTTGGCGGCTGCGGCTGCGCAACGTGACCTCAAGACGCCGGAAGGGGCGGAAGCGGTGCTGCTGGGGATTTTGAAGGACGGGAACGAGGCGCAAAAGGTGGCGGCGTGCGCGCTGGCGGGCGCTTGGCGGCTTAGGAGCGCGGATGCCCTCATCCGCGAGCTTTTGAAGGCGGGTGAGGGCACCCGCGCTCCGGCTTTGATGGCGCTCTCACGATTGGGTGAGCCGGTGGAGACGTTTGAAGGCTTCGTAAAGGACGCAAAGCAATCGTGGCCGGTGCGCACAGCGGCTTTGACGGTGCTGGCGGAGAAAAAGCCGGTGGTAGCAGGTCAATTGGCGGCAGAGACGATTTCGAGCATCACAGACGCGGAAGCGATGCGGGCGTGGCTGGCATCGTTGTTGTCGCGTGAGGCCTCCCTTGCGGCCTTGGCGAAGGCCTTGGATACCAAGCCGTGCTCCTCTGAAGCGGCGAAGCTGGCGATGACCGTGCTGACAGCGGCAGGCCGTGGCGATGCGGTGCTGACGACGGCGTTCGGGAAGATTTTGGGCGTGAAGAATGTGGTGCCGGCTTATGACGCGACCTGGGTGATCGCTTTGGCGGCGGAAGTGAAGGCCAATGGTGATGCGGTGAAGGGAAAGGCCGTTTTCCATGCGCCGCTGTCGGGCTGCGTCGCGTGTCACAAGATCGGCGGCCAGGGCGGCATCGTGGGGCCGGAACTGGACGCGGTAGGACGTGGCGTGCCGGTGGAACTCTTGATCGAGGCCGTGGTGTGGCCGAATCGACAAATCAAGGAGGGCTATGTGGCGACAACGTTGACGCTGAAGGACGGTCGCAAGCTGCAAGGCTACAAGGTGAGCGAGGCGGGCGGGGAACTGCAGTTGCGGGAGCTGGCGAGCGGCCAGACGAGCCGGTTCACGGCGGCGCAAATCGCGGAGAAGCAGGAGGCGGGATCGCTGATGCCGGAGGGGCTGATCATGAACATGACGCGGGAGGAGTTGCGGGATTTGGTGGCGTATTTGGGTGCGTTGGGAAGATGAGGAACGGCGGGCCGGTCAAGGGATGGTCAAGAGGTCAAGGAGTGGTCAAGAAGGGGGCTGGCACGACACTTGACCACGTCTTGACAGGCGAAGCCTTGACCTGTTTCGCGCACAAGACACGCACTCTCAATGCCAAGCGCTGACGAGAGCCTAACGCCTTCCTGTGGATAGTGCAGGTGTGATGAACGCGCCTCACACTCAAGTTAACTGCACCCATTGTGGCTCGCCGGTTCCGGCGGGCCGTGACGATGGGTTTTGCTGCGCTGGATGCAGCTATGTCCACGATCTTTTGCATCAGGAGGGCTTGGATCACTTCTATGACCTCAAAGGCAACGCCGCGCTGCCGCCCGTGGCACCGCAGGCATTGCGGGAGCGGGATTATGAATGGTTGGAGCTGTTGCAGGCTGAGGCGGATGTGACTGGCGAAGAGGAGGCGGTGGAACTGCGGCTGGCGGTGCAGGGGCTGTCGTGCGTGGGCTGCGTGTGGCTGATCGAGCGGCTGTTTGCGCGGCATGCGGGCGCGTTGCGGGTGAATGTGGACGTGGTGCATGGCGAGGTGCGGCTGACGTGGCAGCGCGGGCAGTTTGATGCCGTGGCGGTGGCGCGTGATCTGCAAAGTTTTGGCTATCTACTCGGTCCGCCGCGTCAGGGTGGCGAGAAAAAGGAATCCTCCGGCCTGGAGCGGCGCATGGGCGTGTGCGGTGCCTTTGCGATGAATGCGATGGCGTTTTCGCTGCCGGCGTATTTCGGCATGCCGCGTGATTTTGCCTTCGCGCATTGGTTTGATCTGATCGCGGCATTCTCCGCGACGCTGGCGATGGCGGTGGGCGGCAGTTACTTCATCGAGCGCTCGTGGCGCAGTTTGCGTGCAGGCGTGCTGCACATCGACACGCCAATCGCGCTGGGCGTGTCGGCGGCGTATGTGGGATCGATGGGCGGCTGGATCGCTGGAGTGGAGGGACTGAAGTATTTTGATTTCGTGGCGATCTTCATCTTCCTGATGCTGACGGGCCGCTGGGCGCAGCAGGCGGCGGTGGATCGCAATCGCAGGCGCTTGATGCGTGACACGTCGATCCCGGACGCGGTGAGCGTGATCAACGAAACCGGCATGGAAGAGATGCAGCCCGTGGCGGCCTTGAAGACAGGCGTGCAGTTTGTGGTGAAGCCGGGACAAACCGTGCCGGTGGCGGCCAAGCTGGTCAGTGAGAGCGCTTCGGTGAGCCTGGAATGGATCAATGGCGAAAGCGAGGCGCAGTCGCGTGAAGAGGGGCAGTTGCTGCCTTCGGGCGCGTTGAACATCGGCACGCAGGCTCTCACCGTCGAGGCAGTGGAAACGTGGGAGGATTCGACCTTGCGCCGTCTGCTGGATGCGCGACGTGAGGCGGAGTTTCGCGATGTGCGGCTGGAGAAACTGCTGCGGGTGTATCTGGCCGTTGTGGTGATCGTCGGCATCGCGGGAGCGATTTGGTGGTGGAGCCATGGCTCTGGCATTGTGCAGGCCTTGCAGGTGATGATTTCGATCTTCGTGGTGTCGTGTCCGTGCGCGCTGGGTGTGGCGGTGCCGCTGGCGGAAGAGATGGCGGCGTCACGCGCGGAGAAACTGGGCGTGTTTGTGCGCACGCTGGGCCTGTGGAAGCGGCTGATGCGCATGAAGCGCGTGGTGTTTGATAAAACGGGCACGCTAACGCTGGAGAATCCCGTTTTGGAGAATCCCGAGGTGCTGCGAGCGCTGGATGCGGAATCCCGCACGGCGTTGCGTCATCTGGTGACGGGGAATCTGCATCCGGTGAGCCGCAGCTTGTATGACGCGGTGGCGTTTGAGGGCGATTCGCATGCGCTGGATGACTGCACGGTGAAGGAAACCGTGGGGCATGGGTTGGCCTTCCATGATACGAGCGGTCGCGAATGGCGCTTGGGCAGGCCGGAGGCGGCCATCGCTGGTGATGCGGTGCTGACGCGGGATAGTCTGGTGCTGGCGGCGTTTCGTTTCCGCGATGAACTGCGCGCTGAATCGTTGCAGGAAGTGAGGCATCTACGGGAGCGTCAAATCGAGGTCTGCGTGCTCAGCGGAGATCGTGCGCCGAAGGTGGCGGACATCGCACGAAAGCTGGAACTGCCTGAATCTTGCTGGCGGGCTGCATTGACGCCGGAAGCGAAGGCCGAGTGGCTGAGGGAACGAAATCGCGATGACACGCTGTATGTCGGCGATGGCGCGAATGACAGCCTGGCCTTTGACGAGGCGCTGTGCGCGGGCAGCCCGGTTACGGGGCGCAGTTTCCTGGAGCAGAAGGCGGATTTCTTCTTCCTGGGCCACAGTCTGCGTTTTGTGAGCGGCCTCATGCATGTGGCGAAGCTGCACCGCAGAGCAACGCGGCGTGTGTTCGCATTTTCGGTGACTTACAACCTCGTCACAGCAGTGGCAGGGCTGATGGGGCACCTGAGTCCGCTTGCGGCGGCGATTTTGATGCCGCTGAGCTCGCTCTGCACGCTGTCGCTGGTGGCGTTTACTTTTCGTGGGGCGTCACGTAAGGTGGCGAAGACAGACCACACTCTGGCGAGTGTGGCTACGATGCCGGTGCATGCTTGAGGCACGCGGGCACAAAAAAGGGCGGGGATGAACCCGCCCTTTTTGAAACTGACTTTTCCCAGTGCCGGATTAAGCGGCAGACGTTGTCTCAGGAGAGCCGGGGGCCTTGGGGAGGGTGAAACGATAGCGAATCTTACCACGCTTGGCGGAGGCACGGGCTTTGCGCTTGGTGCGCTCTTTCGGCGTTTCGTGGGCACGCAGGCGGCGGACTTCTTCAAGGATGCCTTCCATTTCGAGGCGGGTCTTGAGACGCTTGAGAGCGCGGTCAACGGGTTCGCCTTTGCGGATCTGAATTTCGGTCATAAATCGGGTCTGGGATGGTTTGGGAAAAGGGCAGAAAGAGTAGGGGCAGGACGGCTTCCGTCAAATGGAATGTAGGGGGCGTTCTTGGCTATGCCACAAGGGTCTGTTCACGGTCGGGGCCGACGCCGAGGAGGCTGACGCGGGCTCCGGTGAGTTCTTCGAGGCGCTTGAGGTAGTCTTTGGCCAACTGGGGCAGATCGGCGAACTTTTTGATGCCGCTGAGGTCCTGCTTCCAGCCCTGGTGGGTTTCATAGATCGGGACGCAAGCGGCGAGATCGGCAGCGGTGCTCGGCGGGTAATGAATGGTTTTGCCACGCAGGGTGTAGGCGGTGCAGATTTGGATGGTTTCGAGGCCGTCGAGGCCGTCGAGGTTGGTGATGGCGAGTTCGTCAGCGCCGTTGATCATGACGGCATAGCGGACGAGGACGGCATCGAGCCAGCCGCAGCGGCGGGCGCGGCCGGTGGTGGCACCGAATTCGCGGCCCATGTTGTGGAGCATGTCGCCGATGGCCTCGTTTTCAGTGACGAAGGGACCGCTGCCGACGCGGGTGGTGTAGGCTTTGCCGACGGCGACGACTTTGTCGATCATGCGCGGCGGGACGCCGGAACCGGTGCAGGCTCCGCCTGAGGTGGTGTTCGACGAGGTGACGAAGGGGTAGGTGCCGTGGTCGATGTCGAGGTAGGTGCCCTGAGCGCCTTCAAAGAGGAGGTTTTTGCCGGCTTTGATGGCCTCATGCAGATACACCGTGGTGTTGGTGATGTGCGGGGCGAGCGTCTTGGCTGCTTCGAGGATCATTTTGACGGTTTCTTCGACGGGGACGATTTCTACGCCAAGCGCTTCGAAAGTGGCGTTGTGGCGGGCAAGGCGTTCGCGGAGTTCTTCTTCGAGGATCTCGGGCTGGGTCATCAAAATGGTACGGATGCCGTCGCGCTCGACCTTGTCAGCATAAGCGGGGCCGATACCGCGACCGGTGGTACCGATCTTCTTGTCGCCGCGCTGAAGCTCGCGGGCCTTGTCGAGTCCGCGGTGGTAGGGCATGACGAGGTGGGCGGTTTCGCTGATGAGAAGGTTTTCCGGCGTGATGGTGACGCCCTGACCGCGCAGTTTGGCCATTTCTTCGAGCAGGCCGATGGGGTCCATGACGACACCGTTGCCGATGACGCAGACTTTGTCCTTCCAGAGGATACCGGAGGGAATGAGGTGCAGGATGTATTTCTGGCCGCCACTGATGACGGTGTGGCCGGCGTTGTTGCCGCCTGCGGCACGTACGACGACGTCGGTGCCCTCGGTGAGGTAATCGACGATTTTTCCTTTTCCTTCATCGCCCCACTGGGCGCCGACAATGATCGTGTTAGACATGGGATTTCTCTTTTCTTCGGGTGGCGGACTCAGAAGGCCGCAAGGGTTGGTTTCATGACGCGCAAGCCGTGCCATCGCGGCCGGTGGGACCGCAGGAATGCCCCAAACCGGGAGCGTGGCCGCGAACGCGTGCGTTGTGCTGGCTTAGGAGGCTCCCATTTGCATGGCAAAATAGACGGCCGCTCCACAGGCCAGGAGGCCGACGAAGCCGAGCAATGTGAGCAGACCTCCGCCAGAATTTTTTTCCTTCACCTTGGGGCCGAAACCTCGGCGCAGTTTGCTGCTGTAGGGATGGCTGCCATAGCCACTGGACGGTGTGGAGACCGTCATGGTCGGCGCGGCATAAGCGGCTTCTTCGCCATCGCCGACGAAGACGCAGTTCACATTGCCGAGTTGAAAGGCGGCTCCAGAGGTGAGATCGACGCTTTCGACACGGGCTCCACCGACTTTGGTGCCGTTGGTGGAGCCGAGGTCGGTCAGCGTCCAGGAACTGCCGTCGAAGGCGACTTCACCGTGATGGCTGGACACCGAATCATCAGAGATGATGAGCTGGTTATCATCGGCGCGACCGAGGGACATGCGTTCGGCGTCGAGATCGAGAGCGCCGGAGGCACCATCAGGAGTGGTGAATTGGATGCGAGGCATAGCGCCGAAGTTCTAGCAGGCCGGGGCAGGGGAGGCAAGGGGGAGTTCGCGGCGGCTGCGGGCTTGCGCGGACCGGGGTTCTCGCTAGGGAGGCAGGAAACCATCCCCGCACCTCTGTGACCCAAATCTTTGAAATTCTCGGCAAGTTCGACACCGAAAGCGACTGCCACAAGCTGCTCTACGCCCCACACCCGCTGCCGCTGAAGTATCGGGAAGGGCGTGTGTACAAGATCGAGTTCGAGGGCGATGAGGCGGCGCTGAAGGCCTTTGTGGAGAAAGTTTTGATCGATTCCATCAGCCAGGAGGCCCGCATGGGCGGCCAGCCAGCCTTTGAAAAAGCCTCCTTCGTCCTCGAATACGGGATGAAAGGTGCCGCACTCGATCTCGAAAAGGAAACGATCCTCAATTACTATCGCAGCACGCCGAATCCGGGCTTTGAGATCAAAAAACTCACCCTGCGCACCCGCATCTACGTCTTTGGCGAGGGGGCCGAACCCGCGCAGTTTGTACGCGACATCGTGAACCCGGCAATTCACACGCACGAAGTGCTCAAGGCTGCTTAATCAATACCTGTCGGGCTTGCGATAGCAGGTGCTGGTAAATGGCGTTCTGGTTCACGCCATGAACCCGACCACCACCAACCGTCTTCTTTCCCTCGATGCGTTTCGAGGTTTCATCATGCTGCTGATGGCCTCCTCAGGCTTTGGCATTGTGCAGATGGCGGCGGCGAATCCGGGGTCAGTTTGGGAGTTCATCAAGCCGCAGTTTGAGCATCAGGCCTGGCAGGGCTGCTCGCTGTGGGATCTGATTCAGCCGAGCTTCATGTTCATGGTCGGCGTGGCGGTGCCGTTCTCGTATGCGAAGCGGCGTGAGCACGGCCAGTCGTTCTTTGGCATGGCCTGGCACGCGCTGTCACGCTCGATCCTGCTGGTTGCGCTGGGTGTGATGCTGGCCACACGCGCGAGTGACACGCACACGGTGTTCATGTTTGCCAACGTGCTCGCGCAGATCGGCCTGGGTTACTTTTTCCTGTTTCTGCTCTCGCGCATGGGCTGGGAATACATGATGGCGGGGATCATTCTGATCCTGGCGGGTTATTCGTGGTTCTTCATCCAGCATCCGCTGCCGTCAGCGCAGGATCTCGCCTCGATTGCGGGCATGAAGGGCACGGAGAATGCGATTCTGCAGGGCTTCTCCGGTCATTGGAACATCCACACGAATGCTGCCGCCGCGTTCGACCGCTGGTTTTTGAATCAACTGCCGCAGGCGCAGCCGTTTCAATACAATCTTGGGGGCTATCAGACGCTGAACTTTATTCCAGCACTCGCCACGATGCTCGGCGGTGCGTTGACGGGTCATTTTCTCATGCGCAGCCAGCACACGGACAAACGCAAGTGTGCCACGCTATTCATTACGGGCATCGTGCTGGTGCTGGTGGGGACAGCGCTCGATTTGAAGGTGCTGCCGGTTGTTGGGGCCAAGTTTGATCACCTCACGGTGCTGCCGGTGGTGAAACGCATCTGGACGCCTTCATGGGCCATCCTCAGCGGTGGTTGGGTGCTCATCCTGCTTTCGATCTTTCACTGGCTGGTCGAGATCATCGGCATGCGTCGGCTGGTGTTTCCGCTGGTGGTCGTCGGCATGAACAGCATCACGATTTATCTGCTGAACAGCCTGTGCGGCGGATGGATTCGGGACAATCTGCACAAGCATCTGCCAGACGCCGCCTTCCCGGCTTATTGGACGCCTGTGATCGAACGTTGCGGTGTTCTGTTTGTCCTTTGGCTTGTCTGTTTTTGGCTGTATCGGCAAAAAGCCTTCCTCAAGCTGTGATCCCACGTTTTTTTCTTCTCGCCTTCATCGCCACTCTCGCCGCCTGCCAGAGCAAACCGGCCGCCACCACGTCCGCCCGCGATCTGAAGGAAGAGGAGCGGCTGCACAAGGCCGGACTCATCTTGCTTCCCGATTTGCAGCACGCCAGCGCATGGGAGGAGCTGATTCATGTGAAGATGAGCGTGCCGGCGCGCAAAATCGAGGTGCAGGCAGGTGCCGGATTCACCACGGTGATCATCAAGGAGCTCAAGAACCGTGCTGATGCCGAGGGAGTCGCGCAGGAATTGAGGACGGTCGCCGAGAAGAGCCCGGAGAAATTTGGTCCCACGAAGGTCGAGATTCGGCTCAACAATGCCGCGCCGACGATCAATCCCTTTGTGCTGCCCACGGAGTCGAGTCCGGCCACGGTCAACCCGGGATCGGCTCTCCCAACGCTCTCATTACCGCCTCTCCTGCCCGACGGCCGCTGAGCAGCGCTCCGTTGATCGAGACATCCTCGCACCAGTCGCCGCAGCGATACAATCCAGACTCGATCACGGCAGCAAGCGGGCCGTCACCCAATCGTAATTGCCTGGCCTCCGGCTGCGCGTGCCGGATCTGATACGTGCGCAGATGCCGCCACTTCGCGACCACGGCTTCACCAAACCAGCCCTTCATCTGCTCGCGTACGACTTGCTCCAGCTCGGTGCTCGACGGCGCACCTAGGATCGACGCAGAAATCAGGTGCTGTCCCGGCGGCGCATAATGCGGTGAGACGCGAGAGAGCACGGCGACGCTGTTCACGGGGCCGCGACCATCACCATCGAGGTGCAGGATCGGATCGCCTGGAGGCATTTCATGGGCCGCAAAGTACATGCAAGTGGTCGAACGGCTGGGCAGCAGAGTTGTGTTTTCAGCGGACGGTAGCAGGCGATGCGCCACCTCTTCGCTGACAGCGACGATGACATGATCGGCGTGCAACACCTCCCCGCTGCCAAGCGTGACCTCACCAGCACGTATGGCGGAGACGGGTGCGTTCAAACGCAGGCTGCCCGGCGGGAGAGCCATTGCCAGTTGATCGGGAATCGCCTGCATGCCGCGCGCAGGGAGCGCGCTGCCAGCACGGTCAAACATGGCGAACAAAAAGAGCAGCATGCGCGCGCTGGTGCGCAGATCCTTCTCCAGAAACACCCCGCCGAAGAAGGGGCGGAAAAATTTGTCGATCATGCCTTCGGAAAAGCCAAAAACGCGCAAGTAGTCCTCTGCTTCCATTTCAGCGATTTCACGCGGAGGTACACGGAGGCCGAAGACCTCCTTGCGCAGCAGCAGTGTCGTCCACTTGTCGCGCAGGGTGACGATCTCATCGCGGAAATTCTTCATCGCGGTCAGCGGATGGACCAACGGATCGGCCATGCGATGGAAACGATTTTTCACAAACACATCCACACCGCGGTAAAGCGGGCGCAGGTCGAGAGCCTCATAATCCAGCACATGGCGCGCCTCGGGATAAGCCGGCAGAAATATCTGGAAGCCGCGGTCGAGCAGGAAACCATCGACGGAATCGGTGCGCACCCGGCCGCCGACGGCATTGGAAGCCTCCAGAATCGTGAAGGGACGGCCTGCCGCCGCCAGTACACGTGCACACGCCAGCCCTGCAAGGCCAGCGCCGACAATCACAATCCTAGGCTCGGGAGAACTCATCCAAAAAAAATCGTGCGCCACCTTGTGCGTGCCTTTTGCCTTTGCAAGCGCGGGAGCCGTGGCAAGCATGCATCATGCCAGCACCACGTATCCTCATCCTCGGCGCCACCGGCGGCCTGGGTCGTGCGCTGAACCGGCATTTGGCCCCCGATCACGAAACGGTGCTCTGGGGACGGGCCGAATTGGATTTTGAGCGGCCTGAGGCCATTGCTGCCCAATTAAAAGCACAGCCCTTTGATGTTCTGCTCAACGTTGCCGGCATGACCAGCCCGGACGTCTGCGAAATGCAGCCCGAGAAGGCGCGGATGGCGAATGTCATTGGTCCGCAGGTGCTCGCCGAATATTGCCACGCCCTCGGCGCGCGCCTGATTCACTTCAGCACTGATTACGTCTTCAGTGGAGAGCCGCGCGATGTGTGGAAAGAGGATGACGAGACAAACCCGGTCAATGTGTATGGCCGGACGAAGCGTGAAGGGGAGCTGGCGGTGCTTCAGGCGTCACCCAATGCCCTGGTGGCACGCGTTTCGTGGCTTTTTGGTCCTGACAAGCCGAGTCATCCCGACCACATCATTCAACGTGCCTTGCAGACGGACGATCTGGCCGCCGTTGCAGACAAAGTGTCCGTGCCGACGAGCACTGTGAACATCTGTGACTGGATTGAGCGCATCATTCACGAGCATCCCGAAACCAGCGGAGTGCTGCACCTGTGCAACACCGGCAGCGCTTCCTGGCATTCGTGGGCTGAGACGGCGTTGGAGGTGGCTGCAGGACTTGGTTTGCCGGTCAAAACGACCCATGTGAAACCCATCAAGCTGGCCGACCTCACTCAACTCAAAGCACCACGACCTTTGATGACGGTGATGTGCAATGAACGGCTGCAAAATCGGCTCGGCATCGAGATTCGCCATTGGAGAGAGGCTTTGGAGGAGCACTTGGTCGAAAAACACCGCCAGAAATGAGTTCCAATCCTGCCATCACGCGCTGTGAGATTCTTCACGAAGATCGCTTCATCATCGTGGTGAACAAACCGCATGGCGTACTTTCGCATCCGAATCCCAAGGCAGCCAAACCGCAGCCTGCGGCGTTTGAGGGCAGTTATGATCATGATCGACGCTGCTTCAAAACATCTATGGGCAACGTGTGGCTGATTCACCGTCTCGATCAGGACACTTCTGGCGTTCTGCTCGGTGCGAAAGATGAAAAAACCGCCACCGCATGCCGCGAGGCGTTTGAAGCCGAGAAGGTGCGGAAAAAGTATCTCGCCTTGAGCAGCGGCGGCGGATTGAAACCTGAAGGCGTTTGGTTGGATCATCTGGTCACGACCCATGCCAAGCATCAGGTACGTACGACGGTCCGGCATGGCACACGCCCCAATGCGGAGGCCAAGTATCGTGTGATCGAAGTCAATGCGGCCAATCGCGTCGTGCTGATCGAGATCGAGCTGATCACCGGCAAGACGCATCAAATTCGCGTGCAGGCGGCCTCACGGCAGCTCCCACTGGTGGGCGATGATGTCTATGGCTCGTTCGATTTGAACCGCAAACTGCGCAAGACGATCAACGCGAAGCGCTTGTTCCTGCATGCGCATGAACTGAGCCTGAAGCATCCCGCATCAGGCCAGCCGCTGAGTGTGAAGGCACCGCTGCCTCCAGATCTGCATGCGGTGTTGGAGGCAGCGGGGATGAAAGCAGTTTAAGCCGCCTTCTTGAGCAGGAAGTACTCGATGCCATCGACGAGCGCCTTCCAGCTCGCGTCGATGATGTTGCAGCTCACGCCGACGGTGCTCCAGGTGGCGTTGCCGTTGGTGCTGGTGATGAGCACGCGTGTCTTTGCGGCTGTTCCCGTGCCGCCGTCGATGATGCGCACCTTGTAATCCGCCAGGCGCATGTGTTGCAGCGCCGGGAAGAAGGGCAGGAGGGCCTTGCGCAGCGCATTGTCGAGCGCATTCACGGGGCCGTCGCCTTCATCAACGGTGTAAACGCGCGTGCCGCCGATTTCGAGCTTGATGGTGGCCTCGCAGGTTTCAAAACCATGCGCACCCCCGTGGAAACGGTGCGTGGAGTGGTATTCGATGAGATTGAAGACCGGTGCGTGCTGGCCGGTCTGCTTGCGGATGAGCATTTCGAACGAGGCCTCGGCGGCTTCGAATTCATAGCCTTCGCTTTCGAGGCGTTTCACCTCGGAAAGGATGTTCTGAACTTCAGGGGCGCCTTTGGCGAACTTGAAGCCCATGCCCTCGGCCTTCACCAGCACGTTCGACTGGCCAGACATGTCAGAGATGGTGATGATGCGCTGGTTGCCGACAAGTGCGGGATCGATGTGCTCGTAAGTGCGGGCCAGTTTCTGCACCGCATGCACATGCAAACCGCCTTTGTGCGTGAATGCGGCCAGACCGACATATGGAGCGCGGATGTCATGCGGCACGTTGGCGAGTTCATCGACGAAATGGGCGAGTTCGCGCAGACGGGTGAGGTCGAGGCCGAGTGCGACGCCCATCTTGAGCTGGAGTGCGGGCATGATGGTGGTGAGGTTGCAGTTTCCCACGCGCTCACCGTAGCCGTTGATCGTGCCTTGAACCTGACAGGCTCCGGCGCGCACGGCAGCGAGGGCATTGGCGACACCGACTCCGCCGTCGTTGTGCGTATGAATGCCCACCGGGCGGCCGAGATGGGCGATGACCTTGCGTGTGGTGTCTTCGACGAACTCCGGCAGCGCGCCGCCATTCGTTTCGCACAGCACGATGAGGTCGGCACCTGCATCCTGGGCGGCTTTGACCGTTTTGAGCGAGTATTCGGGGTCTTCCTTGAAGCTGTCGAAGAAATGCTCGGCGTCGTAGAGCACCTCGCGGCCGTGTTTTTTCAAATAGGCCACGGTGTCGGCGATCATGGCAAGATTTTCTTCCAGACTGACCTGGAAGACCTCAGTGACATGCAGCGCCCAGGTTTTACCGACCACGGTGACGGCGGGGGTCTTCGCATCGAGCAGCATTTTGACCTGCGGATCGTCCTCGACCTTCATTTTGCCGCGACGGGTCATGCCGAAGGCGGTGATTTTCGCGGTTTTCCAGGTGCGCTTGGCGGCTTCTTCAAAGAAGGCCGCGTCCTTGGGATTGGAGCCGGGCCAGCCGCCTTCGATGTAGTGCACGCCGAATTCGTCGAGCTTTTCGGCGACACGGATTTTGTCGAGGGTGCTGAAGGAGATGCCGGTGCCCTGGGTGCCGTCACGCAGGGTGGTGTCATAGATGGTAACTGGAGACATGTGGGTATGGAAATGGAGAGGGTGAAAGGGGGTGCAATGAGAAAACAGGCCGGATGGCGGTTGCCAAAGGTTCCGGGACGCCGGATGCCAAAAGTGCCTGAAGCGCAGGCATGCAATAACGGACTCTTCCGGCAGCGTCAGGCGCGGAGGAGTCCGATGCTAATTCGGATGATTTGGCAGATGTCAGGGCGGTTTCCCATGAGCGAGGCGACGATTAACCGCTGCCCGCCCTGATGGCAAAGAGAAGTTTGAGGGGCAGACACGTGATCTGCTGCTTCTTTGCCTGTTGGAGTATTGGGAGTTTACCTGCCCAAGCCGCCATCGGCGCCATCATGGATGGCAGGGACTGCATGCTGGAGACTAGGCACCTGCCAGCCGTTGGCGGGCAGCGGAGAGACGCTCCCTTCGAGGGCGGGACGCACTTCCAAATGCTTGCGGAGCAGCATGTCTGCTAGGGTGGCCTCGTCATGTTCGGCCATGCGCGCCAAGGGCAGGTCGCTGAGATCCATCTTGAGGATGAAGGGCTTCTCATCGATCACAGGAACTGAGGTGAGAGCAGGAGAGGTCTGTCCGGCGGGGCGCGAGAGCATCCAGACACTCATGGCGCATACAGCCATGGCTGCTCCCACCATGCCCCACTTGGGAACCAAGAGATTGCCCCACCAAGTGGTAGTGCGTTCCCAGAGAAGCTCCAAAGATGACTGTTTCAGCATTTCCGCCCTCTGGCGCTGGTGAAACTGGCGGAGGAAGTCTTCGGTGAATCCCTCCCCTGGCTGTTCAAACCGCTTCAATCGAATCAACCGTTGGATGTCTTCAAACTCACTCATGGCGTGCTGTGGGTTCTGATTTCTAATTTCGTCAATGGTGCGTGATTATTTCACAAAATCTTCAAGATAGGTCTGGAGCAATCGATGAGCGTAAAATAACCTTGATCTGACTGTCCCTTCCGAGACTCCGAGTATCTTGCTGATTTCGGCATGCTGGAGACCCTGGACATCGTAAAGGGTCACCACCGTGCGGTGATCTTCCGACAGCTTCATCATGGCTGTGTTCAACCTTTTTTGCAGCTCATGGATGTTCACTTCGCGGAGCGTGCCTGTGTTGGCCGTGGTCACACGGATGAACTCCGGGTCGTTCTCAATGCCCGTATCTACATCGTCAAGACTGACCTTGTGATGGCGGCCCCGCTTCTTAAGAAAGTTCAAAGTCATGTTCACCGCGATGGAATAGATCCATGTGTAGAACGAGGACTTGCCCATGAAGCGCTTGATGGAGCGGTAGGCCTTGGCAAACACATCCTGCAGCAGGTCGGCGGTGTCCTCCCGGTTCGAGGTCATGTTGTAAACGAGGCCGTAGAGCTTCGGCGTGTATTTGCGCACCAGGTCGTCAAACGCGTGTGTGTCGCCCGCCTGCGCCCTGTCCACGAGGATGCGATCCTCCGCGGCGCTGCTGTTCTGTGCAGGCCCGGGCAGCGAAGCGATGGGGGCCGCCGGAGCGCTGAGGGATGAATCTTGCATTAAGGGAAGAAAAACACTCGTTGCCCAAACAGACAAGCATTTCTTCCCAAGTTGCTGATTTCAGCCATGCTTTGCCTGCCAGAGGTGATCCACACAAATCTGCGACCAAGTTTCGAGCTGATCGTGCATGGCGTGCAGCTCCTCCAGTGTGTGGAAACGCAAGTCTTGGATGGCGTCCTCGTTCGATTTCACGTCGTCACTGCTCAGATCGAAGAAATGCACCACGCCCAGATGCACGCTGCCGACTTCCGTCGCATCGTCGTTGATCAAACCGATGACTTTCTGAGTGTGTGTGCCGCCGATGACCAGTTCCTCGGCCATCTCACGCTCGACGCCGTTGTAATACATCGTCTCGCCAAGTTCGTCCTGACTGGCATCCACCGGATTGATATGACCACCGATGCCGATGGAGCGTTTTGCCACCAGGCGTTTTTCACCGGAACTGCCACCGCGCGTGTAACTGATATAGCGGCCTGCGTGATGAAAGATCGTGTAGGGGATGAGTTGCTTGTGCGTGGGATCTTTTTCAGCGGCAGGACGCTCCATGAAGTGATTGGCACCGGGAGCCAGCATCGCATGCAAGTAACGCGGTGCATCGGATTGAAAGCCTTGAAAACTGCCCAGCTCATCGAAGAGCTGGCGGGTGATGACGAGAACGTGTTCCATGATTGAAGAGCGCGCAGAATGAATGGCCTTGCTGTGCGCGCAACCAATCAATCCAGCAACCACGCCTGCGCCGCCTCGCCTGCTTGGAGGCTTTGACCGGCTTCGAGCCGCAACAACGCCTCTGACCGGCTCAAGGAAAGCAAAGCATGGCTTTGTTGCAGGCCGAAAGGCATGAACTGGCCGTTCGTGAGCGTGCCACGCAGATAGTGCGGGCGGTCACCAGGATTCTCGAGAGCAGTTCCGGCCACCACCGGAAACCAGCGCGGTTTCGCTGCCATGTCTGACGCGCCCATCATCTTGAGCAGGGCGGGGCGCACAAACAGCAGGAAGGTCACGAAGGATGACACCGGATTGCCGGGCAGGCCAAAAAGGTGCGTGGTGCATGGTTCACGACGTGAGGCAAAAAGGAACGGCTTGCCTGGCTTCACACGGACACGCCAGAGCTGCGGCTCGATGCCGAGCTGTTTCAGAGCGGGCTTGATTTGATCGTGGTCGCCGACTGAAACGCCGCCGCTGAGCAGCACGACATCGTTTTCATCCATCAACCGCCGCAGCGTCTCGACGGTGGCCTGCAGATCATCGCGGCAATGAGCGTGCGTGCTTTCTCGAATGCCGAGGCGCGCCAGCATGCCGCGTAGCATGAGGCCGTTTGTGTTGTAAATCTGTCCGCTTCGCAGCGGGCCTGCGCCGGGATGCACCAGTTCATCGCCGGTGCTCAGCACGGCGATACGTGGCAACGCATGCGCGTTGATCCGGTCGAGCCCTTGGGAGGCGAGCACCGCCATGCGACCGGGGGTGATTTTTTCTCCCGCCCTCATCACGAACTGGCCCTGGCACAGATCCGCTCCTGCACGACGAATGTTTTCACCAACGATGACCGGCTCCTGACAGACGATGTGATCGTCGTCACGTTGCACATCCTCCTGCATGATCACGGAGTCGGCTCCGGCGGGAAGCGGAGCACCGGTGAAAATGCGAATGGCGCAGCCGGATTCGAGCTTCAATCCACGATCCAGGCCCGCAGGCTGCTCGCCAGTAACGCGCAGCGCGGTTTTGCTGTCGCTTTCAGCCGCGACGAGCGCATAACCATCCATCGACGATTGATCGAAGGCGGGAATCGGCACCGTGGCGGTCACATCCTGAGCGGCAAAACGGTCGAGTGTTGCAAACAACGACTCCGGCACAGCGTTCAGCGGTGCCACTGCTGCCAGAATGCGTTCGAGCGCCTCGCTTTCGGAAATCATCGGATGACGGGCGGCAGCTTGCTGAGGTCAGGAGCGGGTTCTTCCGTCGGCAAGTTGGCGGGTGGCTGTGTTGGTGCTGGAGACGGTTTGAGCGGCGCTATCGGCTGAAACGGCGCATCCAGCGGTGGAATCACATCCGCCTGCATGACCGGCGTCAGCGGAACCACCGCGCCACTTGCCGAGACAGTGGCTGGAGCGGGTGCGGGGACATCCCCCGGCTTGACCTTGTATAACACGATGTCTCGCAGTTGCGGCGTGCCTTCCGTGATGTCTGCGGTGATGTAGTTGCCTTTGCGTTCCGGAGTCACCTTGAGCTTCGTCTTGGAACCATCAGCGCCTTGCGAGACGATCTCGGTGCCTGCGGGGATGTTCAGCCGCTGCTCGCAGTTGATGAGCACGTAGTTCTGCTCGGGATTCACCAGTTCGATCACGCCGATGAGTTTTGCCTCGCCCATGCGGTTGTCGGCAGGCAGTTTTTTGGAGGAAAGCTTCCAACCAACCGCCTTGCCCATGAGAAAACTGCAACTGGGCAGTCCCAGCAGCACGAGGATGCAGATGATGCGAAAACACGGCATGCAGCATTGATGCGCACGCTTGGCATGCTGTCCAGCCTGGAGGCGGGACCGGTTTTGCTGGCTGAACGCGGACGGCTCCTGATAAAACGACGCATGATGACGGAAGAAACGGAGTTCAACCCCTACGCGCCACCACAGGCGGCGAGGCTGGTTGATGAATCACCCGAGGCAATCCGGCGTGCTCACATCGGCCATGAAACCTCGATCAAGGCCGTTGGAGGTTTGTATGCGCTCTTTGGTGGGTTGATGTTGCTGCCGGTTATTATCGGAATGCTGGAGGCTTTGAGCGCGGCATCCAGCAAAGGCGATTTTGCCGCGATGGGACTCGCTGCGATCATCGGAGCGTGTGGGCTGGTTCTCGGAGCGGGCGTTTTTCGTCTGCGGGCTTGGGCGCGGATTCCGATGGCTGTTGTTTCGGGTCTGCTGGGAGCGGTCACGATTTTTACCGTGCTGCTGCCGTTGATGAACGGGTATGTGGGCTGGTTGATGTTGTCCGCCAAGGGCAGAATGATCTTCTCCCTGCAATATCAGGCCGTCATCGCCTTCACGCCTGACGTGAATCCACGCACGTCAGTCGTGTCCCTATGCCTGCTCTTTGTCGTGATGCTATTGGTGCTCGCGGTGATGGCGGCACTGTTGCTGCCGGTTTTCAGGAGATGATGCCCGGTTTGACGTCAGTCTGGCGGAGGGAGGTTTGTGCGACCCAAAGCGGCGATGAATGCGAGAAGGCCCCAGCAAATTTTCTGCCCTGGAGACAGGCGCGGTTTGCCATCGTAGCCTGTCGCCTTTTTCGCCTCGCCCATAAGTACACCTGGTTCTAATCCGCTCACGGCTTGTTTGGGAACGAAGAGCCGTTTGCCATCCCGCTGATCTGTGAACCAAGTGCCGTCACGATCGGTTCGTGGCTGGCTGGTGCCATAACCCGCCGGTATGTAAGTCGGCGGATGGGTCGCGATCTGCTGCCAAATTTTGAGGCTGTTCCAATCAGCTTCCGGCTTCGAACGCGTGGCGCACGAGATGGAAAGCAGTGACACCACCAGCAAACACACTCCCCGAATGAAAAATGCCGGAGGTCGCGCCGGGTTCATGGCCTGTATTACTTGATGATGCCCAGCTTTTTCAGCGTGGCGGTCAGTTCGGCCACTTTTTCCTTCTCCATGCCGACGAGCGGCAGGCGCAACTCGTCCGTGCAATGTCCAGCAAGGGCCATCGCCGTTTTGATCGGGATGGGGTTGGTGGCGAGTTTCAGGAACGCGGCGAAGAGCGGGTAGTAGCGTGTGTGGATCTTCAACGCGGCGGTGTAATCGCCCTTCAGGGCGAGCTGCACCATCTCGCTGAGTGGTTTCGGGATCAAGTTGCCTGCCACGCTGACGATGCCGACCGCGCCCACAGACATGAAGGGCAGGGTAAGACCGTCATCGCCGGAGAGAATCTCGAAATCAGCGGGAAGCACTTGCTTCATCTGGCTGACGCGTTCGGGATTGCCGCCGGCTTCCTTGATGGAGCGGATGTTCGGGCAATTCTCCGCGAGGCGCACGAGCACATCGAGACCGATCTCGATGCCGCAGCGGCCGGGGATGCTGTACAGCATGAGCGGCAGCTTCGTGTTGTCTGCGATGGCCTTGAAATGCTGATACAGGCCTTCAGGCGTCGGCTTGTTGTAATAAGGGGCGACCTGGAGAGATGCGGTGGCGCCGGCTGCCTCGGCTTCTTGGGTGAGTTCGATGGCTTCACGCGTGGAGTTCGATCCCGTGCCCGCCATGACGATGCCGCGGCCTTTGGCGAACTCGACGCTGAGTTTCACGACGCGCTCATGCTCGTCGTAATCGAGCGTGGGCGATTCCCCCGTGGTGCCGCAAGGCACGATGCCGGACACACCGTTGTCGAACTGGAAATCGACGATGGATTTGAGCGCGGCCTCGTCGATTTGGCCGTTTTTGAAGGGGGTGACGATTGCGGTGTGGGTGCCTGCGAACATGGGAAGCGGGGAGCGAAGGGCGTGGAGCTTAGAGTTGAACGGTTCCTTGGAAAACGAAATCTGCCGGGCCGAACAGGGTTACATTTGTGTATTCGCTCTTCGATGGCTCCTCAAAGCCGACTTTGAGTGTGTCACCGCCTTTGACGAGGACACTTACAGGGCTGGCAGCGCCGGTGAGTTCGTGATGAATCAAGGCGCAGGCGACCATGCCGGTGCCGCAGGCGAGGGTTTCACCTTCCACCCCGCGTTCATAGGTGCGGATGGAGATGCTGCCGGGAGAGACGACTTTAGCGAAGTTGGCGTTGGTACCTTTGGGCTTGAAGGCTTCGTGATAGCGCAGACCGGCACCCCATTCGTGCACGGGCACGCTTTCGAGATCTTCCACGAACACGATGGCATGCGGAACGCCGGTGTTGATACTGTGGACGGTGAGATTGGTGTCAACCACAGGCAGGTTTTGCGCGAGTTTGAGGTTGTGCGGGGCGCTCATGTTGATGCGCACCTGATCGCCCTCGAATTCGGCGGAGATCATGCCAGCGAGGGTCTCAAACTGGATTTTTACCAGCTTGTCACCGTGCAGATGATTGACGAAACGACCGAAACAACGCGCGCCATTGCCGCACATCTCGGCCTCGCCGCCGTCGGCGTTGTAGTAGCGCATTTTGAAATCGCCGCCGTTCGTTGCGGGTTCGACGGCGAGCAAACCATCGGCACCGATGCCGCGATGACGATCACAAAGGCGTTTGATTTGGTCTTTGGTCAGCGCGAGGCTGAGATCGCGATTGTCCAGCATGACGAAGTCATTGCCGGCCCCGTTCATTTTGGTGAAGGAGAGTGTCATAAGGGTAAATCAGAGGGAATGGACGGCATCCACGAGCGGTTTGACGAAGGCTTCGACTTTCACAGCGCAATCGGGACTGGAGCCGTTTTGTTCGATCAACTTTACGATAGCGCTGCCAACGACAACTCCATCGGCCTTGCTCGCGATTTCGGCGGCTTGGGCAGGATTCGAGACACCGAAACCGACGCAGACGGGCACTTCAGTGGCCGATTTGATGATGGCGACCTGCTCGGCGATGCCGGTGGCGATCTCCGCCTGCGCTCCGGTGACGCCGAGACGGCTCACATAATACACAAAACCCTCGGCGCTCTTAGCGATGCTGGCGATGCGCTCCGGCGGCGAGGTTGGTGCGATGAGCTGGATATGACGCAACTCGGCGGTGGGCTTGAGTTCGGCGTTTTGGGCCGCTTCATCGGGCGGGAGATCCAAAACGAGCACGCCATCGGCCCCGGCGGCAGCCGCGTCGATGTGGAATCGCTCGTAGCCGTAGGTATAGACGGGATTGAGGTAAGTGAAGAGCACCAGCGGCACTTGAGACTTGGTGCGGAGCTTTCGGATCATCTCCAAAACGCCGGACATGGAGGCTCCGGCCTTCAACGCGCGGTCGGCGGCCATTTGATTCACCACGCCATCGGCCAGCGGATCGGAAAAGGGTACGCCAAGTTCGACAATATCGACTCCGGCACGTTCCAGCGCGAGCACGATGTCGATGGTGGCATCGAGCGTGGGATCACCGGCGCAGACATAGGCCACGAATGCCTTCTTCTTCGAAGTGCGAAGCTGGGCAAAACGGGCGTCGATGCGGTTGGCTGGGGCGGACATGGGGCCGGGTGTTTAGCGTGAACCGGGGCCCTTTGCAAATCCGGCCTTAAGATGCTTCGTCTCCGAGTCGTCGATCTGGCACCAAATAGCCCTGAACATAGTCGCGGACGGCTTCGGTCAGAGGGGTGATTTCGGTGGTGAAACCGGAGGCGCGGAGTTTGGCGATGTCGGCGCAGGTGTAGTATTGATACTTCGACTGGAGATGCTCGGGCATGTCGATGAACTCGATATTTGGCTCCTTACCGAGGGCGGTGAAGATGGCGGTGGTAAGTTCGACCCAAGTGTGGGCTTCACCGGAGCCGAGATTGAAAAGGCCGCCTGCGCTGGGCGTCTCCGCGAGGTGGAGGGTCATGCGGATGGCGTCCTTCACGTAGAGGAAGTCGCGCATCTGCTCGCCGTCCTTGTAGTCGGGGCGGTGGGATTTGAAGAGCTGGACTTTGCCGGTGGCGAGGATTTGGCCGCAGGCCTTGTGGACGAGGCTGCGCATGTCGGCCTTGTGGTCTTCGTTGGGGCCATAGACGTTGAAATACTTGAGGCCGACGATGTTTGGGAGCCAGCCTTCACGCTTGGCGTGGAGGTCAAAGAGGTGCTTCGAGTAGCCGTACATGTTCAGCGGGCGCAGCGCGTGGATGTCGGGCATTTGATCGTCCATGCCGTGGGCACCGTCGCCGTAAGTCGCTGCGGATGAGGCATAGACAAAACGGGTCTGGTTCGCGAGCGACCACTGGCAGAGTTGCTTGGTGAACTCGTAGTTGTTCCGCATCAGGTAATCGGCGTCACGTTCCGTGGTGGCGGAGCAGGCACCGAGGTGGAGCACGAGGTCGAAGCGGCCAAGTTTCTCGGGGGCATTCAGCACGCGTTGAAGCAGGTCGTTACCGTCGATGTAGTCGGCGAATTTGAGCGGAACGAGGTTTTTCCACTTCTCGTCGGTGCTGAGGCGATCACAGACGACGATGTTTTCGCAGCCCCGGCGGTTCAGCTCCCAAACGAGGGCGCTGCCGATGAATCCGGCTCCGCCGGTGATGAGGATGCGACTTTCCGTGTTGTTCATGCAACCTGCCGGTAACGGGAAAACCGGCGGGATTCAAGCCGGAGCTTGATCAGGCGGCCATGGCCTCGGGCTCTTGAGCGGTCAAGACGGGCAGTTGCTCACGCCAGAGCGCCGGATGCAGGAAGGTGCTGCGAGGATCGCGGTCCCATTCTCCTTGCCAGCCGATCACGGTCTCCATGACCATGGGATGCGGGCATTGGATGGCCGGGTAAAGCCACTGCTGGTCGGCCACTACAAGCTTGGGAATCAATGCTTGGCCGTGGCACTCGATCTCCCATCCCAGCAATAGGGGCTCTTCGTCCGTGAAGCCTGCGAGTCCGTTGGGATGCTCCACCCAGCCGACAAGCCCGCTGCCGTTCAAGACATCCCAGATTTCACGCATCTCCAAATCCACTCGCACGGCGAACCCGGTGGTCTTGGCATGGCCGCCGTTGACGGGGTCTCGGCTGACGAGCCCAAAGATAATGCTCGAAGGGCAGTTGTCTGGAACGATGTCCACTTGGAACCCAAAGCGGATCGGGTGATCGGGTAGCAGCAGACTCCCATAGCTTTGAACTTGGAAGCCTGAGAACACAGGGTCGGCAGCGGCTGTGGCGAGAAGCGATTCCATGGATTTCTAAAAAATTCAGCTTTCTTTATTAAATTTGCACCCTGTTATTGAAATTTCAAACAAATTATTCACATGCTCACATTTTGTCACTTCTAATCTAAAAAATTTTACCCCTCCCAGAAGCGGAAGAGATGCCACAACATAGCAAATCCTGCTTTTTCGAAGGATTCCTTATGGTGAGGGTGTTGACGAATCTGTCGCCCTTGATACCAAATATGCCTCGTGGCACTTGCTCCATCGATCAACTGCGCCGAAACCGACCTGACGGCCGATTTTCGCGACCAATTCCTCCTCACTTACCAGCACATGCTGCTGGCCAGAGTGCTGGAGGAGAAGCTCGGATCGCTCTATCGAGCTGGCGGGCGCATCGTCGGCGGGGTGTATATCGGAAAAGGCCAGGAGGCGTTCAGTGCCGCGCTCGGGGTGCAGCTTCGCAAGGGTTCGGACATCTATGGTCCGCTGATTCGTGACCAGGCGGGCCGGATCGCCTATGGGGAGCCGATTCTCGATTGTGTACGGACTTATCTGGGCACCATCACGGGTCCGATGCGCGGACGTGACGGCAATATCCATCGTGGTCGCCCGAAAGAAGGCCTGCTGGCGATGATCAGCCACCTCGGCAGTCTGCTGTCAGTCGTGGCCGGTGGGTTGTTCGCACGTCGGCAGGCTGGAACGCTGGGGGACAGCATTGGCGCCACCAGCATCGGTGACGGCGGCACTTCCACGGGTGCTTTTCATGAAGGTCTGAACATGGCGGCGGTGGAAAAGCTGCCCATCATCGTCAGCATTGCGAACAATCAATACGCCTACTCCACGCCCAACACGCGCCAGTACGCCTGCGAGAATCTCGTGGATCGCGCCGCAGGCTACGGCATCGAAGGTGTCAGCGTGGACGCCACGGACCTTGCTTCCTGTCTCAAAGCCTTCCGGGCTGCTGTCGCCCGTGCGCGTAGCGGTGGCGGCCCGCAGATGATTGTTGGTACGCTGCTGCGCCTAGCAGGACACGGGGAGCACGATGACGCATCTTACATCCCCGACAAAGCACGCCAGGGCACCTCGGCTCGTGATTGCCTCGCGGTGGCGGAAAAATTCGCGCTCGACCATGGCTGGATGAACTCCACGGACCTGCGTGAGCTAAACGAGGAAGTGCGCCTCAACGTCGATCAAACCATCTCCAAAGTGTCCAACGAACCCGCGCCTGACCCCTTCAAAGAAAACTGGCAGGCGCTGTCCAGCGCCGATCTCGTGGAGGGCCAGCACGAGGCATGAGCATCACCTACCTCGAAGCCATTCGTGAGGCGCAGTACGAGGCATTGCGCAATGATCCCGCCGTCTTCCTCTACGGCCAGGACATTGCCACCTTCGGCGGTGCGTTCAAGGCCACCAAGAACCTCAGCAAAGAATTCCCCAACCGCGTTTTCGACGCGCCGATCAGCGAGGACGCCATGGTCGGCATGGCCGTCGGTGCCGCCGTGGAGGGAGCACGGCCCATCATCGAGATGCAATTCGCCGACTTCTCCTCCGTCGGCTTCAATCAGATCGTCAATCAGGCCGCCACGCTCTACTGGCGCACCAATGTGCCTTGTCCCATCACCATCCGCATGCCCTCCGGAGGCACGGCGGGCAGCGGGCCGTTTCACAGCCAGTCGATGGAGGCCATCTATGCGCACTATCCTGGTCTGGTCATCGTCACCCCTGCCACCGTCGAGGACGCCTACTGGATGCTGCTCGACAGCGTCCAGCTCAACGACCCCGTCATCTACTGCGAGCACAAGTTCCTCTATTACCATCTCAAGGCCGACCAGATCGGCGATCACGAACTGCCCATCGGCAAAGCACGCATCGCACGCCCCGGACGTCACGCCACCATCGTCACCTACAGCGCCATGGTGCATGAGGCCCTGCGCGCCGCCGAGGAACTCCAGCTCGATGGCTATTCCATCGAAGTCGTCGATCTCCGTTCGGTGAAGCCGATGGACACAGACACCATCCTCGCCTCCGTCGCTCGCACGGGTCGTCTGCTCGCTCTTGGTGAGGCATTCCCTTGGGGCGGCGTCACCGCCGAAATCATCGCCCGCGTCACCACCGAAGGCTTCCATCTGCTCGACGCACCGCCCATGCGCCTGAACTCCAAGGACACGCCGATCCCGTATCATCCGAACCTCTGGAAGTCGCACCGCCCTACCACCTCCACCATCGCCGGCGCGCTCCGCCGTCTGCTCCGGTATTAAATTTGGCATTCGTCATTCCGTCATTCAACATTCTCGAGATGCCCACCATCCCCATCCTGATGCCCCAGCTCGGCGAATCCATCGCCGAAGCCACCATCATTCGCATCCTGATCGAGCCGGGACTCATGGTCGAGGCAGGCAGCGATCTCTTTGAGGTGGAGACCAACAAGGCCACCATGGCCGTCAGCTCACCTTGCGCAGGAAAGATCGGCCAGATCGTCGCCACCACGCAGACCAGCTACGCCGTTGGCGCCACGCTTGCCGCGCTCGAAATCACCGAAGAAGACGCACAGTCGCTCGGCATGGGGGAAGAAACCAAGCCCTCCTCCGAAGCGCCGAATGTTCGAGGTTCCACCGACGTCGTCGAGAATCTCCACTTCCAGATCAGCGACACCGACGTCATCTCCACGCGCCAGCCCACCGTCGAACCCGTCGTTGGCGGCCTGCCAGTGCCCGCCGGTGCCACCGGTGCCAGTTACATCTCACCGCGCATGCGCGCGCGCATGCTTGAGCTCGGCCTCAACGCCGCCGACCTCGCCGGCGTTCCCGGAACTGGCGCTGGTGGCCGTGTCACCGTTGAAGACTTCGAGGCCTTCCTTCGTGCTCTCGAACAGCATCGCATGACGCCTGCCTCGCCCATGCGCATTGCTGTTGCTGATTCCATGCGCCGCAGTTGGACGCGCCCTCTCGCCACCGTCGGCAGTCCCATCATGCTGGATGCCATGCTCGCGCATCGCAAAAAAACCGATCCCAAGCCCGGCCCCGCCCTCTACGTCATTCGCGCCCTCGCCTTGGCGCTCGCTGAAAACACCGCCTTCGCTGGCCGCCTCGTCGGCAACCGCATCGTCCATCCTCTCGCCATCGACATCGGCTTCGCCGTCGAAGTCGATGACGGCGTCATGGTTCCCACCCTGCGCGAAGTCGAAAAGACTCCGCTCGTCAAACTGGTGCCCACTTACAACAAACTCGTCGAGCAGGCCCGCGCCCGCCGCCTGCCCAACGACGTCAACCGCCCCGGCATCGCCACGGTCACCAACTTCGGCACCTTTGGCATCGTCTGGGCCACGCCCATTCCGCTGCCCGAGCAAAACCTCGTCCTCGGCCTCGGCGCCGGCAGCAAAGTCCCGCACTGGAGTGAAGAGGTGAAGCAATTCATCCCCGTCACCGAAGCCGAACTCACCCTCAGCTTCGACCATCGCGTCCTCGACGGCGGCGGAGCCGGCCGCCTTCTCAAACGCGTCGCCGAACTCCTGCAAAAACCCGAACTGCTCTGAGAAGGGAGCGCGGGCACTCCTGCCCGCATCAAAGCAGCGCATGCACGACAAACCCACGCTTCGCCAGCACATGCGCGAACGCCTTCGTGCCCTCGATCCCGCCTTCATCGCCAGTGCCAGCCAGCAAATCTCAGACAATATCCTGCACCTCGCTGCTGCGTGGCCATCCGGCACCACCATCGCCCTCTTCGGCGGCCTCAAAAACGAACCGGATATCCTCCCGCATCTCCTTCCCGCCCTCAATGCGCAAGGAGTCCGCTTATGCTTCTTCCAAATCGAAGCCTCTGAACTGCAACCTCGCCAAGTCCGCTCGCTTGATGATCTCCAACGCGGCCAGATGAACGTCTGGGAGCCCAAACCGCACTGTCCACGAATCGAAATCGACGCCCTCGACATCATCCTCGTTCCAGGTCTCGCCTTCACTCGTGATGGACTCCGTCTCGGTCGCGGAGGCGGCTACTACGACCGCCTTCTTGCGAATCCCGCCTGCCGCGCCCAACGCATCGCCATCGCCTTCGATCTCCAGATCGTTGATTCCATTCCCGTCGAACCCCACGATCAGCGCGTCCACCAAATCATCACCGAATCCAGTTTGATTGCTTCCTCCGTGCCCCATTAGTGCCCATCAGTGGTTCAAAACATCTGTTGCAGGCCATTCGTCATTCCGCATTCGTCATTCGACATTTCTTCCATGAAGACCCTTCTCGAAATCATCCAGTCCGGCACCGCCTACCTGGAGAAGCGCAAGATCGAGGAGGCCCGGCTCAACATGGAGCACCTCCTCGCCCACGTCCTCGGCTGCCGTCGGCTTGATCTCTACCTCCGCTTCAACGAAACCGTTCCCGAGGCCCAGTTGACCACCCTGCGCGAACTCCTCCGCCGCCGTGGCGAAGGCGAGCCGCTCCAGCACCTCCTCGGCACCGTCGAATTCTGCGGCCACGAGTTTGTGAGCGACCATCGTGCCCTCGTTCCGCGCCCTGAGACCGAAACCCTCGTCGAACTCATCCTCAAAAAATTCGCCACACCACCGGCACGAGTGCTCGACATGGCCACCGGCTCCGGCTGCATCGGTCTCAGTCTCGCCAAAGCCTGGCCCTTGAGCGAAATCATCCTCGCCGACATCAGCGAGGATGCCCTCGACCTCGCCCGCCTCAACGCTTCGCGCCTCAGCGCCAACATCAAACTCCTGCGCAGCGACCTCTTCGAAAAAATCACCGGCACCTTCGATCTCATCGCCGCCAACCTCCCCTACATCCCCACCGCCGAAATCCAAAGCCTCAGCCCCGAAGTCAAACGCGACCCCGCCCTCGCCCTCGACGGCGGCCCCGACGGCCTCCGCATCGTCGAACGCTTCCTCACCGACGCCCTGCCGCATCTCAATTCAAACGCCCTCATCGCCCTCGAAGTCGGCCACGATCAGGGTGCGCCTGTTTCCATCCGTTGTGCCGCCCTCGGCTACCTCAACGCCACCACCGCCCCTGACCTCCCAGGCATCCACCGCTTCGTCTTTGCAACTGCTGCAACTAAGAAGCCGGAGTCTCCTGACTCCGGCATCACAACGCACCCATTCCGCCCCGCTTGATCCAGTCATTCAGCGGCTCAAACGGCGGCACATCCAGCGCGATGCCGCAGCCAAACGGCGCTGCGTTCACGCTTTGAAAATCCAGCAGGCCATTCTGTGCGAACGGATCAGCCAACGCATGGAGCGTGATGCTGCGGCAGTTGACACTGGATTGGCCGTTGGGGATACTGTGGACAGAAATGAACACCCTTGAAACGGACATTGAGATCAGCACCGATGGCAGCATGAAGCTGCTGGCACCCATGCCTGCGTGGCTGCGGCCAGGCCGCAGCCATGTGCTGCTGGTGATGGCTGATGACAGTGAGGTCGGGCCGGGCATTGAGAAAACCGCGAACGTCTGCGGCGGCGATGCCTGTATCGCCAGCACTCGCGTGCCGGTATGGTCGCTGGAGCAGGCGCGGCGGCTCGGCTTCACGGATGCCGAGCTGCTGGACAACTATCCCAGCCTCACGGGCAGCGATCTGACCGCCGCCTGGGCCTATGTGACGAGCCACAAGGTGGAGGTCGAGCAAGCCATTCGCGACAACGAGGAAGCCTGATTAACGGTGCCAGCCCGCCTCTACTCCAACGAGAATTTTCACCGGCAGGTCGTGCTGGCTTTGCGGGAGCTTGGGCATGACGTGCTCACTTCCGTGGAAGCAGGACGTGCCAATCAACGCATCCCCGATGAGGCAGTCATCGAGTTTGCGAAGCGCGAAGGCCGGGCAGTGCTGACCTTCAACCGCTTGCATTTTCTGCGCCTGCACCGGAGCACGAATGCCGAACACGCGGGAATCATCGTCTGCACGACCGATCACGACACGGCAGCCTTGGCGCAGCGGATTGATCAGGCCATTCGCGAAGCCGGTGTGCTTGATGGGCAGCTCTTGCGCGTGAACCGGCCTGCGAAGTGATGCCATTCATCATTTCATAGCTCCCCCATTCCGCCCCGCTTGATCCAGTCATTCAACGGCTCGAACTGCGTCACATCAAGCGTGATGCCGCAGCCAAACGGTGCGGCATTCACGCTATGCAAATCGAGCGTGCCCTTCTCAATGCGCAGCGTCGCAAAACCTTCGACGTGGCGTTGATACAGGCCGGCATGCTTGTCGATCATCGCGTCTTGCGTGGCGGAGGAGTGCATGCTCAGACCTCGGAAGTAATGATGACCGTTGCGTTCCACATGGGTGACGCCGAGCAGGGCCATCACAGCCAGATCTTGCAGCAAGGCCACCGGTCCCGCGTTGGCGAGATCTTCGCCGCTCAGGATCGGCCCGCCGGGGATGCTGGCAGCGCGTTTTTTGAGCAAGGCGGCGTTGGCGAGGCCTTTGACGATGCCTTTGCAGTTCTTATGGCTAGTGCCGCGATAGCCGAGGTCCAGCGCGAGTGGCAAATCGGCCAGGGAGCCGTCGCTTTCATCAATGATCATGCCCAAACTGTCTCCCACCGCTTCGTTCAGCGCCTTGGAACGATGCAGCGGCTGCTCAATGAGCAGCAGGCTGCGGAACAACGGCGCGAGCGCGGCATCGGCGCTCAGTGTCGCGTAAAAATCACGGAAGCTCGCCAGATCGTAGAACTGCTCGTTGCCATCCAGCGTGGCATGAAAGCCATCGGGGCAGTGGGTGGTGAGGATGCGGGTGATCTCACGCAGACGCGGCAGATCGGTCTCCGGTTTGCCGCAGACCTTGATCTTGAAGTAACGCAGGCCGTAGGCGCGGATGTTTTCCTCCAGCGTGTAGGGCAGCCCGTCATTCAAAGCACCATCGGCAGCGGTGAGCGGATCACCGAGACCGACTGTGTGGCGTGCAAAGACGCGTGTGAGCGGTTGTGGCGCGATGACATCGCTCACGCGCATGCCACGCAGTTCCTCACGCACCGCACCGAGATCAATGTCGAGCACGTCGGAGCGCAACACCGCATGCAGCGGCTGTCCCAGCGCCTTGCACAGACCGTCGAGCACCGCACGCTCGATCAAACTCACACCCAGATTCGCCAGCAGTGGCGGCACCGCTTTTACCTGTGCCCAGTTCGTCTGCTCCGCATACAGGTTCTGCCACCACGCGAAGAATTCCGTCGGTTTTTCCGCTGCCAGTCGTGCAATGCGTGACGCATTCTGAATCACCGCGATCATCTCGGCCAGATCGACCTCAAACAGCGTGTCTGGATCCTTCGTGAACCACTTCGGCGGCAGTCCTTCACTCGCGAGTCCGGCCACCGCTTTGCCATCGACCACCAGATTCACCGTCACAAACAGATGCGGCAGCGCGCTCATGCTGGCGATGCCGTACTTGAACGGGAACCGCGTGTGCATCGGCAGCACATGAAACTGGAAGGACTCGATGGTGAAGGTCATGCAGGAAAGGAGCGTCAACGGTCAAGGCGTCAAGCAGTCAAGGATCACAACCCTTGACCAACTTGACTTTTGACCTCTTGACGAGGCTCCGCCTCCTCAAACCAACACCGCAGGCGACTCTTCTTCCTGCTCCTCAATCTCGGTGAGACGTTCCTGCTGTTCGTCCATGCTTTCGAGGCGTGGCCTGTCGGCTGGAGCATCGAGCTGGAGTTCCTCCACGGATTTGGTGGTGTTGCGGGTGTCCTCGGTCGTCATGCGCACGCCGACGGGCTTGCTGATGCCGAATTCCTGCATGGTGACGCCGTAGATCACGTCCGCGCGGCTCATGGTGCGCTTGTTGTGGGTGACGATGATGAACTGGGAATTGTCGATGAACTTGTCGAGCATCTTGAGGAAGCGGCCGATGTTCGTTTCATCGAGCGGGGCGTCCAGCTCGTCCAGCACGCAGAACGGGCTGGGTTTGACTTGGTAAATCGAAAACAGCAGCGCCACGGCGGTCATGCTGCGTTCGCCACCGGAGAGAAGGCTGATGGTTTGCAGCTTCTTGCCCGGCGGCTTGGCGATGATTTCGATGCCGGACTCCAACGGGTCGCTTTCGTCGATGAGCATGAGGTCGGCCTTGGCCTGAGCGCCAAACAGCTCGCGGAAGTTGTCATGGAAGAAGCCGCGCACCTGCGTGAACGTCTCGACGAACATGGTCTTCGTGGTCTCGTTGATCTTCGCGATGACCTGGAGCAGCTCGTCCTTCGATTTGACGAGGTCGTTGTGCTGGGTGTCGAGGAAGTTGTGACGTTCTTCGAGTTCCTCGAATTCCTGAATGGCATCCAGATTGACCGGGCCGATGCCTTCCAGCTTCTGGCGCAGTTCATAGACGACCTCCATGACGAACGCCCAGTCTGGTTGTGCTTCTTCGCCGGGGATGACGATGTTTTCGAGTTCTTCGTCCTCATCGCGGTTGGAGACGGCGGGGATTTCTTTAGCCTCCGGCTCCTCGGACACTTCTGACTGGTCAGACGCTTCAGACACCGTTGTTTCAGTGCTTTCAGATGACTCAGAAGTCTCGGCTGCGTTCGCGGCTGCCTTCTTGCCACGACTGCGATTTTTCTTCTGCTCCTCGATAGTGACCATGAGGACGTGGTAATCGGGCTCGAAGGCGTCGATGTGGAAGCTGTAGCGCTCTTGAACCTGATTGATGAGGTTTTCGAGGCGGAGATCGACGCGGGTGAGGGCGACTTCGGCGCGGTTGCGAGATTCGTTGAGGCCGTTGTAGCTCTGACGAAGCTGTGTGAGCTGGGTTTCGAGCTGGCTGACCTGCTCGAACAATCCAGCGCGTTCTTCCGTGCGCGCATGGAGATGTTCTTCGATGGCGGCAATGGCACCGCGCTGGGATTCGATCTGTTCTTGGAAGCGGGCGTTTTCAGCATCGCTCTGCTGAATACGGACGCGCCAAGTGTTGATCTCTTCGGAGAAACGATTCATGCCGGCCTGAAGTTCCTGCAAACGCACGCCGAGCGGGGCTTTCTGACGTTCGATGGAATGCAGCGCGCTTTGTTCGAGGGCGAGCGCGGTGCGGAGTTCATTGAGGCGCTCGCTGGATTCGAGTTCGCGACGGAGAAAGGACTCCATTTCGAGTTCGAGCTCGCCTTCGCGGACGCGGGAAGACTCAAGCTGCTCCTGCGCGATGGCGGCGGCCTCACGAAGTTGATTGATCTGGCTTTCAGAGCCGCCGATGCGCTCCTGGATCTGGTTCTGGTCCCACTCGACGCTCTCCAGCTTCGCCGTGGCTTGTTGCAGCGCGCGCTGGACGACGCTGATCTTGCCTTGGAACTGCGAGAAGCCTTCACGCGCGCGCTGGCTTTGCTCGCGGAGGGAAACTTCCTCGCGCTGCATGTCTTCGAGCTGGGCGCTGACGGCTTTCACCGCGTCCTCCTTCTCCATGAACTGGAGTTCGAGTGCCTCGACCTCGGTGCGGAGCTGGCGCACTTCGGCTTCGCGACGCAGGGTCGAGGAGCCTTCTTCCTTGCTGGCACCGCCGTTGATGATGCCGTCCGTGGAGATGAATTCACCGCGCATGGTGGCGATGGCGAGGTGCGGCATCTCACGCTTCAAGCGCAGCGCCGTGTGCAGGTCATCGACGATGATCACGTTGTGCAGCAGGTGATCAATGAGGCTCTGCACGCCAGTTTTGACGCGGACTTTGTCCGTGGCCCAGGCGATGGCGCCGGCGGGCATGAGTTCACGATCCGCAGCATTGCGCAGATTGCAGAAATCATGCGGCACCAGCGAGGCACGGCCCATTTTGTGATCGGTGAGGCGGTCGATGATCTGCGCGGCGAGTTCGCTCTCGGTGAGCAGAACGGCCTGAAGATGATCTTTGAGCGCGGCTTCGATGGCGGGGATGAAATCGGGATCGACCTCAATGCTGGAGGCGAGCAGGCCGCGAACGCCGGTGGAATAGACTTCCGGATTGTCGAGGCCGCTGAGGACGCTCTGCGTGCCGGAGGAGAGACCCTCGCCTTTTTGCAGCAGTTGTTCGAGGATTTCGAGGCGTGACTTGCGCTGCGTGAGATTGCGCTGGAGGTCGTTGAGTTCGTTGTTCATCGCGTCGCGCTGGCGGCGGCGTTCGATGATCTCACGGGCGCAGTCCTTGGCCTTCTCGTCGAGCTGGTTGCGCGTTTCCTCGAGTTCCTGGATGTTGCGTTGCAACTCGTCGTATTCGATCTGGCTGCTCTCACGGGCCTGCGCGGCGGTTTGACGATCATGCGCGAGCGATTCGTGACGCTGACGGTCGGCGGAGATTTGATTGCTCAAGGACTGCGCACGGGCCTCACTAGCGGCCATCTGGCCTTCAAACTGGCGGATCGACTCGCGGATGGCGCGGCGGTCACTTTCCAGGCGGTTGCGCTCCGGCAGGATGCTCTGATGCACGCTCGCGTGCTCGTTCATCGCGAGCTGACGCGTCTGAATGTTGTCGGTGATCGCGAGAAGTTGCTCATCGGCATTGGCGAGATCGCGGCGGGCCTGATCGAGCAGTTCTTCGTTCGCGGCGATCTGCTCCTCGTTTTGACGGATGCGTCCCTCGAGTTCCTCGCTGCGCTCTTTGTTGAAACCAATGCGCCCTTCAGCACTCTGCATCTGTGAGCGGAGTTCCTGGGCCTGTTGACGTGCCTGACTGATCTGCGATTCGAGCGCGTGGTAGGCCTCGCGCGTTTGTGCAGCTTCCGTTTCGGCGGCCTGTAGTTTGCGCTGTAATTCTTCGATCTGATTCGCCAGTATGCGCACCTGTGTTTCGGCCTCGGATTTCTCACCGCTGAACTCGGTGTATTGTTTGTGTGCGAGGTGGGTGTCGAGCAGGCGTGTGTCTTCGAGCAAGGCCTGATAGCGACGTGCTTTGGCGGCCTGACGCTGCAAGGTGCCCATCTGACGCTTCACTTCGGCGATGATGTCGGCGACGCGAAGCAGATTGGCTTCCGTGTATTCGAGTTTGCGCAGCGCTTCCCGCTTCTGCGATTTGAACTTGGTGATGCCAGCGGCTTCTTCAAAGACGGTGCGGCGATCTTCAGGCTTCGAGCTGAGAAGCATGTCGATCTGACCCTGCGCCATGATCGAGTAAGCCGCACGACCGATGCCGGTGCCAGCGATGAGATCGTGGATGTCCTTGAGCCGACAAACGGTGTTGTTGAGGCGGTATTCGCTGCGACCATCGCGGAACACGCGGCGTGTGAGGGCGACCTCATTGAAATCGACCTTCAGCGACTCTTCGCAGTCCGCCATCGTGAGCGTGACTTCGGCGAGGCCCACGGGTTTGCGTTTGTCGGTGCCATTGAAGATGACGTCGGCCATTTCATCACCACGCAGTGCTTTCGCGGACGTTTCACCGAGCACCCAGCGGATGGCATCAACCACGTTCGATTTGCCGCAGCCGTTGGGGCCGACAATGCCGGTGACGCCTTTGTGGAATTCAAAGTGGGTCTTGTCGGCGAAGGACTTGAAGCCGTGAAGGGTGAGGCTCTTGAGATACATGGCTGGAGAGGGAAAAGGCTGCGAAAAAGAAGTGCTAAGGTGGATTGAACCATTCCACAGCCACTACCCGCAAGGCTGAAGGCATTTTTTTACCCTATCTTGGGGTTAATTAATGCTTCCGAAACAATATGTGGGCTTTTTCCGAGCTGTTTCGCTGTGAATAAACGCAGCAGGTGTGAACAAGTTTCAATACACCGCTTTGCGATGAAACAGAAAGCTTTCAAGCAGCAGCACGACGATCACCAGCCAGATCAAACGCTGCGGCCAGGTACTGAAGGCTGAAGCAGTGATGATGGGAGCGGCGGGCTGGATGGAAGTTGCGACATCGGAGGGCGGGGCAGGGAGATTCGTTTCAGCGTCGGAGATCAAGGCACAGGTGCCGCTGCGGTCGCCTGTTTCCCAGGCACCAATGCGATTGAGGGCGAGCAGGTCGTTGGCGGGATCGTCGGAGGCTTCGATGAAGGTGTCGCCATCCCAAGCATGCCATTGCACAAGGTTGCTGGCGTTGAGCATCTCACCAGTGTGCAAGGTGCGCATGTCAGCGAGGGCCTCGCTGTTTTCAGCGCACCAGTAAAGAGCGTTGCCGAGAATGAGCGGGAAGGAGGGCAACAGCGCGAGTTGCTCGGACTGCGAGGGTGAGAAGGCGGTGACGACGATCCGCTGACCGCCGGATTCACCGGCAGCAAGCACGGGCTCTGTGCCAGCGATCCACAACGGCTCTAACGATGCGGGAAGTTCGAGCACGGTGGTTTGCGTGACGGCGATGCGGCTGCTGCTGGCACGAAAGAGCACGGGATGATCGGGCTGCACAGCGCGCACGCTGTCATGCGGCAGGCCTTTGAGCGGTCGGGTGCGCAGCGGCCCGGAGTTGGTCAAAGGTGTGAGCGCGATGACAGGACGGTCCGTGGGCCATTCTTTCGGCAGCCAGTTTTCGAAGACATAGACATCAGGTTGCTCCTTCGGCGGCCATGCAGCGGGATCGCCCTTCCTCATATCGATGCGCCCGGCCTCGATGAGTGATGAGAGTGCGAGTTCGGTGAAAGGGTCGGGCTTTTCAGCAAACCAAGCGACGGTGAGCGGCTTCGTTTTGGGCAGCGGAGCCGCAAGGCCATCGTCCCAGCCGAAACAATCGCCTGCGGTCTTCAAGCGCATTTCCAGACGCTGACCACGCACGCCTTCGAGCGGCAGGATGAGTGAAGATGATGTGCCGGGTGCGAGTTCAAGCTCGCGCAGTTGGGCGATGCGGCCAGCGATGGTGATTTCGAGGGTTGAGGTGGTCTTGTCCTTGTTGCTGGCGGCAGCGCTGACTTTGACAAAGGCCTCGTAGCGATCTCGTGCTAGCGGGCTGTGGCGGATTTGGAAGCCGGTGATGCCGACGTTGAGCGGTTCGGGCAATGCAACGGGAATGGAATCGACTGAAGCATCCGCAGCGCTGGAATCAGCCGCCAGCCAGATGCGGGAGCGTGATTCGAGATCGGCGAGGCGTTTGGCGACGTTCAAGGCAGCCTCGGTTTTGCCTTCGATGGGAGATGGCGTGAGTTCATCGAGCAAGCGCAGGCATTCGCGGCGGTTGCGGCTGCGGGAGAGCAGCACATGAGGCCGTGCATCGAAGGAGATGAGGGAAAGCACGACCTGATCAGGCAGCGAGCGGACGCGCTCTTGAACACGACGTTTTGCTTCATCGAGCCGTGTGCGCCCTTGACTGTCTTTGGCAGACATCGACGCGGAACGATCGACGACGATGACGACCGCGCCGGGTGAATCGGCCGAGAGGTTGCCACTGGGGCGTGCGAGGGCGAGGATGGCAAAGACCAGCACCAGCAGCGTGAGGAGGAGCGAGAGCCATTTTTTGATGCGCCGCAGCCACGCAGACTCCTGATGCTCACGCGCGAGCGATTTGAAGAACAGCAGCGTCGAAACCGGCACCCGCTTCGCCTGCCGACGGAACAACCATAGCGCCAGCGGGATCAGCGCGAGCCATGCGAAGTGCAGGTAGCTGGGGTTCAGGAAGCGCATGCGTCATTTCCGCAACTCATCCAGTGCCTGCTTCAGATGGCCTTCGATCACGTCTTTGCTGACATAGCCCTCACCAATCTTGCGGAGGAGGACGAAGCGAATCTTGCCGTTCTCGAATTTTTTGTCCATGCGGGCGATGCGCATGATCTCCTCGGTGTCGAGGTCATCGGGGAGTTTGATGGGAAGCTCGCAGAGCTTGAGCAGCGTCACGATGCGTTCGTAGTCCTCGCTGGTGAGGTCGGAAATCTGCGCGGAGAGCCAGGCGGCGGCGCGCAGGCCGAGGCTGATGGCCTCGCCATGCAGCAGCCTGCCATAACCGGCGGCGGCCTCGATGGCGTGGCCGAGCGTGTGGCCAAAATTGAGCAACGCACGTGTGCCGATGGTTTCGTATTCATCAGCTTCGACGATGACCGCCTTGATGGCGATGTTGCGACGGATGAGGCCGACGATGTCGCCTTTGCCTTCCGCCACATCTTTGATGGCGGTAAACATCGAGGCATCGCGGATGCAGGCATGCTTGATGATTTCGGCGAAGCCCTCGTTCCATTCGCGTTCAGGCAGGGAGCTGAGCGTGTCGAGATCAGCGATGACATGCACAGGCTGGTGAAAGCAGCCGACCATGTTTTTGGCATTGGGCAGGTTCACGCCGGTCTTGCCGCCCACGGAGCTGTCCACTTGGGACAGCACAGTGGTGGGCACCTGCACGTAGGGGATGCCTCTCTGGTAAACCGAGGCGCAGAAACCCGCAAGATCGCCAATGACACCGCCACCGAGGGCGACGACGAAGCTCTTGCGATCCAGCCCTGCACGTACCATCTCAGTGAGCACGGATTCGCTCCACGTCAGCGACTTGGAGGACTCACCAGCGGGCACGGTGATGAGATGCGGCTGTTTGCCGACGGCACGCAGGCTTTCGAGGACTTTCTCGGCATACAGCGGACCGACATTGGAATCGGTGACGACGGCGCAACTCGTGCGATCCGGCAGTTTCTTGTTCACCTCTTCGCCCAACGTTTTGAGCAGATCACGACCGACCTGCACGAGGTAGCTGCGCGGGCCTAGGTTGACAAAGACGGGACGGACTGGCTGGACGGGCGGAGGCATGGAAAGAGTTCGAGGATGCGTGTCAGCGCGTACTCTGTCGTCGGAAGGGAATCGAGGCAAATCGTTTGGAAGCAGCGTTCACGGCGGAACCAAGTGGCCTGACGCTTGGCGTAACGTCGTGTGGCCTGCTGGATGGCGTCGATGGCCTGATCCAGGGTCAGGTGCCCGGCAAGATGTTCGCGCACCTCACGGATGCCGATGGCTTTTTCAGCGGTGGGCGAGAGTTTGCCGAGCGCGGCGACTTCAGCGATCAAGCCAGCTTCGAACATGGCGAGTGTGCGCTGGTTGATGCGCGCGTAGAGTGTCTCGCGATCCGTGTCGAGGATGACGCCGTTCACTTGCGGCTCCTTTTCCACAAACGAACGCCGCAGGCCAGATTGCGGGCGTCCGGTGAGCAGGCAGATTTCGAGGGCGCGTTCGACATAACGCGGGTTGCGCAGGTTCACAGTGGTGGCGGCCTCGGGATCGCGCTGTAGCAGCCACACGACTTTTTCTCCGGGGCTGAGGTGCCTGAACTGTTCACGCAATCTTGCTGAGGCCGGAGGCAGGGGCGAGAGGCCGTGCGTGAGCGCCTTGAGGTAAAGTCCCGAGCCGCCGACGACGATTGGAACCCGGCCGCGGGCGGCGATGTCTGCGATCACTGGCAGCGCGAGCGAGTGGTAACGCTGGGCATCGCAGGACTCGGTGAGCGGCACCACGCTGTAGAGATGATGAGGCACGCGGGCCATTTCAGCGGCGGAGGGTTTCGCGGAAAGGATGACGATACCTGCGTAAAGCTGGAAAGCGTCCGCATTGACAATTTCTCCTCCGACACGCTCTGCCAAAGCGAGCGCAAGCGCCGATTTGCCGGAAGCCGTGGGGCCGGCGATGAGGAATGTAGAGGGTGGGAGCATGCGCGTGATGCGAATGCTGGCATCAGTGGGCCGTATTCTCGATGGCCTGGCCAGCTTTCTGCACGCCGTGGCCGACTTTGGAGAATGCATGATCCACTCCACGCCCGACACGGGTGGCGGGGCCACCACCGCCACGGCAGGCGGTCAGGGTGAGAGTGACGAGGAAGAGGGGGATGAGCAGCGTTTTCATACGACATAATATCGCATCACATGTCCCGCTCAAGTGTGGCATAGCTACGCAATGTACTCTCGGAACAGTCCGCCAAAGACGGCTCCGACACGCCAGAAATTCTCGTGGCGGCCAAAATGGCCATCGCTGTACATAACAATGGCGTAGCGGGTGCCGCGATAGTCGAAGAAGAGGCCTTCGTGCTTGTAGGGGCCGTCGGTGCCGGTTTTGCCGCCAATGTAGGTGATCTCGGCGGGCAGATACCAACGGCCACGGCCAAACTGATTGCGGCGGCAGGACTCGATGAGCATCTCGCAGCCGTAGTCGAACTTGTAGTTCACCAGGCGCTCGAAGAACTCGGCATAGAAGCGAGGTGACTGGCCGTTGGCGCGGATGGGCACATCGGGGAGGCTGTATTTCTGCTCGAAGGCGCGTTCGTCGGAGTCGCTGAAGCGGCTGAGCATTGCACGCCAGGAGGCGTTAATGCTCAGATCGCAGGCATTGACGATGTGCTGGAATTCTTCGTGGGTGAGACGGCCCTGCCGGGACTCCAACAGCACTGCGGAGACGGCGGGTTTGGGCATGGAGGCACCGATGAGGACGCGATCGGCCTGGCATTCGGCCAGATATGCGCCTGTGCTGAGGTTTTTCACGGCGTAGCCGAGACGCGTGTCATGTTTGATGCTTTCGTAGCCGCGTTGGGCTTCAGAAGTCCAGGCCATGCCGAAGGCGGGTTTGGCCGGGAAGCGGAAAGTGGCTCCTGAGACGAGGAAACGCTGTTTGTATTCGCTCAGGGCGGCGGCACGTCTGCCTGCAACAAGGAGGGGAGCGCCGCTGAACGGGCCGGAGGATTGCGAAATGAGTCTGGTGCGGCGGACTTCCTGCAAATCAGGCAGCATGCAGCCGGTGAGGGCCGCAGGGACGGCGGCCAGCGCTGAACGCAGCATGTCACGACGTGTTCTCATGGCGGGATGGTGAAGGTACCGCCGCAGGCATTGGCGATTTGATTGAGCAGCGAGGGTTTGTCGCTGCTCTGAGCAGGTTCTTCGCCAATGCCGATGGTGTGGATGCGCGTCTGGAACTTTTGATGGATGCGCTGCGCGAGATCGAGCACCTGATCGGGCGTGCCATCGCTGGGAGCTCCGTCGCTGAGGAAGTAGATGGTGTCGATATTGCCATCAGGGAGAACCTTTGTCAGCGCATGATTGAGCGCCTCGCACATGGGCGTGCCACCATCGGCCTGGATGCGCTCGACGAAGCGCACGGCCTGTTTGTGGTTCTTTTCATCATTCACGGAAATACCGCGGGCGGGGAAACAAGAATCGACGTTTTCGCCGAAGGTGAGAATGCCGTAACGCAGTTTGTTGGATTTGTTCTGCATGGCGATGAGCAGGTTGCTCATCTGCGCCTTGAGCTTGCTGATGCGGTCGTCGATGGTCATGCTGCCGCTGACATCGAGGATGAAAAGAGCGCCTTTGGCGCGAAGCTCCACGCCGTAAAATGACGCCATGTTCATGGTGGGATCATCATCGAGGGGCTTGAGCAGTTTCTGCAGTTTAAGGTGGTTTCCAAAGTCGGTGCGGGTGAGCATTTTCCACGGGACGTTCGCTCCCTGTTCGGCGAGCCAGGCCTTCCATTTGTCAGTATCGTCCACGAAATCCTGACTGGTCAGCCTGTAGAGGGAGCAGCGGGCAATGCCTCCAATGGCGTCATCGTTGAGGTGTGGCAGGAGCGACTGGATCGCCAGTGCATGGTGCATGCCGCCCAGCGCCTCTGCTGCGCAGGCACGCATGACATGGGCGTTGGCAGGATCAAGCATGGTGCCAATACGGGAGACGACGATTTCGGGATTGTCTTGGAAAGCACCGAGCGCCTTCGCGGCGAGAGCTGCACGTTCGGGGTCACGCACCTCGGAGAGCGGACCTTTGATCTGGGTGAGCAGGTTCCAGAAGAAGGCACGCGCCTCCAGGTGGCCGATGCCGGCAAAGAACATCAAGGCATCATTATCACATGAGGGATGTTTTGCCAGCCAGTCGCCCAGCGTTTTGCGTGCCTCACCCGCAGGCCATGCGGCGACGATTTCGGCGAGGCGCAGTTTGATGCCAGTGCCCATTTTTTTATCGCCGACGAGGCTGAGCACAGCATCACCGGCCAGTTTGTGGGCGTGGAGATCTTTGAGCGGTGTCAGGGCCTCTTCATTGCCGGCACGCACATTTTTGACGATGCCTTTCAGCAGAACCTCGCCATCATCTGCTGCGAACAAGCCTAACGCGAGCAGCGCGATGCTCATCGCGCTGAATTGGAGGACACGGCGCATGGCTGGAGCGAATATTTATTTAGAGTCTGATTTGTGCTTGCCTGCCTTTTCCTTCAATTCATCGAGAAGCGTCGCTTTGTAGCCCACCCAGCGCGCGGCTTCCTTGCCTTCGTTGTCGAGCAGGATGATGGTGGGATAGCCGTTGATGCCGAACTTGCTTTTCAGGGTGTCGTTTTGCTCCTTGGTTTTCTTGGGCAGGTTCTTTCCGTGTGGGAAATCGAGCTCGACGAGCATGAGATTTTCCTTGGCGAACTTTTTGAAGGCGGATTTGGAGAAAACCTCCTCATCAAGTTTGACGCACCAGCCGCACCAGTCGGAGCCGGTGAAGTCCAGCAGCACCATTTTCTTTTCCTCCTTCGCCTTGGCGAGGGACTTTTCATAATCGTCATCCCAGCCGGTTTTGGCCAGGGAAGAGGCGGTGGTGGCAAGAAGGGCGAAGCTGGCAAGAAGCAGTGTTTTCATGGGCTGGATGGGTTGATTTTCCAGCAAGGATATGAAGCTGGCGCCGCCAAGCCAAGCCTAAAATGGCCCACAGGAGGGACGGGGGATTTTCGAGCCACGGAGGAGGGTTTTGGAGTCTTTCGCAAAGTTTGGAAATAACCTTTGACAGTCATGTCAGCCGTCCTACTTTCGCCCCACTTTTTCGGTAAAAGGCCGGGATGTATTGTCTCTTGACGCCAGCGTAAGAGATTTTCATGTCCCGGTTTTATTGTCGAAAGAGGAGGAGGTCTCTCACAGGGCCGCCGCCGGTTAAGCTGTTATAGCTCAGTGGTAGAGCACGTCCTTGGTAAGGACGAGGTCGAGGGTTCAAATCCCTCTAACAGCTCCAGTGGCAGAACCGTGGGGATCTTCGAAACACGACAAACGAACCAGTCCCAAGCGCACCCCCTCAACTAACTCCACCCATGGCTAAAGAAGCATTCCAACGCAACAAGCCGCACGTCAACATCGGCACGATTGGCCACGTTGACCACGGCAAGACCACCCTGACCGCCGCCATCACGACCGTCCTTTCCAAGAAGGGATTTGCCCAGGCGAAGGCATACGATCAAATCGACGCGGCTCCTGAAGAAAAAGAGCGCGGCATCACGATCAACACCGCCCACGTGGAGTATGAAACCGACAAGCGTCACTATGCACACGTCGATTGCCCCGGACACGCCGATTATGTGAAGAACATGATCACCGGCGCCGCCCAGATGGACGGTGGTGTTCTCGTTGTTTCCGCCGCGGACGGCCCGATGCCCCAGACCCGTGAGCACATCCTGCTCGCCCGTCAGGTTGGCGTGCCTGCCCTCGTGGTGTTCATGAACAAGGTGGACATGGTGGATGATCCGGAACTTCTCGACCTCGTCGAGATGGAAGTTCGCGACCTCCTTTCCAAGTATGACTTCCCAGGTGACGAAATCCCGATCGTGAAGGGTTCCGCGCTCAAGGCACTCGAAGGCGATCCTGTGCATGAAGCCAACATCCTGAAGCTCATGGATGCCGTGGACAGCTACATCCCGCTCCCTGAGCGTCCGATCGACAAAGACTTCCTCATGCCTGTGGAAGACGTGTTCGCGATTGAAGGTCGTGGCACCGTTTGCACGGGTCGTATCGAGCGTGGTATCATTAAGAAGATGGGTGAAGTCGAAATCATCGGCATCCGCCCCACCGTCAAGACCACCGTCACGGACATCGAAATGTTCCGCAAGCTGCTCGACGAAGGTCGTGCTGGCGACAACGTGGGCCTCCTGCTTCGCGGTACGAAGAAGACCGACGTGGAACGCGGGCAGGTCATCGCCAAGCCCGGCTCCGTGACTCCGCATAAGAAGTTCACCGCTGAGGTGTATGTGCTTTCCAAGGATGAAGGCGGCCGTCACACGCCGTTCTTTAACAACTACCGTCCGCAGTTCTACTTTCGCACCACGGACGTGACCGGCAGCGTGAAGCTCCCTGAAGGTGTGGAAATGGTGATGCCTGGGGACAACGTCTCGATCGAAGTCGAGTTGATCACCCCGATCGCCATGGAAAAGACCATCCGCTTCGCCATCCGCGAGGGCGGCAAGACGGTGGGTGCTGGCCGTGTCGCCAACATCCTCGACTAGTCCGCGCAGTTCGTTTGTCTCGAGCCCCGCCGGGTCTGGCGCACAGACCCGGCGGCGGTTTCGTCTCTCAGGAGGGACGAAGGAGACCGCGACTTGCCAAACCGCCATCCATCGTTATTCATTCCGGGAAGCGTTTTCGCTCACACAGGTCAGTAGCTCAATTGGTAGAGTAGCGGTCTCCAAAACCGTTGGTTGTGGGTTCGAGTCCCTCCTGGCCTGCCAGCGAACATCCCGAGAACATCCCAGAAAGTCGCAACGCTTCACATGAGCCGCATCCGCAAATACATCAGCGAAGTCATCCTCGAACTCAAGAAGGCCACCTGGCCGTGGGATCCCAAGGAAAAGGGCTTCGCCAAATACCGCGAACTGAATGAATCCACCGTGGTGGTCTTCATCGCGATGATCCTGCTCGGAGCATTCGTGGCCGCGTTCGACATCAGCTTCAAGTGGGCCTTTGAGGCCGCGCAGAAGCTGGGCATGTAGTCTTCATTTCCCAACCCCCTCTTTCCCCCGAAATCTTATGGGAGCCATCCCTGCACCCCGCGATCAGTGGTTCGTCATCCACGTACGCTCCGGCCTTGAACAGAAGGTCCGTGACAGCATGCTCCGCCGTATCGAAAAGGAGGAGATGGGCGATTTAGTCTTCCAGGTTCTCGTGCCGATGGAGCGTGTGGCCGAAGTTAAAAAAGGCAAGCGCTCCGAAAGCAATCGCAAGTTTTTCCCCGGTTACGTCATCGCCAACTGCCACCTGCTCGACGAGCACAACCGCCTGATGGACCGCACTTGGTATTTCGTGAAGGAAACCGACGGCGTGCTCAATTTCGCCGGCACGAAGGATCATCCGATCCCGATGCGCCAGAAGGAAGTCGAGGCCATGCTCGCCCAAGTTCGTGACAAGGACGAAGGAGCCGTGCCCAAGATCGCCTTCAATCTCGGCGACACCGTGCGCGTGGCCGACGGTCCCTTCGAGAGCCAGACCGGCATCGTCGAGGAGATCGATCCCGAGCGCGGCGTGCTGCGCGTCTCCGTCAACATTTTCGGCCGTTCCACCCCGGTCGATCTCGAATACTGGCAGGTGGAAAAGGCATAAAGCGGTCAGGTCCGCAGAATTTCATCACAAGCAAGCAAGGAACACAAACACATGGCCAAGGAAATCGTCAAACTCATCAAGCTTCAGATCAAGGCTGGAGCCGCCAACCCCGCACCGCCCATCGGCCCTGCTCTCGGTCAGGCCGGTGTGAACATCATGGCGTTCTGCAAGGAATTCAACGCCGCCACCGCGAAAGCCGGCGGCGATGTGCTGCCCACCGTCATCACCGTTTACAAGGACAAGAGCTTCACCTTCATCACGAAGCAGCCTCCGGCTTCCAACCTCCTGAAGAAGGTGGCGAACATCGCCTCCGGCTCCGGCGAGGCGAACAAGAAGAAGGTCGCCAAGATCAGCAAGGCCCAGCTTCTCGAAGCCACCAAGCTCAAGCTTGCCGACCTGAACACCACCGACCTCGAGCGCGCCTCCCGCATCATGGCAGGAACCGCACGCCAGATGGGCATCGAAATCATCGACTAATCACTCAACCCGAAGCAGGAGAACGTCACAGTTCGCCACCACTGCACACCCACCATGCAAAAGAGAAGCAAACGCTACAAGAAAGCCGCCGAGATGGTTCCGGCAGGAAAGACATTCACGCTTGAAGAAGCGGCCGAACTCCTGCGCAAACTCCCTGGCACGAAGTTCAACCAGACCGTCACCCTGTCTTTCCGCATGGGTGTCGATCCAAAGAAGAGCGACCAGATGGTCCGCGGCACCTGCCCGCTGCCGCATGGCTCTGGCAAGACCGTGCGTGTCGCCGTATTCGCCCAAGGTGCCGCCGCCGATGCCGCCAAGGCCGCCGGTGCTGACATCGTCGGTAATGAAGACCTCATCGCCAAGGTGAAGGATGGCTTCCTCGATTTCGATGTCGCCATCGCCACGCCCGCCGCGATGAATGAAGTCCGCAAGCTCGGCAAGCAGCTCGGTCCTCGTGGTTTGATGCCCAATCCGCGTACCGGCACCGTCACCGAAGACACCGCCGCTGCCGTGAAGGCCGTGAAGGCTGGTCGCGCTGACTTCAAGCTCGACAAGAATGGCAACATCGCCTCCTCCGTCGGCAAAGCCTCCTTCGAGGTGAGCCAGATCGCTGAAAACGCCACCTCACTCATTGAGGCCGTCGTGCGTGCCAAGCCCGCCTCCGCGCGCGGCCGTTACGTCGAGACCATCACCCTCGCCGCCACCATGTCGCCCGCGCTCCGCATCGACGTGTCGAAATACATCAAACTCTAACCTTCGCAGCACTGACACATGAAAGCTGAAAAGACATTGCTCATTGATGACCTGCTGCGCCGGGTCAATGCCTCCCCGTTTCTCCTCGTCGTCGATTACACCGGCCTTAAGGTCGATAAATTCGCCGAGCTGCGCAAGCGCCTCAGTGGCGTTGGCGCGGAGATTCACGTCTTCAAAAACAACCTGGTGAAGAAAGCCGCTGAAAAGGCCGGCTACCCGGGTGAACTGGGTGCCCATCTCACCGGCCAGAGCGCCTATGTGACGGGCGTGAAGGACATCTGCGCCACGGCGAAGGTTTTGAAGAACTTCACCGCCGAGTTTGAGAAGCCGGTGATGAAAGTCGGCGTTCTTGAAGGCAGCCTTTTGGATGCCGCAACCATCAAAACACTTGCCGACCTGCCTTCTCGCGAGGTCCTCCTCTCCCAGCTCCTTGGCGTTCTCCAGGCTCCGGCCTCGGCCCTCGCCCGCGTGCTCAAGGCCAAGGCTGATTTGGAAGGTGCTCCTGCCGAATCTGCTCCCGTCGAAGCCGCCCCGGTTGAAGCTGTTGCTGAAACTGTCGCCCCCTAAACCCACCCCAATTTGACCAGATGGCCCGTGAAACGGCCTGAATAACCAAACACCCAATGGTTCCTCGCCGGAGCGAAAGCTTTTGCTCTTAAATCATCCGAAGCTTCGGAAAGCGGCGACACCGACAAACTAATATGGCTGACCTGAATAAAATCGTTGAAGAACTGAGTGGCTTGACCGTCATCGAAGTCGCTGAACTTGTGAAATCCCTCGAAACGAAGTGGGGCGTGAGCGCTGCCGCTCCCGTGGCTGCCGCCGCTGCTGGCGGTGGTGGTGCTGCTGCACCTGCCGCTGAAGAGAAGACCGAGTTCGATGTCATCCTGACTGAAGCTGGTGCCAACAAGATTGGCGTCATCAAGGAAGTCCGCGGCGTTGTCCCAGGCCTCGGCCTTGCCGAAGCGAAGAAGCTCGTTGAGAGCGCTCCGCAGAAGGTCAAGGAAGGCGTCAAGAAGGAAGAGGCGGAAGAAATCAAGAAGAAGCTGGAAGCCGCCGGCGCCAAAGTCGAGATCAAGTAATCTCACGTTCCTCCTGCTCTTTGCCGCGTGGCGGTTGCCCTCAACAGCAGCGCCACGCGGTCAGGAGCCTCAAAGTCAGTGTCAGTCCAATCCCCCGTTTGTTTCGTTCCATCGCATGCCCGCAACCGTCCGTGACCTCCTGAATTTCCGAAGCCGTTGCTTCGGTTCCGGGGTTGCTCGCGGTGTTGCGGCTGCTTCTGACAATTTTCATGGCCTGAGTCTGGGTTCACACCCGGGTTCTGGCTGCTTCGTTTTCGCGACAATCGTAAGTGATGCCGGGCTGGCCGCCTGACATCGCTGCTTTTGTTGCTTCGCGGAACTCACCCCTCCGCATCCTGCCACCGCCAATCGCCCCCTAACCGCCTCATCACTGCCTTATGTCCCAGCGCACCAACTTTGGCAAAATCCACGAAGTCGCCGAGCCACCGAATCTCATCGAGATCCAGCTCCGCTCATACGAGGAATTTCTCCAGAAAAACATCACGCCCTCGAAGCGCAAAGATCTCGGCCTGCAGGCCGTGTTCCGGGAAGTTTTCCCCATCACCAGTTACGATGAGAAGATGACGCTCGATTTCGCCATGTACGAAATCGGCGAACCCAAGCTCAGCTCCCTCGAAGCCATCCATGAGGCCGAGACTTTCAGCGCTCCGCTGTACGTGACCTATGAGCTCAAAGACGAGCAGGGTGCGAAACAGGAACGCGTTTACATGGGCGAAATCCCCCTCATGACCGTGCGTGGCACGTTTGTCATCAATGGCGCCGAGCGTGTGGTCGTCTCCCAGCTTCATCGTTCGCCGGGCATCTGCTTTGAAACCACCCAGCACCTCAACGGCCGCTGGCTGCACGGCTTCCGCATCATTCCTGACCGCGGCACCTGGCTCGAAGTCCAGTTCGACACCAACGATCTCCTTTACGTCTATCTCGATCGTCGTCGTCGTCGTCGTAAATTCCTCGCCACCACGCTCCTGCGCGTTATCGGCTTCCCCACGGACGAGGACATCCTCAAGCTCTTCTACGAAATCCAGGATCTGAAGCTCAAGGACAGCATTTCCGAAGAGGAAATCGCCACCAAGATCCTCTTCAAGGACATCCTCGACGGTGAACTCATCGTTGCCCGTGCCTATGAGCCGCTGACCTCCGGCGTTGTGCGTCAGCTCATCCAGTTGGGCATCAAGGCGATCAAAGTCGTCACCGCATCACCGGACGACCTGCTCATCACCTCGCTGCGCAAGGACACGGCGAAGGATGAGGACGAGGCGCTCAAGGAAATCTACCGCCGTCTGCGTCCGGGCGATCCGCCCACCACGCCAAACGCGCGTGCGCTTGTGAAGCGTCTGTTCTTCGATCCGAAGCGCTATGACCTCACCCGCGTGGGCCGCTACAAGATCAACCAGAAGCTCTCGCTCAAGGTCGATACCGAAATGCGCATCCTTACCGCTGAGGACGTCGTCTCCGCGCTGCGCTACCTGTTCCATCTGCGTGAAGGCCAGGGCATCCTGGATGATATTGACCATCTCGGCAGCCGCCGTGTGCGCGCCGTGGGTGAACTCCTCGCCAACCAGTGCCGCGTGGGCCTGTCCCGCACCGAGCGTCTCGTCAAAGAGCGCATGACCCTGTTCGACGTGAACATGGACACCATGACGCCCGCCAAGCTCGTCAATCCGAAGGCGCTTTCCGCCGTCGTGCGCGACTTCTTCGGCCGCAGCCAGCTCAGCCAGTTCATGGACCAGATCAATCCTCTGGCCGAATTGACCCACAAGCGCCGTCTCTCCGCCCTCGGGCCAGGCGGTCTGAACCGCGACCGTGCCGGCTTCGAAGTTCGCGACGTTCATCCGTCGCACTATGGCCGTATCTGCCCGATTGAGACCCCGGAAGGTCCGAACATCGGTCTGATCAACTCCCTCGGCAGCTACGCCCGCATCAACGAATTCGGCTTCATCGAAACGCCGTACCGTCCGGTGAAGGAATGTGTCGTCGCCGACAAGATCGAGTACCTCACCGCCGACCAGGAGGAGAAGCACTACATCGCCCAGGCGAACAATCCGATCGACGACAAGGGCCGTTTCAAAGGCAACAAGATCACCGTGCGTTACCGTGGCGACTTCATCGAAGTCGAGCCTGACAAGGTCACGCTTATGGACGTGTCGCCGAAGCAGCTCGTCTCCGTCGCCGCCGCGCTCATTCCGTTCCTGGAGCACGATGACGCCAATCGCGCCCTGATGGGTTCGAACATGCAGCGCCAGGGCGTTCCGCTTCTGGAAGGCGAGGCACCGCTCGTCGGCACCGGCATGGAAGGCAAGGCTGCGCGCGATTCGCGCTCGGTCATCGTTGCCGATGCCAATGGCACCGTCGCCGCCGCCACCGCTGACGTGATCATCGTCACCAAGGACGGCAATCTGCCCGTCAAAGACGAAAAATTCCTCGAGAATCCCCTCAAGTCGGTGCATACCGATGAAGAAAAGGGCACCCACGTCTATCCGCTGCGCAAGTTTGGCCGCAGCAACGCCGGCACCTGCATCAACCAGCAGCCGCTGGTGAAGCGTGGGCAGAAGATCAAGAAGGGCGATGTCATCGCCGACGGTCCGTGCACCGACCAGGGTGAGCTTGCCATCGGCAAGAACATGCTCGTCGCCTTCATGCCCTGGAACGGCTACAACTTCGAGGACGCCATCACCATCAGCCGCCGCGTGGTGAAGGAGGACATCTACACCTCCATCCACATCGAGGACTTCGAAGTCATCGCACGTGACACCAAGCTCGGGCCTGAAGAAATCACGCGTGACATCCCGAACGTCGGTGATGAGGCGCTGAAAAACCTCGATGCCCAGGGCGTCGTGCGCATCGGCGCGGAAGTGAAGCCTGGTGACATCCTCGTCGGCAAAATCACGCCGAAGTCCGAAACCGAACTCGCCCCTGAAGAGCGCCTCCTGCGCGCCATCTTCGGTGAGAAGGCTGCGGACGTGAAGGACACCTCCCTGCGTGTGCCTTCCGGCTGCACCGGCATCATCATGGATGTCCGCATCGCCCAGCGCGGCGCGGGTGCCGACTCTGAGAAGGAGAAGCTCTCCCCGTCCGAGTACAAAAAGCACATCAAGCAGATCGAAGAGGACTACCGCAACAAGAAGGAAGACCTCACCGAGCAGCTCACCGAACGCCTCTCCGACATTCTTCTCAACGAGAAGATCCCTCTCGACATTGTGAACGGCCAGACTGGCGAACCGCTCGTCTCCGCGAACAAGAAGATCACCAAGACGATGCTGCGTCATGTGGCTGAAAGCTATGACACCATCGAGATCGACCCGAGCCCGATCCGCAACAAGATCTTCGACATCATCCAGACCTTCGAACAGAAGTTCTCCGACGCCGACATGGAACGTGAGCGCAACCTCGACAAGATCGAGAGCAGCGAAGACACCGCCGACACCGGCGTCGTCAAGCAGGTGCGCGTCTTCCTCGCCAGCAAGCGCAAGCTTTCGGTGGGTGACAAGATGGCCGGCCGCCACGGCAACAAGGGCATCGTCGCCAACATCGTGCCGGAAGAAGACATGCCGTTCCTCGAAAACGGCACGCCGGTGGACATCGTGCTCAACCCGCTGGGCGTGCCATCGCGCATGAACGTGGGCCAGGTGCTCGAAACCCATCTGGGTCTCGCCGCCAAGGCGCTCGGCATGAAGATCGCCACCCCGGTCTTCGACGGTATTCCTGAATCCAAGATCATGGAGTACATCAAGGACGCCAAGAAAGTCCCCGGCTACGAATGGATGGGCCTCAACGGCAAATCCAAGCTCTATGACGGACGCACAGGCGACTCCTTCAATCTTGATGTCGTCGTCGGCTACATCTACATGCTGAAGCTCGGTCACCTTGTCGCTGACAAGATCCACGCCCGTGCGGTCGGACCTTACTCGCTCGTCACGCAGCAGCCTTTGGGCGGCAAGGCCCAATACGGCGGCCAGCGTTTCGGCGAAATGGAAGTGTGGGCGCTCGAAGCCTACGGCGCCGCCTACACGCTGCAGGAACTCCTCACCGTCAAATCCGACGACGTGCAGGGCCGTACTCGGATTTACGAGCAGATCGTCAAGGGCGACCACGCCCTCGAAGCCGGCACGCCGGAATCGTTCAACGTTCTCATCAAGGAAATGCAGTCCCTCGGCCTCGACGTGAAGGTGCACAAGCGTGCCAACGCCAACGCCGACGCGGAAGCCCTCGAACGTTTTGCCACCTCGGCGGGTGCCTAACCCGTCCTCCCCCAGAAACCCAGCGCTAAAAATACACCGCATCCTCCACACATCATGAATGCTGACGCGAGCTTGAAAGAAATCTTCGGGGAACCCCAAACAGGCGAGGAGTTCGACTCTGTGTCGATCTGCATCGCCTCTGCCGACCGTGTACGCTCATGGTCCTCCGGCGAAGTCAAAAACCCGGAAACCATCAACTACCGCACGTTCAAGCCTGAAAAAGGCGGCTTGTTCTGCGAGCGCATCTTCGGTCCCACCCGTGACTGGGAGTGCGCATGCGGCAAGTACAAGCGCATCAAGCACAAGGGCGTCGTCTGCGACCGCTGCGGCGTCGAAGTGACCCTCTCCCGCGTACGCCGTGAGCGCATGGGCCACATCGAGCTCGCCGTGCCGGTGACGCACATCTGGTTCTACAAGTGCATGCCTTCCCGCATCGGCCTCATGCTCGACATGACCGCCCGTTCGCTGGAACGCGTCATCTACTACGAAGACTACATGGTCATCGATCCCGGCAGCACGCCGCTTCAGCGCGGCCAGCTCCTCACCGAAGTCGATCTTCGTGAAGCCGAGGAACAGTACGGTGCTGACGCCTTCCGCGTCGGCATGGGCGCCCAGGCCATCCGCGACATCTTCGCCCAGCTCAATCTGGCCGACGTGACGAAGGAACTCGAAGAGGCGATGACCAAGACGCGCTCCAAGCAGATCCGCAAGAAGCTCGCCAAGCGTCTCAAGCTCTGCGCAGGCTTTGCTGAAAGCCACAGCCGTCCGGAATGGATGATCCTCGAAGTGCTGCCGGTCATCCCACCGGACCTTCGTCCTCTCGTCCCGCTCGAAGGCGGCCGCTTCGCCACCTCTGACTTGAACGACCTCTACCGTCGCGTCATCAACCGCAACAACCGCCTCAAGAACCTCCTCCAACTGCGCACGCCGGATGTCATCATCCGTAACGAAAAGCGCATGCTGCAGGAAGCCGTCGATGCGTTGTTCGACAACGGCCGCCATGGCCGCCCGGTCACCGGCGCGGGCAATCGTCCGCTCAAGTCGATGTCCGACATGCTCAAGGGCAAGTCCGGCCGCTTCCGTCAGAACCTGCTCGGCAAGCGCGTCGATTACTCCGGCCGTTCCGTCATCGTCATCGGTCCTGATCTTCTGCTGCACCAATGCGGTCTGCCGAAGAAGATGGCGCTCGTCTTGTTCGAGCCCTTCATCATCCGCCGTCTCAAGGAGATGGGACTCGTGCACACCGTCCGCAGCGCGAAGAAGATGATCGAACGCCGCACGCCGGAAGTGTGGGACATCCTGGATGAAGTCACCAAGGGCCACCCGGTTCTCCTGAACCGCGCTCCGACGCTCCACCGTCTCTCCATCCAGGCCTTCGAGCCGAAGCTCATCGAAGGTGACGCCATCCGCGTGCATCCCCTCGTTTGTACGGCCTACAACGCCGACTTTGATGGTGACCAGATGGCCGTCCACGTCCCGCTTTCCATCGAAGCTCAGATGGAAGCCCGCCTGCTCATGCTCGCGCCGAACAACCTGTTCAGCCCTGCCAGCGGCAAGCCCGTGATGAACCCGTCGCAGGACATTCCGCTCGGCTGCTACTTCCTCACTTACCTGCGTGAGTTCCCCGGCAACGAAGCCAAGCTCAAGAAGGGCGATGTGGAAGGCCGCATGCCGATCTTCAACGACGCCTCCGAGGTCGAGTTCGCCATCTCCGAAGGCGGCCTTGCCGTGAACGACAAAATTCGTCTCCGCAATCCCGACTACAAGCTGCCGAAGCGCCCGTATGGCGACGCCTCCAAGGCCGTGATCGAAACCACCGCCGGACGCGTGCTGTTCAATGAAACCTGGCCGGAAGGTCTCGGCTTCATTAACACCACCGTCGGCAAGAAGCAGATTTCCGACATCATCTGGCGCTGCTTCCAGACTGTGGGCCAGCGTGAGACCGTCAGCGCGCTTGACCGCCTCAAGCAGCTCGGCTTCCGCGAAGCCACCCGCTCCGGTTGCTCCATCGGCATCACCGACATGGTCATCCCGACGGCCAAGGCCGCCGGTCTGGAGAACGCCTACAAGCAGATCGAAGAAATCGAGAAGCAGTATCGCCGCGGTATCATCACCCACGGTGAGCGCTACCAGAAGATCATCGACATCTGGACCCAGGTCGGTGAAATCGTCGCCGATGAACTCTTCCGCACGTTGGAATACAACGAGGGCAAGAAGCATCACAACCCGCTCTACGTCATGGTCAACTCGGGCGCCCGCGGCAACCGTACGCAGATCAAGCAGCTCGCCGGCATGCGCGGCCTCATGGCCAAGCCCTCCGGTGAGATCATTGAGCGTCCGATCACCTCGAACTTCCGTGAAGGTCTGAGCGTGCTTGAGTACTTCATCTCCACCCACGGTGCGCGTAAAGGCCTTGCAGACACCGCCTTGAAGACCGCTGACTCCGGCTACATGACCCGCAAGCTGGTCGATGTGTCCCAAGACGTCATCGTCACCGAGGAAGACTGCGGCACCGTCAACGGCATCACGCTCGCCTCCATCTACCAGGGCGACGAAGAAATCGTCGATCTCAAGACCCGCATCTATGGCCGCACCAGTTGCGAGACCATCCATGATCCGGTGGACAAGAGCGTCATCATCAAGGCCGGCCAGATGGCCACCGAGAAGGAAGCCGCCCACCTCATGAAGATCGGCGTCGAGAAGCTCAAGATCCGCTCCGTCCTCACCTGCGAAAGCAAGCGTGGCTGCTGTGCCAAGTGCTACGGCCTCCACCTCGCCACGCACCGCATCGCGAAGATCGGCGAAGCCGTCGGCATCGTCGCCGCCCAGTCCATCGGTGAGCCCGGAACCCAGCTCACCATGCGTACGTTCCACGTCGGTGGTGCGGCAATGAGCTCCTTCAAGCAGCCCTTCATCAACACCAAGAACGCCGGTAACGTCAAGTACACTGACATGCGCGCGGTGACCACCATCGAAGGCACCTGGATCGCCCTCACTAAGAACGGCATCATCTCCATCCATGACGATGATGGTCGCGAACTCGAGAGCCACAAGCTCGTCGCTGGCGCGGTCATTGCCGTCGAGGACGGTGGCAAGGTCAAGAAAGGCCAGCAGATCGTCACTTGGGATCAGTACAACGTGCCGATCATCACCGAGAAGGCCGGCAAGCTGGAGTTCCGTGACATGATCTCCGGCATCACCATCACCAAGGAAGTCAACCAGAGCACTGGCAACGAGGAAACCGTCGTCATCGAGCACAAGGAAGACCTCCATCCGCAGGTCGTCGTCGTGAATCCGAAGACGCACGAAGTGCTCGCCAGCTACACCATTCCCGCCGGCGCTCACTTGAGCGTGAAGAACAACGAGAAGGTCGAGGCCGGCACCACCATCGCCAAGACGCCGCGCAAGGCCTCCAAGACCAAGGACATCACCGGCGGTCTGCCGCGTGTGGCCGAGCTCTTCGAAGCCCGCAAGCCCAAGGACGCCTGCGAAATCGCCCGCATCGACGGCACCGTCGAAATCGGCGGCCTCGTCCGCGGCAAGCGCCGCGTCATCGTCACCGACACCAAGACCGGCCAGCAGGAAGAGCATCTCATCCCCCGCAGCAAGCACATCTTGCTCTTCAACGGCGACCACGTCAGCAAAGGCGACCAGATCACCGAAGGCCCGGTCGTTCCGCATGACCTCCTCGAAATCCTTGGCCCGCAGGCCCTGCGTGAGCATCTCGTCAATGAAGTGCAGGAAGTGTACCGTGCCCAGGGCGTGGAAATCAACGACAAGCACGTCGAGATCATCATCCGCCAGATGCTGCGCAAGGTGAAGGTCACCGATCCGGGCGACACCGAGTTCCTCTGGGGCGACCAGATCGACCGCGGCGAGTTCGAGAAGGAAAACAACCGTGTCACCGACGAAGGCGGCAAGCCTGCGGAAGCAGAGCCCGTCCTCCTCGGCATCACCAAGGCCTCCATCGAAACCGAGTCCTTCATCTCCGCCGCCTCCTTCCAGGACACCACCCGTGTGCTCACCGAGGCCGCCACGCTGGCCAAGTCCGACTACCTGCGCGGCTTCAAGGAAAACGTCATCATGGGCCATCTCATCCCCGCCGGTACCGGCTTCATCACCAACCGCAACTTCGAGCTCCACGAGACCGAGAGGCCCACGCTTCCCGCCCGTGTCGAAGAAGACGAGGAAAGCCTCACCGCGTAAGCTGCCCGGTCATCCACTCAATCCCGCCTCCCTCGGTTCACGCCGTCGGAGGCGGTTTTGCGTTTGGGGAGGGCGTGGCTTTTCGAAAGCCGCCTGCTTTTTGTGCGGCAAGTCTCACAAACCGTCGGACAATCTACGCCAGTCTCTCCATTCCTTCATTCTCTTCGATTCGCCCCAGCCCTCCCAGCTTGGCACCCAACTTTTCCATGTAAAGATACACGACGGGTGTGATGTAGAGGGTCAGCAACTGCGAGAAGACCAGACCTCCCACCACCGCAAGGCCGAGGGAACGGCGTGCATCGGCGCCTGAGCCAATGCCAAGCGCGATCGGCAGCGCGCCCATCAGCGCGGCAAACGTTGTCATCATGATCGGACGAAACCGCACCAGGCAGGCCTCGCGGATCGCCTCCGCTGGCGCCTTGTGGTGATGGCGTTGCGCTTCGAGGGCGAAGTCGATCATCATGATCGCATTCTTCTTCACGATGCCAATGAGCATCAGGATGCCCACGAAGCCATACACGTTCAGTTCCTCGCCGAACAACATCAGCGTCATCAATGCGCCGACGCCGGCCGCGGGCAGGCCCGACAGGATGGTGAGCGGGTGGATGAAGCTCTCATACAGGATGCCCAGCACCAGGTAGATCACGAGAATCGCCATCACCAGCAACAGCGTGAGGTTGCCCAGTGAGCTTTGAAACGCCTGGGCCTCGCCTTGAAAATTGGCGTTCATCCCGGCGGGCGTCATGCCCTCGACCGCCGTCTTGATGCGATTGACCACATCCCCCAGAGACTGGCCGCGTTCGATGTTGAACGAAATGGTCGCCGATGGGAGCTGGCCGAGATGATTCACCGTGAGCGGTCCGACGCCGCGTGTGACGGTGGCGATGGCATCCAGCGGTGTCAGTCCGTTGTCGGTGGAGCGCAGGTAAACACGATCCAGTTCTCCAGGCGTCTGCTGAAACCGCGGCCGTACCTCCAGCATCACCGAGTATTCGTCAGCCGAAGTGTAAATGCTGCTGATCTGGCGGGAGCCGAACGCATCATACAGTGCGTTGTCGAGCTGGCCGGAAGAAATGCCCAGTGAGGCCGCGCGATCCCGGTCAATGTCCACCCGCACCTCTGGGTTGCTCAGTTGCAGATCAGAGGCCACATCCGTCACACCGGGTACGGTGCGGATCCTGGCCTCCAGTTGCGGCGTGATGCGGTTGATCTCCTCCAGGCTGATTCCAGACAGCGTGAATTGATACGGACTGTTGCTCAGACGCCCGCCCATTCGAATGAGCGGTGGCACCTGCGGGAATGCGCGAATACCCGGCACTTGAGAGAGGTCACACCGCAGTTGATCCACGATCTCCGCGGCAGATGGTCGTTCACTGCGAGGCTTCAGTCGCGCATACATGCGTCCCAGGTTCGACGGGCCGCCAAACGAGGTGCTGCCGAGACTCGAGCTGAAGCTCTCGATGTGCGGATTGCGCGCCATGATCAACGCCAGAGCCCTCTGGTGCGCCACCATCGATTCAAATGACGAGTCCTTCGCTCCCTCGGTGCCCACGTAGAGTGATCCGATGTCCTCCGTGGGAATGAATCCTTTGCGAATGACCGCGAAGCCCCAGGCAGTCGCCGCGATCGTCGCCAGTGTCACCAGCATTGTCAGCACGCGATGCGCCAGCACCATGTCCAGCGTCCAGCGATACATGGCCGTCATTCCATGGATGCCGTGTTCCACCATGCGGGAGAACCAGCCCTCCTTTTTCTCCTCGCTCTGAGGTTTGAGAAACCGGCTGCACAGCATCGGCGTCAGCGTCAGCGACACGATGCCCGAGATCAGAATCGCCGTGCCGATGGTGATGGCGAATTCATTGAAGAGCCGGCCGAGGATGCCGCCCATGAACAACACGGGCAGAAACACCGCCGCCAGCGACAGAGTCATCGAGATCACCGTGAAGGCGATCTCACGCGAGCCGATCAGCGCCGCCTGAAACGGCGTCTTTCCCTGTTCGATGTGACGCACGATGTTCTCCAGCACCACGATCGCATCATCGACGACGAAGCCCACGCACAGCGTCAACGCCATCAGAGAAAGGTTGTTCAGGCTGAAGCCCAGCAGGTGCATCACCGAGAAGGTCGTGATGATCGACAGAATGATCGCCAGAGCCGGAATCACCGTGGCGGTGAGCCTGCGCAGGAACAAAAAGATCACCAGCACCACAAGGGCAATGCTCAGTCCCAGCGTGAACTGCACATCATGCACTGAATCTCGAATCGAGACCGAGCGGTCCGTCAATATCTCCAATGTCACGGCGGCGGGAAGCTGCTCGTTGATGGATGGCAGCAGCTTGCGGATTTCATTCACCACCTGGACCGTGTTCGAGCCCGGCTGGCGTTGCACGGCGATCATGATGGCGCGCTTGTTGTTGAACCACGCCGCCACTCGGTCGTCCTCCACGCCGTCCATGACCTGTGCCACGTCTCCGAGACGCACTGGGCTGTCCTCGCGATAGGCGATGACGAGGTTGCTGAATTCAGCCGCATTGGTCAGCTTGCCGCCGGATTGCACCGTGAACACCTGATCCACGCCTTGCAGTGTTCCGGTGGGAATGTTGCTGTTGCCGGTTTGGATCGCGGCGCGCACTTCATCCAGGCTCACGCCGCGCGAGGCGATGCGCAGCGGATTGACCTGCACGCGCACGGCATACTTCTGCGATCCAAACACCTGCACCTGCGCCACGCCGGCCACCGTGGAGAATTTAGGCGAGATCAGCGTCTCGGTATACTCATCCACCTTGGACATCGGCAGCGTGTCGGACACCAGCGCCAGGAACATGATCGGCGACTCCGCCGGATTCACTTTGCGGAACGACGGCGGCGCGGTCATCTCCTGTGGCAGCCGCCTCTGCGCGGTGGAGATCGCCGATTGCACATCCAGCGCCGCATCGTCGATGTCGCGTGCGAGGTCGAATTGCAGTGTGATGCTCGTGCTTCCCAGCGAACTGGAGGAAACCATCGAGGTGATGCCAGGAATGGTCGAAAACTGTTTCTCCAGTGGATTTGCCACCGTTGCCGCCATCGTCGCCGGACTCGCGCCGGGCAAACTTGCAGTCACCGACAACGTAGGGAAATCCACATTCGGCAGGTCGCTCACCGGCAGCTCTTTGTAGGCCAGAATTCCGAACGCCAGCGCACCGATCATGACCAACGAGATCATCACCGGCCGCCGGATCGAAAGCTCGGAGACATTCATGGTATCACTCCCGCTGTGGCGTCGGGTGAAGGAGAGCCCTCCAGGCCCGGCTTGATGCTCACTTTGCCGCCATCGCGCAGACGATCATGCCCGTCGATCACCACTTTTTCGCCACCCTCGAGTCCTGAGGAAATGACCGCTTCGTTTTCCACCATGCGTGCCACCACCACATTCATCGCACGCACCGTCATGTCCGGCAGCACCATAAACACAAAGGTTCCATTCTGACCGGGCTGCACCGCACGCGCCGGAGCCACCACCGCGTTTTTGTCCACTTTCACCTCCACGCCTAGATTGGCATACTGGCCGGGCCAGAGGATCTGCGGGGTGTTCTTGAAGGTGGCACGCACATCGATCGTCCCGGTGTTCGGTTTGACCGTGTTGTCCAGAAACTCGAGCTGCCCTTCCACCGTCAGTCGTTCCGGCAGGCTGGTGTTGGCGGTCACTTTCAGCGCGCCTGCGTTCATCCCGCGCTGCAAAGCCGGCAACTGCTGCTCCGGCACCGCAAAGGTCACCTCAATCGGTTCGATCTGATTGATCACCACGAGATCCGTTTGATACGCGCTCGCCACGTTGCCCACATCGGCCAGGACACGCCCGGCACGGCCCGGGATCGGCGCACGCACATCGCAGTAGGCCAGGTTCATCTCCGCCTTCTGCACCGTCGCCTCGGCCACGGCGGTCTGGCTGCTGGCGGACTTCACATTCACCGTCGCCAGCTCCAGTTCCTTCTGCGGCACGGCACCGTCCTTCGACAGCGTCTGGTAGCGGCGTTCCTGATCCTTCGCATTGCCCGCTTGCGCGGTCGCCTGTGCCAGCAGCGCCTTCGCTTCGCCCAGCGCCACCTCGAACGGTTTGCGTTCGATGGTGAACAGCACGTCGCCCTTCTTCACATCCTGACCGTCCTTGAAGTGCACCTCTGCGATCCGGCCGGTCACCTGCGGCTTCAGCGTCACCGTCTGGATCGGTGACACGCGGCCGATGGCGCGCAACGTGACGGGCATGTCCTTGCGCACCACCTCCGCCACCAGCACCGGCGTCACGCTCTGTTTGGGGGGTCCTGTGGCGGTCTCCTTCGAGCACCCGGCCACGCCTGCCAGCAGCAGCGCCGCACACGCGACCCTGCGCCATGAGCGGCCCGGTTCCGTCGAATGAAGGTCAGGGACGGTGGTTCGTTTCATAAGCACTGCTGCCATCAAGTACGCCCCCGTCGTTCGAACGGCCTTACAAATCGCCGGGCCTGTGTCCGCGAAGACCACGGGGCATGGAAGGGAGCGCGGACATTCGCTGCGCGGCTTCGCAGCATGTCCGCAGAATTCATAAGCGGGCATGAGTGCCCGCGCTCCCTTCAGTCTGGCCTGCACAACGCCGCGCTGCGCTGGTGCAGCACGGTTCTGTCAAAGCACGGCACGGTGTTGTGCCGTAGCAACGCGGTTCCGGGGAACCCCAGAACCATTCAGGGAAAGCCCGACACGAGCCAGCGGGAACGGTGAACGAGCCAGTTGGAGAGCTGTCACGGCCTGTCATCGTGCAAATCCTCAAAGAGCTAAGCCGTTTCAAGTCTCCGAGACACCTCCACTCTACCCGACTTTGATCTCCGCCTGAAGCTCGTCCGCAGCAACTGCGCTGGAAAACTCAACAATGTAGTGGCATTCAGGGGATAGCCGGTGGCTTGGGTGGTTCTGGAAATGACCGAGGCGGCACTAACATCTGTTTTTGGGTCGGTGGCATTTGATCCTTTCCAAAGATCCAAATAAACGGCCTCGCCTCGTCGAGGTGCGGTTGAGTGGCTCGATGTTCCTGAGGCTTGGCAGCAGGTTCAGCCTTATTTCCAAGGAAAAAACCACGGAGATATATCGATGTCATGGCAGTCAGCACCCCTGCCAGAGCCAGAAAGGTTACTTTCACGATGTACTTGGCCCGATCGATTTTGCGCCGCTTCTTCATGTCATCAAGCCAACTTCCGATGAGATCGGCCATCATTCCAGGCGGCACTTGATCTGCTTTGATATCACTGGGCAAGCAAGGTGTGAGAAGAGGGCTGGCACCTGATGCTTTACCTGCCCTGCCAACCGTGGCTTTCTTCCCGCTCGAAGATGCCTGCCCACCACCCTCGGGAGTGTCGGCAGAAGGCTTCGAGTTGGTTTCTCGGGGCATGGCGCATGTGCGAGGTTAAGAAAGAGCATGCAGAAGGCATGGGTGCTTCAGGCTACCTTTTCGATCACGTCCAAGGTGTTGATCAGCCGCATCGCGTCGGCGCGCCCTGTGCTGCTCAGGGTGTAGGACTGGTGCTTGCCTTTGGCATCCTCTCCTTGTCGGATGATTTGACCTCTGTCGTGCAGCGTTTCCATATTGGAACTGATGTTCGAGGTTTTCGCATGCCAGGCTTCGATTTGCACATTGACCTGACGGCTCGTGAATGACACCGCACCACTAAGTTCGATGTAGAGTGCGGAGCACAGCGCTAGTTGCGGCCCGCTGAGCTTGTCCTTGCGGCTCGTGACATAGGCGGCCACTCGTTCACGAATGGCATCATCCTCAGCGAACTGGTTCTTCTGCTCAGAAAACTGTTGAAGCAACGTGATGCGTGGGTCGACCATCTTCTTTATCACGAGAAGCTCGGGTAAGGTGAGTTCATTCATGAGGTCAAGGACCTCCAGTAGCCTTGAAGAGACCGGGGTATTCATGAGAAGTGAGGGCTTGCTTTGGTAAAGTTAGTGAAGAAACAGCGTAACTTGTACTGATTCTAGAGTAAAAACGCAGTTGAGGCATCTAAAATTAGACATTGTGCTAATTTTATACATTTTGAATCGCAAAGTTAGTCAATAGGATGACTCCCTTCCTGCCTATGTAATTTCCATAAAAACACCCATAACTGAGCGGTTCGTGCATCCTCCTCGGTTCAATCAACGTGACAGTCATTGCCGCACTGCACCTACAGTTTCACCCGAAACACGTCCTTGGCCTTCACGCTTTCGGCGAAGGCGGTGAGGAGCTGGATGGTGTGCTCGACATCCTGGAGGTGGGCCATTTCGACGACGCTGTGCATGTAGCGCAAGGGCAGGGAGACGAGGGCGCTGGGGATGCCGTGCTGCTGGATGAAGATGGCGGTGGTGTCGGTGCCGGTGGTGCGGGAGGTGGCCTCGTGCTGGACGGGGATCTTTTCCTTTTCTGCCACGGCGATGAGGCGCTGGACGACTTCGACGTGGTTGGCTGCGCCGTGGGTGAGCGTGGGGCCGCCGCCGAGCTGCACGCTGCCGTGCAGTTTGAGATCAATCTGCGGCGTGTCGGTGGCGTGGGTGACATCGACGACGATGGCGACATCGGGCATGAGGCGGTGGGCGATCATGCGTGCGCCATGGCCGCCGATCTCCTCCTGCACGGCGTTGACGGCATAGACGGTGGTGGGCAGGCGGGCTTTGCGCTTGCTGAGGCGGGCGATGACCTCGGCGATGATGTAGCCGCCGATGCGGTTGTCCAAGGCCCGGCCGCAGAGCTTGTCGGTGCCGAGTTCCTCGACGCCGTCGGCATAGACGGCGGGATGACCGACGCGGATGCCGGCCTTGGCGACTTCCTTGGCGCTGGAGGCGCCGATGTCGATGGCGAGTTCATGGGCCTTCGGCACCTTTTCGTCCTCACGGTCGCGGATGTGCATGGCGGTGTTGCCGATGACGCCACGCACGGTGCCTTGGTCGCCCAGAATATCGACGCGACGGCCGCGTGCGGTGGCGACATCGCTGCCGCCGATGCGATCGACGAAGATGAAGCCGTCCTTGGAGATGAACCGCACCATGTAGCCGATCTCATCGGCGTGAGCTTCGAACATGAGGCGGCGGCCATCCTTGTCGCCATCGAGCGTGGCCCAGGCGTTGCCGTAGGCGTCGCTCTCCACGCGGTCGGCGAACTTGCGTGCGTAGGCCGCCCACTTGCGCTGGCCGCGTGCCTCGAAGCCGGTGGGACTCGGCGTGGCGAGGAGATCGAGAAGGAAAGTTTTGGAGGAAGGGGACATGGAGAACTGTTAAGAGTTAAAAGTTAGAGGTTAAAGGTTCGATGTTCTTGGTTTGGAAGAACCATCGTCAACCACTGCAAACAACCGTCAACCATCGCAAACGCGCCCCTATCGTGGCACAATGCCGAGGTAGTTTCTCACGGTGCTCCAGCCGGGGTCGGTGTGCTCGCGGCCGTCGGCGGTGCGGTAGTAGAGGGCGGAGGAGCGGCCGCCGTCGAGATTGAGGGCGCGATGCACCGGGAAGTCGGGCATGAGGCCGGGGGTGGCGAGGATGTCGGCGAGTTCGCCGAGACTGACGTTGCGGGCGAGGCCGAAGATCCAGCGCTGCGCGCCATCGGTGGCGATGAAGGTGCGCGTGGCGTGCTTGCGGCGTTCAAGATTCGGCACCGCACGACCGGCATCGACGAGGCGCGGGCCGGCTTGGAGGAGATCGCTCGAGCTGCTGGTGTCACGCACCTCGGTGTTCCAGAGCAGTTGCGGCGTGTGATGCACGACGACGGCACCGGTGAGCAGCTTGTTGGACTGCCACGCACCGGTTTTCTGCCCGTCGGTGATCATGAGGCCCATGGGGGTGAACTGCGGCGTGAAGAAGCCGCCATTCACCCCGGCGATGGCTCCGGCTTTGCGCATGCATTCGGTGATCTTGCCGCCGCCGGACCAGTCTTCGGGCTGGTCGAGGACTTTGAGCTCGTAGCTGCGGCTGTCGAACAGGACGAACTGGACTTCGACGGAATGACCGTGCCTGCTGACGCTGAGATTTTGCACAGAGGCATCACCGATGAGCGGCTGACTTTCAGCGGGGGCATCGAGACGCCAGCCGGATGGCGTGGGACGCACGACCGCCGCGTCTGGCCAGGGGGCGGGGACTTCATCCCAGGACGGGTAGCGCGGGGCCAGTGATGGCTGAGGAGGCTCCGTTTCGACCACGGCGCGTGGTTGAACACAGCCTGCCAATGCGAGCGTGAGAAGGAAGGCCAGAGAGCGCATGCGATCAGCGAAGTGCGGCGAGTTTTTTCTTCATCGCGGCGAGTGCCCGGGCACGATGGCTGAGCTGGTTTTTCGTCTCGGCGGGAAGAACCCCGAACGTCTCGGTGAAACCGTCAGGAATGAAGAGAGAATCGTAGCCGAAGCCGCCTTCGCCCACCTCATGCGTGATGAGACGGCCTTCGACGCTGCCGTGGGTGACATGGAGCACCTCGCCATCGCGCGCGAGGACCATGCAGCAATGGAAGCGACCGATGAAGCGAGAGTACATCGCCTTCTTGGTGAGTTCGGCTTTCAACTTGGCGCGGTTGTCGGCGGCGGTGGCGGTTTCACCGGCATAGCGGGCGCTGCGCACGCCGGGCGCTCCGCCGAGGGCATCGACTTCAAGGCCGGAGTCATCGGCGAGCACGAGCAAACCCGGAGCGCCACGGCTGCCGCTGACGGCTTTGATGATGGCGTTCGCTTCAAAGGTGTCGCCAGTTTCCTCATCGAGTGTGATGCCGGGATGGGCGCGGAGATCTTCGACCTGCCAGGCGCTGCCGAGGATGGCGGCGACTTCTTCGGTCTTGTGGGCGTTCGAGGTGGCGAAGAGGAGGGAGGGCACGGGCGGGTTGGAGGTTATGCGTTAAGGGTGAGGAGTTAGAGCCGGTGAAAGATGAAACAAGTCATGCCTGACTCCTAACTTATAACCTCTAACTCAGGCCTCTTGCCAACTCAATGCATGAGCGGTTCGAGCAGACGCTCCTCGGTGATGAGGCCGAGAGGAGCCTGGCGTTCGTCGAGGACGATGGCGAGGCGGCGGCCCTGCTTGCGCATGCGTTGCAGCGTGTGCAGGGCGGGCAGGCTGGCGGGAACGGTGTCGAGGTTGCGCATGTGATGGCGCACGAGGCGGTCGGGAGGCAGCGTGGCGGGAAGCTCGGTGGTGTCGAGCACGCCGATGAAGCTGCCGGTTTCGCCGAGGACGGGCAGCAGGGTGCAGTTTTGCTCGCGAGCGATGATGAGCGCGGTGCTGACGGACATTTCCGTAGCAAGGGCGATGCTGCGCGAGAGCGGCTGCATGAGATCGACGGCGCGCAGCTTTTTGTAGTCGAGCACACGCCCGATGAGATGCGTGGCGGTGGCGGAAAGCTGGTGCTGCGCGGCGAGCTCGTGCGCGAGCACCTTCAAATCGTCGCGTCCGCGTGCAAGACGTGATTCACTGGGCGCTTCGGTGCTTTCGGATGGGTTTCGCACGGCGGCAAAGGCGCGGAACAAGGGCCGCCCCAGTCCGACCAGATGCACGAGGGGCGAGACGCTGCGCAGCGAACGAAACGGATAACGGCGGAAAAGTTTCTTCGGCATCACTTCCAGGCCGATGAGGAACACAGGCAGCGCGAGCACAAAGGCGAGCGCGTAACCCCACAGGCTGGCATTGCGAATGACCGGCAGCGCGATGAGCACGAAGGCGGCGAGATTGGTCATGTGGTTGGCCACGGTGATGCAGCCGATGAGGGCATCACGATCCTCCAGCAGCGGCAGCAGGCGGCGCGCACGACGATCCCCCTCGCTGGCGGCATGCCGCACACGCACGCGGCTCACGGCCAGCACGGCGCTCTCCAGACCCGAAAGGGCGAAGGAGAGAACGAGGCAGACGATGAGGATGAGGAACCAGGTCACGGGGAAAAAGCTGAAAGCTGAAATTGGAAATGAGTAATTTGAGATCAGATGTCCGCGGCTTCGTCGGAGGGCTTGGGTTTGAGGCGCAACTCGACCTCCTGAATGCGGGCGCGGACGATGCGGCGGACTTTGATGTCGGCACTGGCGATGGTGATGCGTTCGCCAGGCTTCGGTACGTGGCCGAGCTGATTGAAGACGAGACCACCGATGGTGTCGATGCCGCCGACGTCGATCTCGATGTCGAGTTCCTTTTGCAGATGATCGAGCCGCGTGCCGCCGTCGAGCAGGTAGCGACCGCCGCCTAGATCGCGGATTTCGGAGCCTTCCCCATGCCACGGGGCGGCATCATAAAGCAGCCAGTCGGCGATCTCGCGGCGTGTGATCATGCCTTCGAGGCCGCCGTATTCATCGGCGATGAGCACCGGCTGGTCATTGCTCTGCAGGTGATGATCGAGCGCTTCGAGCACGGGCATCGTTTCTGGAACGAAGGCAGGGGTGCGCAGCAGCGTGTTCCAAGGTGGACGGTTGGCGAGCTTCCAGGCGCCGGTGTCGATCACGCCTTCGACGGAGTCGGGCGTCTCGCCATAGACGACGACAAAACGGCTGGCGGCCTTTTCGAGCACGGCGGTGGTCTTTTCCGGCGTGTCCTCGCTGCTCATGAGCGCGAGATCAACGCGCGGGATCATGCAGTCGCGCACGGTGAGCGCCTCAATGTCGAGCGTCTCGTGGATCATGGCGCTCTCATCGTTGTCGAGCAGGCCCTGCTCCTGGCGCATTTCGACGAGGGTTTCAAACTCGTCGCGTGTGACGGGCAGGCGCGTCTTCACATGCTTGGCGACGAATTTTTGCAGAAGGGCGTCGGTGGCGCGATCGACGAGGGCGGCGAGAGGATCGAGAACATTGCGCAGCGGATGCAGAAGACGCAGGCTGCCGAGCAAAACCACGGAGGGATTGCGCGCGGCAAAAAATTTCGGGGCCATGTCTCCTAGCAGGACCGTTGCCAAGAATAGAATGGATGAGGCGGCCCAAGGATTCCAGCCGAGCGCACGCAGAGGGCCGGTGACAAGCCACAGGCCAAGCGCGGCGAGCGCGAGGTTCAGCGCGGCGGAGAGCAGCAGCGCGCGGTGCAATTGCGCGAAGGGGTTGGCGGTGATGGCGCGGAGTTTGTTGGCCACGTCCCCTTCGCCGGCGGTCAGAAGCTGCGCCTCCACGTCCCGTGCGCTGTGGATGGCGGTTTCCGAGGCGGAGACAACCGCGAGGATCAGCAACAGGTTCAGGTAAATCAGAGCAGCGATGAGCAGAGACATCAGGAGGAACATCTCACTGTGGGCAGGTGCAGCACGGAGGGTCAAGGTGAATTACGGGCCGCGCGTTGCGTTCGTTCTTGCCAAAACTGGGGCAGGCTGGTAGCAACGAGGCTTCTTATGCGCTCACTTCTTCTCTCCGCACTCGTTTTCGCCTTCGGCAGCCTGCAAGCCGCCGACACATTGAAAGTCCTCATCGTGGACGGGCAAAACAATCACAAATGGGACATCACCACGCCGGTGCTGAAGAACGCGCTGGAGAGCAGCGGTGCCTTCACGGTCGCTGTGAGCACGACGCCACCGAAGGGTGCGCCGAAAGAGGCTTGGGACGCGTGGAAGCCTGTGTTTGGCGATTACAAGGCGGTGGTGAGCAACTACAACGGCGAACCGTGGCCGGAAGCCGTGCGCGCTGCCTTCACGAAGTATGTCGCGGATGGCGGTGGTTTCGTCTCCGTGCATGCGGCGAACAATTCGTTTCCTGACTGGAAGGAATACAATGACATGATTGGCGTCGGTGGCTGGGGTGGACGCAATGAGAAGTCGGGTCCTTGGTTATATGTGAAGGACGGCAAGCTGTTCCGCGATACGAGTGCTGGCAATGGCGGCGCGCATGGGGCGCAGCATGAGTTTGTGGTGGAGATTCAGAATCCTGATCATCCGATCACCCGCGGTCTGCCGAAGCGCTGGTTGCATGCGAAGGACGAGCTTTATAGCAAGCTGCGTGGTCCGGCGGAGAATGTGGACGTGCTGAGCACGGCGGTGTCGGATCTCACGGCGGTAAGCGAGCCGAACAACTTGGTGCTGGCCTATCACAAGGGCCGTGTGTTTCACACCACGCTGGGCCATGCGGATTACTCGATGCTGGATCGCGGCTTTTACACGATCCTGCAACGCGGCACGGAATGGGTGGCCACGGGCAATGTGGAGCGCACAGCGGCGGTGCCGGCGGATTTTCCCACGGAAACAGCGGTGAGCGTGGTGAAGCTGGAAGGTTATCCGAAGCAGGAGGCGCCGAAGCCGAAGAAGTAAAAGTACGACAGACACTCTTGTCTGTCGTGTGAGCGGCGCGCGCGTGGAATCGACGGACAGGAGTGTCCGTCGTACTTTCAAACACGCGCCGTTTCGATGTCGCGCTGGATCTGCGCCTTGAGTTCGTCGAGGCCGCTGAATTTCATCTCAGGACGCAGGAACTTCGTGAAGCGGACTTCCAAGTCCTTGCCGTAAAGATCGCCGCTCCAGTCGAGGAGATGCACTTCGAGCGAAGGCTCGGCATTTTCAGCGACGGTGGGTCGGCGGCCGAGATTGGCGACAGCGGGCAGCCAGGCATCGCCGATGCGTGCCTGCACGGCATAAACGCCGAGCGGCGGGAGTTGCTCGTTTTCCACATCGACATTCGCGGTGGGGGAACCGAGCTGGCGGCCGAGTTTCTGGCCTTCGATGACGGTGCCGAAGACGGAGTAGTCGCGGCCAAGCAGTGTGGCGGCCTTGGTGAAGTTGCCTGTGGAAATGGCTTCACGGATCAAGGTGCTGCTGACGATTTCGCCGTCGATTTTCAACGGCGGCACGCCATACACGGCGAAGTCGTGCTTCTGGCCCATTTCCATGAGCAGGTGGATGTTGCCTTCGCGTTTGTGGCCGAAATTCCACGTGTAGCCGACGGAGATGCAGCCCAGCGGACGTGCGGCCTCGACGAGTTGCTGGATGAATTCGCGTGCGGGCGTTTTCGCCGTCTCAGCCGTGAAGGGGCAGGCCAGCAGGCAGGGAATGCCGATTTGAGAGAGGACCAACTGCTGATGACGCGGGCCGCAGAGCAGTTTCGGCGCTGATCCAGGGCGCAGCACATGCGCCGGATGGGGATCGAAGGTGACGACCACCGCAGTGCCGTGATGCTGGGCCGCATGCTCTTGAGCGGCTCGAATCACCTCTTGGTGGCCGAGGTGGAGGCCATCAAACACACCCACGGCAAGGGCGAGGGGGCCTGGAAGGGTGGAAAGCGTCTCGATGGAACGGAGAACTTGCATGCTTGGGAAACTTTCAGCCATACCAGCCGCAATGCAGAGCGCAAGGCGAAGGGCGGGATCGCAGGTGGCGCTTACTTGGCGCTGCTGAGCATGCTCCAGAAAGAGCTCATAAGGCCCTTCTTTTCGAGGTTCAGGCTGCTCGTCACATTGGTGTGGGAGGTTCCAACGAGCTTGTTCATCACTTCGCCATAAGCAGGCATTGAGGTCCAGCCGAGGGTGATTTCGTTGTGGGAGGAGGTGGTGTTCGTTTTCATATGATTCGTAGGTTTGAGAGGTTTGAGGTGCTTTAGGTGGGTGAGTTTCAGGTTTGAACGGTTTGTTGGTTTCGTGAGTGAGAATCGAGTCACAAAAATGAGAATTACATGCCAAAAGGATGGCGAGGGCTGAAGCCGGCATAGCTACGGCCCTTGGTGCGCCAGCGGGGGCCTTCGCCAGTGACCTGGCCGGAGGTGTCCATGCGAAGACCGCAGATGGTCATGAAAACATGCTCGCCAGGCTTCACCCAGATGGTGATGAAGCGGCCAGCACCAGCTTCGCCATAGGTGGCGAATTCCTTGCTGGACAGGCAGCGGTTCAGCAATCCTGCCTTCATGAGGATGTAAGAAGTGCTGCTGGAGCAGTCATAAGCGCTGTCTTCGATGTTGCGATGGCCGCCACCAAGCACGTAGGGCTTGTTCTGGAGGGTGTTGGCGGCATAAACGGCGAACTGAAGGGCCTGAGGAGCGGTCTGGCCGACGGCAGCGAAGCGGCCGTCGAAGCGGATCTGCGAATTGCCAGCGACAGGAGCGGCAGCGCGCTGAGCAGCGGCACGTTGGGCAGCAGCCTGCTGAGCGGCAGCTTGCTGGGCGTAGTAGTTGGACCACGCCTGAGCATTGGCCTGCTGGGCGTTGTAGGCGGCCCAAGCTTGAGCGTTGGCCTGCTGCTGGGCGTAAGCGGCCTGGGCCTGAGGAGCGGCGTAGTAGCCGGCAGCTGAATAACCGTTCTGAGCGTTCGCGGCGGTAGCGACTGTGAGGAGGCTGACGGTGAGGGCGAGGCGGATGAGTGTTTTCATGGCTGCGTAAGTGGTTCTTGTTTCTGCTAGTATTTATAGCAAAATTCAGAATCACTGCAACAACTATATCAGAAATAACTCATAAAATTGTAAATTTGATAATTTCAAACACCTCGATTTGAGCTAAATAATTGAAAATAAACAATTTACAAAAATCGCGAAACTGACTACTCAAAGCCCTCTTGAAAGCGGCAGGACAGTTTTGGTGTAAATTTTCGAGTCCAAAGCCAGTTTGGCGGCCCGATTTGACCAAAAATGCGATCATTATAGAGGATTCGTTAAAACCTCCTTTTCTAATTCTTGCACATGCGGCATCCGCTTATGAGAATGAGCGACGATGAATGCACGCCTGAACTCGAACTTCGTCCCCTTGTTGGTTCTGTGCCTGGCCGGGACGATTGCCCAAGCTGTTGAGTCGCCAGGTGTCTCGCATTTTTTTGATGAAGTAGGGCAGCGCTATCTCACTATCAGCACCTCAGGCAGCCGTGTGGAGGTCAGCGTTCGTATGGCGGCTGATCCAGGATCGACAGGACGCTGGTCAGGGCAGGGGACGCGGAAGGACAACCAGATCGTGTTTGCCGCTGTCGTCGATGAAGGTCAGGACCGTGGCTCGTATTTCATCGCCAAGGGTGGCGAGTCGAAAATGGAGATCAGTTTCAAGCCGGAACAAAAAATGCCGCAGGATCCGGGCATCCTGGGCATCTATCGTCGGGTGAGTGATGAGAAGCGCGTGCAACTGGCCCGCAAAGAGTTTCAAGCCGCCGAGGATCGTCTGGCGGCGGCGTTGAAGAACGCCTCGCGCTCCTGGCCTGCGGTGGACAAGCCGCTGGCCTCAGACTGGAAGGCGGGCTGGGCCGTGTTGCGAGAGCGCTGGATGAAGATCGCCTATCAAGCACCCGCGCCGGTGCAGCCGAAGCCTGCGCAACCCTTCGCAGCAGGCAAAGAGCCGCCGCTTCAGGAGAAAGACGCCAACTACTGGCTCAAACTCGCTGAAGCCACTGCTCTGGGTTATTCCTTCATGCAGCAGCAGCCTGACCCGAAAAGTGCCGGAGCGTGGGACGGCGAGTATGACGATGGTTTTGGCGGTCATGTGAGCATCCGTCGTGCGAAAGATGGCAAACTGCGCGTGAACCTCTCCTGCACGCGGGTGAGCGAGTTGCAGGGGATGGATCTGGCGGGTCAAATACCAGCCGAAGCGGTGAAATCGAAGAATGGCGAAAGCACGGCGGAGGCGGTCTTCGTCGAACCCGAAGTGCCGGAGGATGCGAAAGACATTCGCGTCAGTTTGCGACGAAAAGGCGGCTTCCTGTGGGTGGAAACGCAGCGCAAACAAACACCGCCGGGCAGTTCCGCGTGGCTCGGCGGCATTTATCGCTGGGCGCCGCCGCCGGTGGAATGAATCACGCCTTCTTGGACGGTGCCGGCGTTTCCACGAACGACGCTATCGCCAGCAAGATTGCCGCGCACACGACGCACGAGTCGGCCACATTAAACGAGGGCCAGGGATGAAACGGCGGGAAACCGAAGTCGAACTTCAAGAAATCGACCACATAGCCGTCGAGGAACGTGCCCGCGAAGAGATGACCGCCCTCATGCGTGCGGAACAGGCGGTCGGTGAGATTGCCAAAGACACCGGAGACCAGCAGCGCCACGGCGAGGCGGCTCAACTTGCCGGGGAAGAGCCCTTTGCGATGCATCACATAGATGAATGTGAGCGCGGCCAGAGAGACGGCGGTGAAGGCGTAGTTCGCGTACTCGGTGCCGTTGAACATGCCGAAGGCCACGCCGGTGTTCGCCGCGTGGTGCAGCCAAAAGATGCCGGGGATGATCTCCCGCTCGGTTTCATAGAGCCGGAAGTTTGCCACGATCCAGCTCTTCGTGAGCTGGTCGAGGATGTAGAGCGGCAGTGAGAGCAGGAGGAAAAGGCGAATCATGGCAATCAGGCGGGCTGCAGCACCACTTTGAGCAGGCCTTCTTTGTTGTCGTAAAGGCGCTTGAACCAGCCTGCGCCTTCAGCCAGCGGGGCCACGGCGCTGAGCAGCGGCTCGACTTGGATGCTGCCGTCTTGGATGCGGCGGATTGCCTCGGGATACTCACCGGCGCAGGAGCATGAGCCTTTGATCGTAATCTGGCGTGTGACGACTTCCTGCAATGGGAAAGGCGTGTTCGGCTGTAGATTGCCGATGAGAACGACCTGGCCGCCTTTCCGCACACTGCGGATTGCGAGATCGAGCGGAGCGGCAGCGCCGACGACTTCAAAGCTCGCGTCAGCGCCGTCGCCGCCGCAGATCTTGCGGATGTGCATCGCCAAGCCTTCTTGTTTCGCGTTGAAAACTTCCGCCGCACCCAGCTTGAGGGCGAGTTCGAGGCGCTTGTCATCGAGATCGACGGCAATGACTTTTTCCCAGCCACGCGCCTTGAGCGCTTGAATGACCAGCAGGCCGATCAAACCGGCTCCCACGACTACGGCGGTGCCGCCATTCGATTCGCTTTCGCAATCGCAGCCTTCGCAGCTCTCGTCACCGCAGGTCTTATCCACCGTCGTGAAGGCCTCGCCCACTTCGACTCCATCGGCCAGATTCACCGCATGCAGTGCGATCGACACCGGTTCGGCAAAGGCCGCCTTCTCATAAGAGAGCGCTTCGGGGATGCGATAGAGAATGCGTGTCGGCAGCGCGATCTTTTCGGCAAAGCAACCGTGGCGGCGGTATTCACCCGGCGACACACCCAGCACGCGGCGGTTTGGGCAGAGGTTCACGAAGCCGGCTTTGCACTCCTCACATTCGCCGCAGTATTCGGTCGAATCAAACGTCACGCGATCACCGAGGTTCCAGCCGGTTACGCCTTCGCCCAGGCCGATGATTTCGCCCGCAGCCTCATGGCCCATCACGATGGGCATCTGGCGGCGGCCGCTGCGGCCGTCCATGCCGTGAATGTCACTGCCGCAGATGCCGCAGGCCTGCACTTTGACCAGCACTTCGCCAGCGGCGGGCGTGGGTTCGGGAAAGTTGAGATCGTAATTGAACTCAGACGGGGCGGTGAGGACGAGCGCTTTCATGGGAGCGGCGATCATGCCGCGTGAAGTCGCTGTGGCAAGAACGTTCGCGGATCACTCGTCGCCCCCGACTTTTCCACGCCCCTCTTTGATTCCTGCGCGGTGTCGTTTGCCGGCGACGAAACGCCGTTTCAGGCCGCGAGGGCGGGCGCGGGTCTGTCGGCGCTTTTTTTCGCGCTCGTTCTGGATTTCGAGTTGGGCGGTTTGAAACGCGGCTTCCAAGCGCTCGCAGAGTTCCTGGCGGGCAATCAGGCGGTTTTGCGATTGCGAGCGCTCGCGCTGGCAGCGCACTTCGATGCCGCTGGGGATGTGCCGCAGCACGACGGTGGAGCTGGTTTTGTTGATCTTCTGGCCGCCAGCGCCCGAACCACGGATGAACGACTCCTCCAGATCCTCCTCGCGAAGGCGGAGTTTCTGCATGCGGGTGCGCAAAGTGCTGTCGTCAGGCAGATCGGCCATGGGCGGAGCATCGAGGCAGGGGAGCGCTGCTGCAACCGCCGCGTTTGCATCCGCCGCATGCCCCGCTATGACTGGACGATGGAAGAATACCACCGCCTGCTGCGCAAAGTGCTCGAACACGGAAGCTACCGTGAAGACCGCACTGGCACGGGAGCCTACTCCGTTTTCGGTGAACAAAGCCGCTACGACCTCAGCACCACCTTTCCGCTCGTCACCACGAAAAAACTGCACCTACGCTCGATCATCCATGAGCTTCTCTGGTTTTTGAAGGGCGACACGAATGTCGGTTACCTGCGTGAGAACAAAGTGACCATCTGGGACGAGTGGGCCGACGAAAACGGCGATCTCGGCCCGGTCTATGGCGCGCAATGGCGTCGCTGGCAGGGAGCGCCGGGCGCGGAGCCTGTGGATCAGATCGCCAAGCTCATCCACGGCATCAAAACGAATCCCTACAGCCGTCGCCACATCGTCAGCGCCTGGAACGTGCCGCACATCGAAAAAATGGCCCTGCCGCCCTGCCACTGCCTGTTTCAGTTCTTCGTCGATCGCGGAAAACTGAGCTGCCAGCTCTACCAGCGCAGCGCAGATCTCTTTCTCGGCGTGCCGTTCAACATCGCCAGCTACGCGCTGCTCGTGATGATGGTCGCGCAGGTCTGCGACCTCCAACCCGGCGAATTCGTCCACACCTTCGGCGATCTGCATCTTTACGCGAATCACCTCGACCAGGCCAAGCTCCAGCTCACCCGCGAACCGCGTGCCTTGCCCGTGATGAAGCTGAACCCCGCCGTCAAAGAAATCGACGCCTTCCGCTTCGAAGACTTCACCCTCGAAGGCTACGACCCGCATCCGGCGATCAAGGCTGAGATCGCGGTGTGATTGGAAGGGAGCGCGG